>DRHS01000156.1 GCA_011053095.1 Bacteroides sp.
TCAACCCTGATGAGGCCTACCTGATTGATGTTTATCCGGTGATCAAAGGAGCTGTTCAATTCTTTATGGATTTCCTGGTTGAACATCCTAATGGCAAATGGCTGGTTACCAATCCCTCCACATCACCTGAAAATCCACCCAAAGGGCCCGGTTATCGGTATTTCTTCGATGAAGTGACAGGGTCATATTATTTTACAACTATTTGTTACGGATCCTCAATCGATATGCAGATCCTGAGCGATCTGTTCGCGTATTACATTGAATCGGCAAAGGAACTGGGACTTGATCCTGGTTTTGCTGCAGAGGTATCTGAAGCTCGTAGCAGATTGGTTCCCCCCCAGATAGGAATAGACGGAACCCTGCAGGAATGGACAGAAGACCTGGAACAGCTGGAGGATAAACACAGGCATTTCTCCCATATGTATGGTCTGTATCCCGGGAATGTGATTTCTGCTAAAAGGACCCCCCAGTTAATTGATGGATGCAAGGCCGTTCTTGAACAAAGGGGTGATGGCGGCACAGGTTTCTCAAGGGGATGGAAAATCGCTCTGTGGGCAAGGTTGTATGATGGAAACAGGGCAGAAAAGATCTTCAGTGGTTATATACAGGAACAGTGCTATCCCCAACTTTTCGCCAAATGTTTTACCCCCCTTCAAATTGACGGTACACAGGGTGTTGCGGCAGGCATAACAGAGATGCTTATACAGTCGCATGAAGGAGTTATTGACCTGCTGCCCGCATTACCGGATAAGTGGGATGAGGGCAGGTTTGATGGTGTATGTGCCCGTGGTGGTTTTGAGTTGGATATGACATGGAAGGATCAGACCCTTACTGCATTGGAAATTATATCAAGGGCCGGTGAAACCTGTCGCGTTGATGCAGGTGGAAGATTTAATGTTATGAAGGATGGAAAGAATATAAAAAGTAAAACACACAGAGACGGATCCATTGAATTCGAGACGATTGAAGGAGGTGTATATAAACTCATAAGGAGATAAAATGAGAAACTTCCTGCTCATCCTTGGTTTAGTAATTCTGGTACCGGGCGGTTGTAAAGACGATGTCCCCCTACCCAATATTCTGGTATTCCTGGCTGACGACCTGGGTTATGGTGATCTTGGCTGCTATGGAAGCCCCATCATCCAAACCCCAAATATTGACCAACTTGCTGCCGAGGGAGTAAGGATGACCGATTGCCACTCTGGAGGGACAGTATGTTCCCCTTCAAGATCTGCACTGTTAACAGGTAGGAATCCATACCGAAGCGGTTTTTTTTATATAAGCGGTGGAGACACATTCCTCCAGGATGATGAAGTCACCATTGCAGAGATTCTGCAGACCAGGGGCTATGAGACGAGTTTCTGGGGCAAGTGGCATCTTTCATACCTGGAGAAAGGAAGAAGGGATCAACCCGGACCCGGAGACCAGGGATTTGATTATTGGATGGGAACTACGGTAAATGCCTTTGATGGTCCCGCCAATGCCGGAAAATTCATCCGGAATGGTGAACCCGTAGGACAGGTAGAGGGATGGTACTGCGATGTGATCGTTGATGAAGCATGTGACTGGCTCAGAACCAAAAGGAACCCGGATAAGCCGTTCTTTATGTATGTTGCATCACATGAACCCCATACGCCAATTTCCCCGCCCCTGGAATACAGTGAGCGCTACAACAATCGGGAGACAGATGACCTCGAAAGAGGGATTGAATATGGCAGGGTAAAACGTCCCGTGAAAGATATTTCAGCAAATAAAAGTGAATATTATGGTACGGTCACCCAGCTTGACGATGCATTCGGCCGCCTGATGGCCGCCCTTGAAGGCCTGGGTTTGAAAAACAATACCCTGGTAATTTTTACGAGTGATAATGGTCCGGAAACCCCGGTTACTTTTGAAGAGTCACTGGGAGAATGGGAAGATCCGATCCGTGATAAGTGCTTCGGTTCACCGGGGAAATTGAAGGGCATGAAAAGATACCCCTACGAAGGAGGCCACAGAGTGCCGGGAATAGCCAGGTTCCCCGGGGTAATTCCGGAGGGCATAGAATCTGATATACTATTCAATGGTTGCGATTTTTTACCAACATTCTGCCAACTGGTTAATGTACAGGTGCCATCCGATCGGGCCATTGACGGAATGGATGCATTCGGGGCATTCTTAAATGAAAAGACGAAACGGGAAGTCCCATCCATATGGTTTTATCCTCACTACGGCGATACCTACTTCAGGATGCCCCAGATGTCGATGCGGAAAGATGATTATACTCTGATTGGCTGGTTGCCTGAAAAACCGGATTCTTTAGACCTGAAGACTTGGATGATCATGCATGATCCTCAAAAATTCGAGTTATATGACGTGGCTCTTGATCCAAACCAAATAAGGGATATTTCAGAGCAGGAACCTGATGTTGTCGCATCCCTTGGAAAGGAAATGACTCTTTTGTGGAGGGAAATGCGCGATGAGGGCCTGGCAAGAAAAAAAAGATAATTCAATATATATCAATCTTCTTATGAAAAATAGTTTTTTCCCAACCTTAATAGTTGTTGTCTCAGGATTTTTCTTCAGTGTTTCGGCAGAGGACAAATATCCTTCCGAACTACTCCTCGAGGATATTTACAAGAACAATGTATTCACCCAGAAGGGGATCAATTCCCTTAGCTGGATGAAAGACAACAAAGGCTATTCCACACTGGAGACCAATCAGGAAACAGGAGGAAAAGATATTGTGAGGTATGACGCAAAAACCGGCCGGAGGGATGTGCTGGTATCAACCAGCATGTTGATCCCAAAGGGAAAAAAGGATCCTCTGGCAATAAGGGAATATACCTGGTCGGCGGACAATCAAAAACTGTTGATTTTTACCAATACCAGGCGTGTCTGGCGTCGTCATACAAGGGGAGATTACTGGGTATTAGACCTGCAGGAAGGCCACCTGCAACAACTTGGCCGGGGCATGGAACCCGCAAGGCTAATGTTTACCAAATTCTCATCAGACGCTACAAAGGCCGGATATGTATACAAGAATAACATTTATGTAGAAACCCTGGAAACGGGCCGGATCACACAATTGACATTCGATGGTGATGATAAAATTGTGAACGGGACATTTGACTGGGCTTATGAAGAAGAGTTTCATTGCCGGGATGGATTCCGCTGGAGCCCGGATGGCAAAAATATTGCCTACTGGCACTCCAATACAGAGGGAACGGGGACATTCTACCTGATTAATAATATTGATTCCATCTATTCCGTGCCTATCCCCCTTCCTTATCCGAAAGTCGGTACCACAAACTCTGCCGTAAAAGTAGGGGTAGTGTCTTCCGAAGGTGGCGAAAGCCGCTGGTTTGACATTCCTGGCGATATGCGAAATGATTACCTCCCGAGAATGGATTTCATTCCAAATTCTAACGAGGTAATGATCCAGCAAATGAATCGTTTGCAGAACAGGAATACAATATGGACCGCCGATGTCAATACCATGGAAATAAACAAGATCCATGTCGAAAATGACGAGGCATTTCTGGATATCCACGACAATATCATGTGGCTTGATGATGAGAAATATTTTACATGGACCAGTGAAAAAGATGGCTGGATGCATCTTTATAAAATATCCAGGGATGGGAAAGATGAAATGCTGATCACAAGGGGTGAGTTTGATATTGTCAGGATCAGCTGCATTGATCCTAAGGGTGGCTACGTCTACTATATTGCCTCGCCTGACAAACCGACAGAAAGATATCTATACAAGAGCAGACTTGACGGTAAGGGTCAGGCAGAAAGGGTTACACCCGGGGATATGACAGGTCAGCATTCCTACCAGATATCGGCCAATGCAAGCTGGGCCATTCATACCTTTCAGAATGTTACCACTCCAAATCATTATCAATTGATATCACTTCCGCGCCATAAGTCCATCCGTTTGCTGGAGGACAATGCAGGGGCAAAGGACTGGTTCGAAGCTTTAACACTCAATCCAAAAGAATTTTTCAGGGTTGATATCGGTATTGCTGAGCTGGATGGCTGGATGATCAAACCCCCTGGATTTGATGCTTCGAAGAAGTACCCGGTCATAATATATATTTACGGAGAGCCCGCCGGAGCTACAGTACAGAACAACTGGGGAGGGGGCGATCTCTGGCACCAGTACATGGCAAGCCTGGGTTACGTGGTGATGAGCCTGGATCCGAGGGGTACAAAATCTCCCAGGGGAAGGGAATGGAGAAAAGTGATTTATGGAAAGATAGGAATCGTGGCCGGAAATGATCATGCCGCCGGTATGAGAGAGATTTTGAAGAAGTACGCTTTCATGGATGCTGAGAGAGTCGGAATCTGGGGATGGAGCGGAGGTGGACAAATGACCCTGAACTGCCTCTTTAGATACCCGGATATTTACAAGGCCGGCATTGCAGTGGCATTTGTCAGCAATCAGCGTTTATACGATGCGATTTACCAGGAACGATATATGGGATTGCCTTCCGAAAATGAATATGGATACAGGGAAGGATCCCCCATTTTTCATGCCCATAAACTGGAGGGTGAACTGCTGATCATGCATGGTACTGCCGATGACAATGTTCATTACCAGAGCTTTGAAATGCTGGTTGATGAGTTGGTCAGGCATAATAAAATGTTCCAGATGATGGCTTATCCCATGAGGTCTCACGGGATAAGGGAAAGGGAAAACACAAGCTACCATCTGCGGCAGGTAATGGAAAGGTTCTGGTTGGAACGTCTTCCTGCGGGAGCGAGATAAAAATTTATGACTGGATATTATTAAACAAACGAGATTATGAGAACGATTTTGGCCGGAATTCTTTTCCTGATGCCGATAGTTATATTGGGACAGGATGCAAAAATTTTAATGCACTGGGGATTTGAGGATGTCGAAAACCGAAACCTGATTGAAGCATCAAGCGGTATTGCTGATACCATTGAGGGAAATTTCGATCCTGCTCCAGGGGTATTGGGACAGGGATTGCGTTTCGATGGTTTTACTACATGTGTCAAAAGGAGCAGCATTGACAAAGCCTCAACCGGAGATGAGTTCACGGTTGAAGCCTGGGTTGCCCTCGGAAATTATCCCTGGAACTGGTGTCCTGTCCTGACCACAGAATCGAACGAAACAATGGGATACCGGCTCATGATAGGTCCTCTGGGACAGGCATCCTTTGAAGCTGCCATTAACGAACAATGGATCTCCTGCTCCAGCGAAACGGAAGCCCTTCCGTTAAGGAAATGGATACATATTACCGGTGTTTTTAAGGCTGATGAAAGCATGACACTCTATATTAACGGAGAACTGAAGGCTGAAAACAAGATCAACGGTTCCATCTCTGATCCCATGTACGACTGTACGATTGGTATGGTTGCAGCAGCTTCCAAACCCTCAGATATTCACCGTACATGGGGAACCATTGCTGCATATTACGGGATAGATGGGATCCTGGACGAGATATCCGTCTTCGATATGGCCCTTACCCCAGATGAAGTGCTCAAAAGTTACAGCGAGAAAAATGTTCCGAAGGCAGATATTGCTCCCCGCAAATTACCTGACATAGAAGAGCATCCTGGCAGTTTTGGTGCATTTTATACCAAACTAAAATATTATCCCGGCTGGGATGATCTCTGGCCGGTAGAACAGGATCCGGATATTGTGGTCTGTTTCGATAAATCGCCCATCAAACTCATATTCTGGCGGGGGATTCGATACGCTGCGTCATGGGTATCCGAGAACAATAACTGGATGAGTGACCAGAGCGTTGAAGCCTGGGAACATGGGGAAAAAGACAGAGAGGGCTGTTTTGAGCACATGCAGGACCGGCATTGCAGGTTTTCACATGTCAGAATCATTGAGAATACCGATGCACGTATTGTAGTTCACTGGAGGTACGCACCCGTCAGTGCTTATAACAATACCTGGCATCCTGATCCGAAAACAGGATGGGAATGCTGGATCGATGAATACTATTATATTTATCCCGATGCCACAGCCATCCGGAAGGTATCCTGGAAGAAAGGAAGCCTTGGCTATCCAAGGCAATTCCAGGAAACCCTGGCTTTGATTCATCCGGGACAAAAGATATCGGATTTGCTTGAAACGGACTTTGCACTGGTAGGGGATTATGAAGGGAACACTGGCAAGCAATCCTTTGTTGAAGACCCGAATGTACCACCCTTCGGACCATTTAACTGGGACCAAAACCATGACTATACCATACAGCAATATGGATTTAAATCACAGCATAAACCCTTTATTTGTTTCGAACCAGGCAATAAAATATTTCTCCGGAACGGAAAACTGGGTTCCTATGACATGGCGGGGGGCTGCAATCATTTTCCTGTGGGACAGGCCAGATGTGATGGACGAACTACCAGGATGTCCGACCGTCCTTCCCATGCGACCTCTTTCCCGATCTCAGATCCGGTGATCCATGAGAAGGGGGACCGTTATTTCTGGAATGGCCTCTATGGGATGAATGATATGGATCTGACCGAACTGACTGCATTTGGAAGATCCTGGGCATATGCACCCGAAGTATCTGTAAATGGATCCGGTTTTCACTCTGCCGGATACGACGGAAGTGAAAGATGTTACCAGATTGAGAACAGCGAGGGCAAAGCCGGTGAGCTCAAGATGACCCTCGCAGGCAGCAGTGACACACCTGTACATAACCCTGCCTTCTACATAAGAAACTGGAATGCCGATGGTGCAAGCGTGTTGGTAGACGGCAAGGAACTACAGGATTGCAAAACAGGGATTCATCATAAACTGGAGGGCAAAGATCTGATCGTATTTCTCAGGATGAAATCCAATTCCAATGTGATTGTAAGTATTAAGCCTGAATAATTTATATCATGAATATTATCTTCCTGGGTCTGCTTTGTTTATTGCCAGCTCTGCTTTCAGCACAGGAAAGTACCCCCCTGGTGCATTGGGATTTTGAGAGGGTTGAAAACAGGAACCTGCTTGACAAGTTTGGGAATTTATCCGATACAATCGAAGGGAATTTCGAATTTGCAGAAGGGATATTGGGTCAGGGATTGCGGTTTGACGGCTTTACAACCTGTGTAAGGAGAGAAGGTTCAAAAAAAACATTGGGCCAGGAATTTACTATTGAAGCATGGGTAGCTCCGGGAAGCTATCCCTGGAACTGGTGTCCCGTATTAAGCACCGCATCAGCTGAGACCAAAGGATTCAGAATGTTGATGGGTCCCTTGGGACAAGCCTCTTTTGAATGTGCCATCGGGGAGCAATGGATAGGCTGTACCAGTGAGGAAGAGGCCGTAACGCTCAGGGAATGGACACAAATAATTGGGGTGCTCCGGTCCGGCGGCAAAATGGAAATATACGTCAATGGCAAGTTGGCAGGAAGCAACCAGGTAAACGCTGAGCTCATCCATCCCCGTTCCGGCATATGTATAGGCATGGTAACCTCAGCGGAAAAACCTTCCGATATCCACCGTACATGGGGCACCGTCGCTTCATATTACGGGATAGACGGGATCATGGATGAAATAAAAATATACAACAAGGCCCTGTCTGGACAAGAGGTATGGCAGAATTTTGACAATTATAATATTCCTGTTGCGGATATCCCGGCTCGCAGACTGCCTGTAATTAAAAATCATCCTTCCCGGTTCGGGGCATATTATACAAAACTAAAATACTACCCTGGATGGGATAATTTATGGCCTGTAGGGGAGGATCCTGATATTGTTGTTTGTTTCGATCAATCTCCCGTCAAACTAATTTTCTGGAGGGGGATACGGTACGGCGCGTCCTGGGTAACTGAAAACGGAAACTGGATGACGGATCAGAGTGTGGAAGCCTGGGAACATGGTGCCAATGACAGGGAAGGCTGTTTCGAACACATGCAGGACAGGCACTGCAGGTTCTCACATGTCAGGATCATTGAGAACACCGATGCCCGTATTGTCGTTCACTGGAGGTATGCCCCAACCAGTGCCAGTCTCAATACCTGGCGGCCCGATCCCAAAACCGGATGGGAATGCTGGATTGATGAGTATTATTATATCTACCCGGATGCTTCTGCGATCCGGAAAGTGTCCTGGAAAAAGGGAAGTCTGGGATATCCTCGTCAATTCCAGGAATCACTTCCCCTGCTCGCTCCGGGTATGGTAGTTTCTGACCTGCTGGAGAAGGAATATGCCCTGGTGGCCGATTACGATAATAGCATGGACAAATCATCTTACCTTGAGGATCCGGAAAATTCTCCCTATGGTGCCTCGGCAACCAAACCCTATACCATACAGCAATATCAATTCAAGTCTGAGAACAAACCCTATATTTTATTTGAACCAGGCAATGAAATGTGGCTCAGAAATGCTGGTCTTGGTGCCTATGACAAGGTCCAGGGTTGCAATCATTTTCCGGTCGGACAGGCACGTTGTGACGGGCGGACATCAAGGATATCGGACCGGCCTTCTTCCTTTAACGGCTTCCCGATTTCCGATCCCCCTGTAAATGAATACGGTGACAGAAATTACTGGTGTGGAGTTTATGGCATGAATGAAATGGACATCCATGAGTTGTCAGATTTTGGAAGATCCTGGGCATATGCACCAGCACTATTGGTTCAAACCCCCGCCACAGAATCAAAAGGATACGACAGGAGCCAAAGATGTTATCAGCTTAGAAACAAGGATGGTGATCCGGGTAAAATCGAGTTCATGCTTGAAGGCAGCCAGGAATCACCCATACATAATCCGGCATTTTATATCAAGAACTGGAACGCTGAAAAGGTCCGGGTACTCATCGATGGCAAGGAGATAAAGAATGCGAGGACCGGAACCGATCATACCCTTGAGGGTAGGGACCTTGTCGTTTTTTTGAATTTGGAAAGCAGGTCAAAATTAAATATCACCTTTTCCCCTGAATAGCAGCATAGCTGGTTTTGAACAATAACCACAAAAAATCTTGATAGTATGAAAGCAAATATGAATACAAGGCAGATCCGGACAGTAATGTTTGCAGTAGGAATTGCGATTAGTTTAAATGTTACTGCCCAACTGAAGATTCCTGAGCGGGGATTTGTAAGTTCTGAACCGGGCGAAACATGGGAACAGGGATTGATCTGCGGCAATGGTACCATCGGAGCAAACATAATGAGTCGTCCACTGGATGAAACCATCATCTTCACCCATGAACGGTTGTTTCTCCCCAGTGGAGCGCCCCTTATGCCTCCAGACAATGGGTACAGGCTTTTTGAGATCAGGGATTTAATTGACAGGGGACTCTATTCACAGGCCACCCAATTAGCATTCGACTTCTCTACCCAAAAGAGTTTCATGTATCCGGATCCTTTTGTACCAGCTTTTGACCTCAATATCCGGATGAATACCTCTGAAGAAATTACCGATTACATGCGGTCCGTAGATTTCCAGACCGGTGAAACAACGGTACACTGGGCTGATAGAAATGGAGTATACGAACGCCGGATGTTTGTTTCCCGGGCAGATGGAATGGCTGTATTACTGATCACTGGTCCCGGAAAAGGATCTGTTAATTGCAGCTTGAAACTCAAAACAAGAGAGCCCAGTAATATGTTAATTGAAAAACAGGTAGCAGCCTCTGCCCGTAAATTTGCCAGCCATGTTACAGATGTGACAGTGTCCGCAGATAAGACGACACTGACCTATCAGAACAGTTATCCCATGGCTTACCCGGGAAGCCTTCATGCTCTTGAGGGAATGGCACTTGTGAAACAAATAAATGGCCAGGCAAACACAGACGGAGAAAGCCTTATCATTACCGGAGCAGATGAAGTACTGTTACTCCTGGATATCAAATTGATATATGATCCGGATCAACCACAACTGGAGAAGACAAAAATGTCTCTTTCTGAAGTATCGGGTAATTATGATGAGCTTCTCAAGCGTCATGCTAAAATACACGGGGAATTATTCAACCGTATGTCCCTGGATCTCAGGGGAGGTAAGGATCATAAATTGACAACTGAGGAGTTACTGGAAATAAGCAGTACTGAAAAGTTAAATAACGCCCTGGTCGAAAAAGAATTTGACGCCGGGCGGTATAACATAATCTCTTGTACCGGGGAACTTCCCCCAAACTTGCAGGGGATTTGGGCCGGGACCTATGTACCGGACTGGGCAAGTGATTTTACCCATAACGGAAACGTGCCCTCTGCCATTGCCAGTATGCTCATGGGCAACATGCCCGAGCTTATGCTGGCATATACCTCCTATATCGAATCAATTGTCCCTTACCTTGAAATCAATGCCAGGAATATGTTTGGCGCCAGGGGTATAGTACTTCCCTCCCGTTCAACAACCAATGGTTTCAACAATGCCCTGGCCCCCAGGTTTGCAGGTGGTTTCTGGGTAGGAGGTGCAGCCTGGGCCGCTCATTTCTTTTATGATTATTATCTCTACACTGGAGATCGAGAATTTCTTATTGATCATGCTTTGCCCTTTATGGAAAAAGCGGCCCTGTTCTTTGAGGATTACCTGTACGAAGGTCCGGATGGAAAATATATTTTCTCTCCCACCCAATCACCTGAAAACACCCCGGGCAATACAAAATCACAGGGCAGTTTTAATGCTACCATGGATGTAGCCGCAGCCAAGGAACTGTTGGGCAATCTCATCTCTGTTTCGACAGAACTTGGGATGAACCAGCAAAAGTTACCCGTCTGGGAAGGCATGCTGGAGAAAATGCCTGAGTATATGATCAACCAGGAGGGTGCAATCAAGGAATGGATAACCCCGAAACTTGAGGATAATCTTGGCCACCGGCATTCCTCTCAGCTCTATCCATTATACGACGGAATACCGGGGGAGATCGCAAATGATCCTGAACTCCAGGCTGCCTTCAGAAAAATCATCGAAATCAAACTCGACCGGCATTGGAATCCGGATAAATCAGGATTCATGTCATTTGGATTGGTGCAATTGGGACAGGCAGCAGCGAGCCTGGGTGAAAATGAACTTGCCTACAGGTGCCTGGTCCAGCTGGCCAACCGTTATTGGCTGAATAACCTGGCATCCATGCACAATCACAAACGGCTTTTTAACATGGATATCAGCGGGGGAATGCCTGCGGTGCTTATTAAAATGCTGGCTGCTTCAGAACCTGGAAAGATCACACTGCTTCCAGCCTTGCCTGCTGCATGGCCCGAAGGAGCTATTGAAGGCGTATTGTGTCGTGGACAGATTGAAATCAAACACCTTGAATGGGATGGACAGGGTATAAAGGTCACGCTGCATTCAAAGAGGGATCAACAGATCCTTCTGGAAATCCCTGATGAGATCAAAAAGATTACCCTGAAAAAGGGCAAAGCCAAAGTAGGGGATTCGGGTTTCATGAACAGCCGCTTGTTGTCACTACCTGCCATGCAGGACATTTCGTTGAAAATAACATTATAAAAAATGAAAAAATCATTTTTATTCTTCTCTATTGTGGCAATCCTTTTGGGGGCTTGCCAAAGAACGAATTTGGCCCAGGATATCTCTAAAGAAAATGAACCGGGTTTTGTTGGATCGGGTACCAAGGGACTTCATGGGTATATCTGGTATAATGCCCCCCGGCCACCTGCCGGATTCGGGGCGGGAGTTGGTTTTTACTCGGCTGTATGGCCGCTGATTGATAAGCCTCTTGCAAATTTTCAGATCGGTCTGCCAAGTACCTGGATAAGTCCCGATAATTCAGATAACAAGGATACACCCCTCTGTCCGGTAGGCACCTATGCAAGGGACAATTGGGATGAGAGAGGGCCTACCTATGGAAGTGTTTTCCAGACTGTTGAAGGGGGACTGGGCTATTGGGCCGGGAACAGGTTCCGTTACGGGCCTCCCAAATTCAGTATGAATGCCACCTCCAGCTGTTATGATTTTGAAATTGCTTCTCCGGGCTGGTCTTTTTTCTATAGTAAGACAGCCCTGCCCGATGATAAAATGGGAATTGCCCAACTCAGCAACAGGGTACTGGTTCCGCCGGATGGACTTACATTTCAGGGGGATCCCAAGGGTCTCTTTATGGGTTATACTTGGATGGCTTTGCCTTTTACGGATGCCAGGGAAGGTCCACCGCCCACGGGGGATCAAAGTTGGACATTGTTCCTGAATGCATTCAATTTTAAGGGTCCCCTTGCCTATTATATACCGGAGACCTGGAGCAAAATTTCGAAGAATTATGAGTTTGATTATGGCAGGGGATTGGATGCACGGTCGGGAGTGACGGGAGGAGGAGCGATGGAAATCAACACGGTTCCACATTTTGAGGGAAAGGATGCCGAGGGTGTGACCTGGGTTAAAATCCCCCGCCTGCAATTTCCTGTAGACGAGCAGGGAAGAACCATCCTGGTGCAGGATGTGGTATATTACTCAAAGCAGGCTCTTTATGATCCATTTAAGGCCTGGAGGGATGGGGGTAAAGCCTGTACCGGGGCCTTTGATGAAACTGGCAGCATGAAACCTGAATTAAATACAGGTGAGGTCAGATATGACCAGGGCGGAATTGAACTCAGTGGAATAGACAATATCCTGAAAACAGCGATTTTCTCCTCAAATGTTTTCGGCTTACAGTGGGAAGACAGCCCGCTGAGTCCGAAGGGCCAATTCCCCCAATATTTTAAAGAGCAGGGAAATGTGCGGATAGCTGTATCTGCATCGGAAGTTCCCGATGAGACCCAGATAAAGTCTAAAGAGTTCGCCCTTGCCGGCAATGCAGAACCATATACTTCTCCTGATACAGGAGCATGGACGAATCCAGGACCGGCACTCGGGCCATTCAAGGTAAGCCTTGTAGATGGATCGGAGGTTACCTATTACTGGTACCGTTTTGTTGACCAGCCTTCCTTCCAGCAATTTGACTGGAGCGATGAGGAGAAAGCCAAACTTCAATCTTTTGTAGAGAAAATTCATGCAAGCTGGTCAATCGACAGGGATTATATGCCTCCACCTGCGATTGGTGAACTGGTCACACTGGATCCGGCCCTAATCCTGACACCTCCCCCTGGATTCGAAACAGGTTATGTGCCCATTGTTACAGGCCAGGAAAAATAGTTCTTCTAATTGATAATGAACATTAACAAACATGAATAACAGGATCCTGAGAATCCTCGGATTATTTATTTCTGTAAATCTCACCATTGGTCTGGCATTTGTATCTGCCCAGGTCTTAACTGTCGGTGAGCATCCGGTAGAGTTACGATTGGCAGCGGTTAGCAACAATATGGCTCCTGCCTTCCGGTTCCTACTTAATTGGCACCAGTGGTTAGGCAATGTTCGCAAAGAGTTTACATACGAAGGCAAAGCAATAGAGCTGAAATTTTAATGCAATGCATGTTGCATTAAAGACCGGAAGTTTGGGTAACTGCCTGCTCATTACCTTTTATGAAAAAAGAACTGGTATTGCCCGTTAAATGTTAAACCTGAATAATATCAATAAAATGATAAACAAATTCGTAAATCATATTTATAAAGCCGGAACCCTTTTCCTGGCACTTATGATTATCCCGGTATTTTTCTGTATTGGACAGGCAAATCAGACATCCTTGCTGAAATCATGGGACCAGTATAAAGTCCGGAAAAATGAAACCCGTTTCGGGGGATTAACCTGGCGGACCGTAGGACCCTCATTCAATGGTGGTAGGGTCGAATCAGTTTCTAGTCCACCCGGTCAACCTGGAACCATATATGCAGGTTACGGTTCAGGGAATCTCTGGAAAACTACCGATCATGGCTTGCACTGGGATCCTGTCTTTGATGACCAGGCGGCTTATGGCATCGGGGATGTCGAGGTGGCTCCATCTGACGGGGAAGTAGTTTGGCTCGGTACAGGAGAGAACCTGAGGGCAACAAGGGGATTCACCATTCCCGGAACAGGTGTGTTTCGATCTGGTGACGGGGGAAAAACATGGGTCCACAAAGGATTATCCGACACCTACCACATTGCCCGTATCCTTGTGGATAATGAAGATCCCGGAAAGGTATACGTGGCCGCTCTGGGTCATTTTTGGACCAGGAACGAGGAAAGAGGGCTTTTCAGGACAATTGACAGTGGCAAAAATTGGAAAAAGATCCTTTATATTTCAGACAGCACAGGGATCAGTGATGTAGTAATTCACCCGGAAAACAAAGATATAATTTTCGCTGCCTCATGGGATTGTACCGGAAAAGTTGCCGGTGAAGAAACGGGTATATTCAGAAGCATCGACGGTGGTATTAAATGGACACGATTATCGGGGGGATTTCCGGCAGGAAAAGATATCAGCCGGATAGGGTTGGCCATCTCCTCCGGCCCTCCCTATAAACTATATGCCCTCGTTGACAACCGGAGCAAACCCGATACCGTGGAGGAGGGGGTGATCGGGGCTGAATTATACAGGTCTGAAAACATGGGAGATAGCTGGATCAAAACACATGAAGATGATCTTCCAATCTATGCCGGTTTTGGATGGGCTTTCGGGGATCTTCGCGTTTCTCCTGACAATTCAAACGAGGTCTACCTGCTTGGTGTAAAGATGGTTCATTCTACAGATGCCGGGAAAACCTTCGATTACATCTGGGATCCGGTTGATCACCTTTTTCCCAATGCCGGAGTTTATTTGCATCTTGACCAGCATGATCTCTGGATAGACCCGGATGATCCCAACCATCTTATTCTGGGGAACGACGGAGGAGTATTTGTCTCCTATAACCGTGGCAGAACCTGGCTCCATTATAACAATATGCCGGTCGGTGAGTTCTATTGCATTTCCGCCGATTCCCTTAACCCCTACAATGTATATGGCGGGACCCAGGATAATTCCTCTGTATTTGGCCCTGTTAACCTTTCCCTGGATGACGGATACGCCGATAACTGGGAATATGTATGGGTAGATCCCTGGTCCGGCGGAGACGGGTTTGTCACCCTGGCTGATCCGCTTGATCCGAATATAAAATATTACGAAGCCCAGATGGGAGCTATTCAACGTAAAAATATGTCAACCGGAGAAAATGTTTCGATCAGACCTTCGCTTGAAGAGGAGGATGAAAAGATCAGGTATGAGTGGCAGACACCCTATTTTATTTCCCACCATAATCCTTTAACCCTTTATTTCGGGGGAAGTAAAATATTTAAAAGCCTTAACCGGGGGGATGACTGGAACTGTATAAGCCCTGACCTTACAGAGTCTACCAATACCGACCGAAAGAGCAGGGGGGTGACAGAACTCTCTGAATCTGTCATAAAACCAGGCTTATTGTATGCCGGGACCAATCTTGGCATGGTATGGATAACGCAAAACGACGGGGTTACCTGGCGCGAGCGATCGGGCAATTTGCCGCATTGTTATGTCAAAGACATAGAACCTTCATCACATGAAGATTCGTTAGTATATATAGTACTCTCGGGAATAGAAAAGGATGATTTCACATCCTATGTATTTGTATCTGAAAATTATGGAATGGACTGGAAAAGCATTTCTTCAGGACTGCCGGACGAGCCTGTGAATACTCTCCTGGAGGACCCGGGAAACCCAGATATACTCTATGCCGGGACTTTCCGTTCCGTCTACGTGTCGGTTGATCGTGGAAAACACTGGGAGATGCTGGGGACAGG
The DNA here is from genome assembly GCA_011053095.1 of Bacteroides sp. Classification (GTDB taxonomy): domain Bacteria; phylum Bacteroidota; class Bacteroidia; order Bacteroidales; family SM23-62; genus SM23-62. The sequence goes on from DRHS01000156.1 coordinate 15,587, forward strand.
AATGCCTGCCTGTTTTGTGCAGGATCTGATCATCCAGCCTCAGGCCGGAGAACTCATAGCTGCTACCCACGGGAGGAGTATTTTTGTGATGGATATCCGGGGCATCCGGCAGTATTTTGACAGTACATCGGTAGAAGATAAAAATGCCTTCTTTGATATTCCCATGGCAAAATTGCCCGGTTCCAAGGACTACAGAAGTGATTGGGATTTGCGAAGCCGCATAAATGCAAAATTTACATTCTATCTGATAAAAGATCAACCGGTTGAACTGACCGTTACTGATCCCGGCGGGGAATCCGTATTTCATAAAAAATGGAAAGGGAATACGGGGTTTAATGAATTGGATTGGGACCTGGTAAAGGAGGTTAAAAAAGGAAAATCTGTCTACGCCCTGCCGGATATCACCTTTACCGATTCTGGAGATTATAAGGTTGTATTGTCAGGAAAAGGATTCAGCCTGGAGCAGAACCTGATGATTACGGAAGCTGGTAATTATGATAAATAAGATATTAATAATAATGCTCCTGGCCGGTTTAACTGCCTGCACTGATTCTCTGGGAAGGAAGGCCCAAAAGGGCACTCACCTGAACGTGCCTGTACTGGATCCGGATTCCTTTAAAAAATACATTGATAATTTTAACAATACTGATGAGGAGTTGTATGCGCAATATTACCCAAATGATATAGCCTGGGATTTCCTCAAAAACAACATTCCGTTTTTTGATTGCCCGGACAAGGAGCTGGAGCGGATCTATTATTTCAGGTGGTGGACATACCGAAAGCATATTAAGCTGACTCCGGATGGATTTATCATCACGGAATTCTTGCCGGATGTAAGCTGGTCCGGGAAACATAATTCTATCTCTTGTCCGGGTGCACATCATTTCTATGAGGGCCGCTGGCTTCATAATCCACGGTACCTGGACGATTATGCAGTCTTCTGGTTCAGAAAGGGTGGAAGTCCACGGAGCTATAGCTTCTGGGCTGCAGATGCCATCTTCAACTGTTCGATGGTAAAAGGGAATATGGATATGGCGGGTGAGCTTCTTCCAGATCTGGTAAATAATTATTATGAATGGGAGAAGAAAAGGCTGGAACCCGACGGACTCTTCTGGCAGATAGATGACCGGGATGGGATGGAAGTATCGGTTGGGGGAAGTGGAAAACGGGCTACCATTAACAGTTACATGTATGGTGATGCGAAAGCCATCTCGGAAATAGCCCTTTTAAATGGCCAACCGGATATCGTGGAAACATTCTCCGCAAAGGGATCTCATTTAAAGCAACTTGTTCTGGATAAATTATGGGATGAGGAAGCTGGATTCTTTAAAACACTTTCAAGGGATACAAATGAATTGACCGACGTCAGGGAACTTCACGGCTATACCCCTTGGTACTTCAATCTTCCGGAAAAGGACGCGGGCTATGAAACAGCCTGGGAACATATCATGGATAAAAGTGGTTTCTATGCACCTTATGGTCTAACATCGGCTGAGCAGAAGCATCCGGGATTCAAAATATCCTACCAGGGACATGCATGCCAGTGGAACGGTCCCAGCTGGCCATTTGCTACTTCCGTCACACTGACCGCGATGGCCAATCTCCTCAATAATTATGAGCAGGATATAGTCAGTAAAGGTGATTATTTTGAACAATTGAGGATATATGCCGGGAGCCATAAACTGAAGAAGGATAATGGAGAACTGGTTCCCTGGATAGATGAGAACCTGGATCCCTATACAGGGGAATGGTTATCAAGAAAAATGTTAATGCCGGCAAGTAAAGAAAGGGGGAAGGATTACAATCATTCCACTTTCAACGACCTGATTATTACGGGATTAGTAGGGTTACGGCCCAGAATGGATGAAATTATCGAGATCAATCCCCTCGTCCCCGGGGATACCTGGGATTGGTTCTGCCTGGATAATATAAAATACCATGACCACATCATAACCATAGTATGGGACAGAAATGGTAGCAGATATAACCTTGGTAAGGGCCTTATGATCCTTTCCAATGGTAAATTAATAGCAAAAACAAGGCATCTTGATAAACTAAAGGGAACACTGAACTAAATAGTAATGAACTAAATAATAGATCAAATCTACCATGAGAAATAATTTGTTTATACCTGGTATATTGTTTACTGCCTTTTCAGCAACATTTTGTCTGTTTAATAGCCCGGTGGCTTATTCACAAACTCCAGGTTTCTATGCCTATTATACGAGGCTTGGTTTTGAGGACGGAAACAATACAGGGAAATATGCCGATATAGTCATCAATGTAAACCAACTCGGAGAATTTGTTTTTAGCCGGGAATACAGTTATTTGCCATATCTGCAAATTGGAAACTCCAAACATTTTGTTGACAAGATAATTCCAATTATTGGTGACGGACCGGCTGAAAGGCCCGACAGAATAAATAAATGTTCATCTGTAAGAGTGATTGAGAACACATCCGATAAAATTATCATACACTGGAGATATGCCCCGGACCTGAACAGTGAAAATTTTACAGATTTTAAGAGTAGTTATGGTGGGGATATTGGGAAATATTTTGCCGATTATGTAGATGAATATTTCACAATAAATCCTGATGGTTCTGTTATAAGAACAGTCAAAAAGGGCTGTTATTCACTCGATGAGTGGAATGATCCTATGAATGCGACTACCCAGGCATTTGAACTTACATCCAAAGGTATTGTCAACAAAAGCACTACAACGGCAAAATTGCAGTCCATTCCTGGTGATCCGGTTAAGGGAACTGCCATTAAAAACGGTGGTAATAAATCCCCGGCTGCGTGGTGGAGGTTTGACGAAGGATTAAGTAAAAATTACAAGCTTACAAAAGAGAGTATTCAAGGCCATGATTGTGTCATCTCCGGTATGGATAGCTATTGGAGGGCAGGAGTGTCCGGAACAAGTTTGTCTTTTGATGGTTATACCAATAAGGTAAGCCTGCCTGCTTCCCAGGTACCTGAGATAAGTGGTGATTTCACAATCGAAGCCTGGATCGCGCCCCAGGAATATTCATGGAACTGGTCAGGTATTGTTGATCATGACCAGGATAAGCGAGCCGGATATTCCCTGGGAATAAACCATTTGGGTCAGATCGGATTGCATGCATATATAGCGGGGGAATGGCAGGGATTGATCAGCAGTGAAAAGGTGGACCTGTTAAAATGGACACTGGTCACCGGTGTTTATGAAAAAACAAAAGGATTTTCTATTTATTTCAATGGAGTATTAATGAATTCCAAGCCTGTATCGGGGGAGATATTGGATGCAAAAGAGCTGGACCTTTATATTGGCATGGCTCATGAGAAACAATATCATTGGGCTTTTGAACGTAACGTCACAACATCATTTCTTTCCAATATGGTTTTCAGTGGATTGATCGATGAGGTCAGGATATTTGACAGGGCCCTTGCATCATCAGAAATATCCACTGATTATCAGGCATTTAAACCTGACAACGTGCAACCTTTGCAGTATTGGGTTTTACCCGCCGGACCAGAAAAGGCAGGCGGTTTTGGAGCTGCCTATACGAAACTTGAATGCAGTCCTGAATGGGATGGACTATGGCGTGTTGGTGAGTATACGGATATCCTTGTTTCTTTTGATGATAAACCCAGCCGCTTTGTATTCTGGAGGGGCACAAATTATCTTCCCAGCCTGGTTACAAAACCTGGTGCTGAAGGCATCTGGAATAGTGACCAGGGACCTGAAGATTATACAGACGAATGCTTTGAGCATATGTCAGATAAAATTTGCCGGTTCTCTCATGTTCGGCTAATTGAGAATACCGATGCCAGGGTAGTTGTTCACTGGCGCAATGCAAGCGTTAGTATTTCTTATGAGTGGCTGCAGGAAGATGAGAACGGATGGGGCTTATGGACCGATGAGTACTGGTATATATATCCGGATGCTGTATCTGTACGGTATCAGGTGAGCGGACGTCTGGCCGATTTTCACGACATACAGACACAGCAAAATGAATTACTCAGCCAGCCCGGAACAAGACCGGAAGACATTGTTCCTTTTGATGCGATCACTCTTTCTAATTTGGAAGGGGAAACCGAGACATGGAATTACTCTGTTGGAAAGACCTTCAGGAACGGGGCAGCGATTGGTGGGAATAAAAATCTTGTCTATATGAATCTCAAATCCGAATACAAACATTTTAATATTGGTGAGGTCGGTTCAAATTGGCGCCCCTATAGTCAATGGCAATCTATGAGGCTTGGACCGGGATTATCGAGATATAATACATGGAACCATTATCCTTTCGGAATTTTGCCCAGTGATGGTACCGTAAGAACCGGAACAGACCGGGTAAGCAGTTCCTGCCTTGGCACATTAGATGGATTGCATCATCTTCTGGATGATGGCCGGACGGAGGCATATAATATTTATGGGATGACCAATCTTCCTGCTTCTGATTTGAAGATGCTTAACCGTTCATGGAACAGCGCAGCTGCAATTACAGATTTGAACCGATGTGAAAGCAGTGGATATGACAAGAGACAAAGGGCATACCTTATTAATAAAGAATCAGACGGATTTTCATTCAGTCTTCAAGGTTCTGAGACAGAGCCTATTGTGAATCCTTGTTTTGTAATTAAGGACTGGGGCAGCCAGTCTTTGGCAGACCTGGAAATCAATGGGGAAAAGATAATCCCGGACAGAAATTTCCGCCAGGGTATCATAAGGGATACGGACGGCACAGAAACGATGATCATCTGGATCAGGCAAGAATCACTACAACCGGTAAATTATAAAATCCAGTCCAGCGCCAGCTTATAGGAGACTAGTATAGGTTGGGAGATTTTCCATCCAGGATAATTAGTTCCCGACTCAGGGTATCCTTACCCACCAGCAACTGCATGCTGTAGGATCCGGATTCAAGAAATGTTTCATAATGAATGAAATAAGGTTGATCGCTATCTTCCCTTTTGTATATCAGGTCCCAGCGAATCTCGTTAAATCCTTCCTGGCCATCCAGCCTGGTGGACCAGACCAACTCATTCCCTGGATTCATAAGTTCAAGTGACACCTGCTGGGAAGTAGATAGCCAGAAGCTGATAGGTACCTTTTTGAGGGTACGGTAATCGGGTTTCCCTCGGGTGTCATTTTGCCAGGGACGGTGAACCGCCGGGATTTTAAACAAATGGTTCTCCTCAGGGCCTGCTTTATCTGAATATCCTGTCTGAATTGGTTTAATATTCATTTTATAAATACCACGGCCATGGGTTGCAGCAATCAGGTCCATAGACGGCTCATGTATCTCCATATCTGCAATGCTTGCTGCCGGCATATTCTTCCCCAGATATGACCATTGATTGCCCCGGTCAGTTGAGATATAGACCCCCCTGTACATCCCGGCGTAAAGAATATTTTCATTTGTCGGATCCTCAAGGATTACGTTTGCAGGTTCATCCGGAAGCTTTGATCCCAGTGATCTCCAGTTTTCCCCGTAATTTTCTGATACATACAGGTAATTGCCCAGGTCATCGTAATTGATTCCCGTAATTGCCATATATACCCTCTTTTTATTAAACCTTGAGGGACAAATACTCAAGATGTAATTATCCGGGATCCCTTTCGATTGTTCCTTCCATGACAGGCCATCGTCTTGCGATACCCAGAATGCTCCCCTGTCGGTACCCAAATAGAGCAGTCCGGGTTGTAACGGTGACTCCGCCAATGCTCCTGCTGCTGTTGATTTTTTTGTTTCAACAGAGGACAGGGAAAGATCTCCACTGATCAGTTCCCAATGATCACCACGATCGGTACTCTTAAAGACAAAATTGCCTGCATGGTAAAGTGTTTTGGAATGATGTGCTGATATGAAATATGGGGTGACAAAATTAAACCGGAGGCTATCCCCGTATTCTTCAGGCAGCTCTGGCCTGATGGAAGTCGAACTGTCTATTGCCATGTTTAAGCGTCTGGCAGCACCATTTTGAGCGCTGAAGTACACTGTATTGGGATCTTCCGGATCGACCTGCGTTACACAGCCGTCGCCTCCGTTCCAGGCATCTATCCAGAGATATTTCCACCTGTCAGGAAAAGCGGGATTCCATTCTTCCGGTGGACCATATACAGTGGCATCATCCTGGACGCCTCCATAGATTTGATATGGAGTCTGATGATCCAGCGTGATGTCATAAAATTCACCGGCAGGAATGTTGTTATAATGCATCCAGGATTTACCCCTGTCATAACTGATGTACAATCCACCGTCATTCCCCAGGGCAAGGTGATCGGGATTACCGGGATGGATCCAGAGCTCACAATGATCGAGATGGAGTCCATGGGCTGCACTGGGTGTAATATGTGCCACATCACCTCCCATTATGGCAAATGTTTTCCCTCCATCAGCACTGTGAGCCAGCCTTACACCCAGCGCAAATATTTCATCATCATTCGCCGGACTCACATAAATATCTGTAAAATACCAGCCTATTACCGAAAAAATCTTCAGGTCTTCCTGGTGGGTCCTTTCCCAGTGCAATCCTCCATCGAGGGTTTTATACACCTCGGCTGCATCGTCATTTTCATTGCTCCGGTTATCAACCAGTACATAGGCTTTGTCAGGATTGGTATAGGATACGGCCAGACCCATTCTACCGGTCCCATACCCCTGCGGCAAACCGATGTTACGCGCTGACCAGGTCTTTCCACCATCGCTGCTCCTGTAAACTCCGCTGTTGGGACCGCTGACACCCGGATTATTCTCCCACATGGAAGCATACAGGATATCAGGATCTGAAGGAGAGATGACAATATCATTGGCGCCGGTTTGATCATCATTATAAAGAACTTGTTTCCAGGATTCTCCTCCATCATTTGTGCGAAAAACGCCCCTGTTCTCATTCTTGGACCAAAAATGCCCAAGCACACTCACCAGGACGATATCAGGATTATGGGGGTGAACGGCAATCTCTCCAATATGCCAGGAATCATCAAGTCCAAGGTGCCTCCAGGTTTCGCCGGCATCATCCGACCGGTAGATACCTGTCCCCGGCATGGTAAAATTCCTTGCTTTTTTGAGGCTTTCTCCCGTCCCCACATAAATGATATTGGGATTTGACGGAGCAAGTGCAAAATCCCCTATCCCAAGCGATGGCTGGCCTTCAAAAATCGGTTTCCAGGATATGCCATGGTTAACCGACTTCCATAAATTGCCGGAACCAAATGCAATATACATGGTACCCGGATGCTCAGGGTCGAGTTGTACGGCCTCCACACGTGCTGAATTCAGTGTTGGTCCAAGGCTTATCCAGTCCAATTTAAAGACCGTCTCCATTTTCATCAAACGATGCATTTCAAAGGAAGCAACCAGGGGAGAAACCGGCTGCTGCGCAAGCATGGTCATGTGAGGTAGAATGATTAGGAGGAGGGCCAGGACTTTCTTGACAGGGCTGATCATTTTCATATTCACGGATTGATATCACAAGTATAGCATAAATTATGTTATGCATATCCACGGAATCTCCTGTCACTGCAAGTATTTTATAATAATTTGATTATTTTTATTACCCGGTTACGCATCCTTTTTATTATTCCAATCTACGGGTTATGTTTACAAAAATTATTCAAGGATTTTGTCAACTTTTACAGGCCGGTTTTTTATTATTGCTTTCTTCCTGTGGAACTGAATCAGAGATAATCGATAAGCCAAATGTTCTGTTTATCTCCGTGGATGATCTCAATGACTGGATCGAACCACTGGGCGGACACCCCCAGGCCATTACTCCAAATCTCAACCGGCTTGCAGAGGGATCCGTAAATTTCAGTCAGGCCTACTGCAGCAGTCCCGGGTGCAACCCGTCCAGGACATCGGTCATGACGGGTCTGGCACCCTATACTTCAGGTGTTTATTCAAATTACCAGGATTGGCGGGAGCTGATCCCGGACCGGATATCCATGGGTACTTATTTCAGGAAACATGGATATTATTCCAGCGGAGCCGGAAAGATATTTCATTATTTCATGGTAGACTCTGCCTGCTGGGACGAATACTGGCCTTCGCAGAAGCAAAATATGCCGGTTGATTACCCGGTGAATCCGGATAAGCATGATAGCTCAACCTACAATATGCCGGTGTTTGAAAACATGTACATGAGTTTTGACTGGGAAGCCCTGCAGACCGAAGACAAGCAGATGGGAGACTTTAAATCCGTCGAATATATTGCTGGGCAACTCCGCAAAGACCATGATAAACCATTTTTCCTGGCCTGTGGTATTTACAGGCCACATCTGCCATGGTATGTGCCACAGAAGTACTTTGATATGTTTCCGCTTGAGTCCATTCAATTGCCGGTAATACTTGAAAACGACCTGGATGATGTTGGAGACCGCTCCAGGGATATTGCCTACAGGGGAGGGGGGTATCACCAGCATGTCCTGGAAGCGGGACAGTGGGAGATGGCAGTCCAGGCTTATCTTGCATCCATTGCCTTTGCGGATGCCATGTTGGGCAGATTGCTGGATGCCCTGGAAGGAAGTCAATTCGCTGATAATACGGTAGTTGTACTATGGTCCGATCATGGGTGGCAATTGGGGGAAAAGGAACATTGGAGGAAATTTGCATTGTGGGAGAATGTTGTTCAATCGGTACTGATGATCAAAGTTCCCGAAGGAACACCCGGTTTACCTGAAGGCTCCTCTGATGGATCCAACTGCAGGCGGATTGTTTCCCTTCAGGATATTTATCCCAGCCTGCTGGAAATATGTGGCTTGCCTGCCAGGGATGAAATCGACGGACGAAGCCTGGTCCCCCTGTTACGGGATCCGGGAAGGACATGGGATTACCCGGCCCTTACAACTTATGATTTCAGTGAATTCTCAGTGCGAAACGAGAGATGGAGGTATACCGTTTTAATAGATGGTAGCGAAGAGTTGTATGATCATAGCAGGGATCCCGAAGAATGGACAAACCTTGCAAATAATCCGGAATTCCAGGATGTCAAAAAGGAAATGGCCGGGTATATCCCGAAAAATCCAGCCCCCCTGAAAGAAACCTCCCTCAAATTGCAGCCACATCACCTTCCTCCGTTTAAATCCAGTGAGGAATACTGGGACTGGAGAAACCATGGAAAAGACTATAAATATTTCATTGAGAAATACTGGAATCAAAAATAAGTATCATGAGAACCTCATATCTTCTTCTGTCAATCAGTTTAATAATTAACATTTTAGGTACCCGGGCCCAGACAAATAGAAATGTACTCTGGTATGATGAACCTGCCCAGGTATGGACAGAGGCTTTGCCCATTGGCAATGGCCGATTTGGTGGGATGGTTTATGGCGGAGTGATTGATGACAGGATACAATTAAATGAAGAAACGATCTGGTCGGGTGGACCCTATGAGCCTGAGCTCCTGGGCAAAGGGGCAGAAGCCCTCCCGGAGATACGAGAGCTGGTTTTTCAGGAAAAATTCCGGGAAGCACAGAAAGTGTTTTATGAGGCCATGGAGACAAAGCCTCAACACCACCAGAAATACCAGACCCTGGGAAGCCTCCATTTGAAATTTTTTGGATTTGGAGACCTGACAGATCACGGGAGTCAGCTCTGGAAATACCGGAGGGAACTGGATATTGATTCTGCAATTGTACGTGTTTCTGTTACGATTGGAAATGTCACCTACACAAGGGAATATTTTTCGAGTCCGGTTGATAATGTAATGATCATACGGCTGACAGCAAGTCAACCTGGCAGGATTTCATTCGAAGCCAATCTGACAGGTAAAAAGAATCAACAATATCCTGGTGATGAGTACTTTATGTCTGAAGCCCAGGAAACCAATACCTTGATCCTGCGCGGACGAAATGCATCTTATGAGGGTGTGAAAGGCCAGGTGGAATACCAGTGCCGTGCAATGATAAACACCAGTGGAGGGCAAACCAGTGTTGTTGAGGACAGGGTCAGGGTCGAAAATGCTGATGAGGTAATGATAGTGATTTCTGCGGCTACAAATTTTGTAAATTATAAAGATGTAAGTGCTGATCCTGAAAAAAGAGTCCTCTCTCACCTGGAGAATATTCAGGTCAAATCTTACGCCGATCTCAAAAAGGATCATGTGGCGGAACATTCCCGTTTAATGAAAAGGGTGAGCCTGTCTTTTGGAAGGTCATGGAAGGATGATCTTCCTACGGATGAAAGGATTAAAAGGTACAAGGAAGGAGATGATCCCAATCTGGTAGCCCTGTTTTTTCAATTTGGGAGATATCTACTGATTAGCAGCTCCAGACCCGGGACACAGCCTCCAAGTCTGCAGGGTATCTGGAATGAGAGTATGAACCCTGCCTGGGGAGGAAAATACACTACCAACATCAACCTGCAAATGAATTACTGGCCTGTAGATGTTACAAACCTTGCGGAGTGTTTTGAGCCACTTTATGAATTTATCGAAGACCTGGCTGAAACAGGTTCCAGAACGGCAAAACTACATTACGGTGTAAACGGATGGGTGCATCATTTTAATACCGATATCTGGAGGCCGACGGCACCAATGGGCTGGGATGGTTACTTTGGTACGTGGCATGCCGCAGGAGGTTGGTTTGCAAGTCATCTCTGGGAACATTACCTCTTTACAGATAACCGGGAATACCTTGAAAAAGCCTATCCGTTGATCAAGGGTTCCGCGCAATTTTTCCTTGAATCCATGGTGGTCCATCCAGAAACGGGCTGGCTTGTTACCTGTCCTTCGAGCTCTCCTGAAAATTGGTATAAAGTAGGATTGAATCCACGGGTATGGGACTATCAAAAATTCGAAAATAATGAGATGACAACCATTTGCGCAGGTCCGACCGTAGATATGGAAATAATCAGGTATTTATTTCAGGCCTGTTCCGATGCAGGAGAAATTTTGGATCTAGACCCTGAATTCAGGAAAAAACTGGCAGCAGCCACGGAAGAACTTGCTCCTGTCCAGGTCGGTAAACACGGACAGCTGCAAGAATGGCTTGATGATTGGGATGATCCCAATGACCGGCACCGGCACATTTCACAATTATGGGGTGTTTATCCTGGCAATACCATCATCCTGGAAAATGATCCGGGATTGGCTAGGGCGGCCAGGGTCTCCCTCCTTCAGAGGGGAGATGGGGGGACTGGTTGGGCCATGGCCTGGAAATTAGGTTTATGGTCCAGGTTAAAAGATCCCGGCCATGTTAAAATACTCCTGGATAATATTTTCAATCCGGAAGGTGAACACTCCCCGGGATCCGGGTATACAGGAGGTGTATTGCCAAATTTGTTTGTGGACCATCCTCCTTTCCAGATAGATGGGAATTTCGGGGGCACTGCCAGTATTGCAGAGATCCTGTTGCAATCCCATAACAAAGAAATCGAACTTTTGCCTGCACTCCCGGACAATCTTGCTACAGGTGAGGTGAAAGGTCTGCTTGCCAGGGGAGGATTCGAGGTGGACATCAAGTGGGAAGAGGGAAAATTAGTTGAATCAGTCATCCATTCCAATCAGGACGGTCCCTGTCGTATCAGATACCTTGGTAAGGTGGTGAGTATAAACCTTAAGAAGGGAATCAAATATAAGCTAAACCGTGAACTAAAATTAGTTCAGTAAATACCGTTAATTCTAATTCAATCAAGCAATGATAAAAAATAAATGTCAATTGTTTTTAATACAGCTTCTAGTATATTTATTAGTGATAGGGTGTAATCAGGCTCCGGTACCCGGGGGAGAATACCCCATCACACCCGTGCCCTTTACCAGTGTGCATATAATGGATGATTTCTGGGGACCGAGAATCAAGCGTAATCACGAGATTACCATACCCATTGCATTTTATCAATCTGAAATCACCGGCAGGATAAAGAATTTTGAAGTTGCAGGTGGTTTGAAAAAGGGGAGCTTCAATTCTCTTTTTGCTTTCGATGATTCGGATGTTTATAAGATTATCGAAGGAGCGAGCTATTCATTACAGACAATTCCTGATCCGGAATTAGAGGCTTATCTTGACAGCCTTATTTATAAAATCGGGATGGCTCAGGAGGACGATGGTTATCTGTATACAAACAGGACAATTCTTGGGGATAATGCATCGGATATGGCAGGTCCCTATCGCTGGATCAATGTTGAAAAAGGAAGCCATGAACTGTATAATGTTGGCCATATGTATGAGGCAGCAGTTGCCTTCTATGAAGTGACCGGCAAACGTAGCTTACTTGAGGTTGCTATTAGAAATGCCGACCTGATTCACCAGGAATTTGGCTTGCAGGCCAATACTTCTGCCCCAGGTCATCAGGAAATAGAAATTGGGCTTGTAAAACTTTATAGAACAACCGGAGATGAGAAGTATCTAAACCTGGCTAAGTTTTTTCTGGATGTACGGGGACCCGGTGGACATAAGCAATTACAACAACATGCGAAGGTCATTGACCAGACTGAAGCTGTTGGACATGCAGTACGGGCTACATACATGTTTTCGGCAATGGCTGATATTGCTGCCCTGGAGAAAGATTCTGTCTATGTTGAGGTGATAGATAAAATATGGGAGGATATCGTTTATAAAAAGACCTATATAACCGGTGGAATCGGAACCCATGCCGGGAATGAAGGTTTCGACCAGCCTTACGTTCTTCCAAACATGGAAGCTTATGCTGAAACTTGCGCTTCCATTGGGAATATATTTTTGAATCACCGGCTGTATCTGTTGCATGGAGAGTCAAAATATTTTGATATGCTTGAAAGGACCCTCTACAACAGTATGCTTTCAGGTGTCTCCCTTTCAGGGGATATGTTTTTCTATCCCAATCCGCTGGCCTCATCCGGGCAGCACAAACGGAGTGAGTGGTTCGGATGTGCATGTTGTCCCTCTAATATTTCAAGATTTATACCTGCCGTACCTGGATATATCTATGCGAAGACGGCTGATGAAATCTTTGTAAACCTCTTCATTGAGAATCAAGCCTCCCTGGAGCTCAAGGGTCAGCAAATACAGCTTAAACAAGCAACAAAATATCCCTGGGAAGGCAAGATTGAAATCACTATTAATCCCAAGGAAAGCATGCGTTTCAGTTTAAATATCCGCCGTCCGGGTTGGGTGGAAAATGAGGCGATCCCAGGTGGATTGTACAGGTTTACCGGGGAAAGCAAGGTTTCTATTAAACTCATGGTCAATGATGAACCTGTTGATGTCTCTGTGAAAGATGGGTATATGGTCATCAACAGAAAATGGAAAGCAGGCGACAGGGTTACGCTTGAGTTACCTATGGAAGTACGGAAAATTTCAGCAGATACCAGAATAGAAGCAAACCTGGATAAGGTCAGCATACAACGAGGCCCACTGGTATATTGTGCAGAGTGGCCGGATAACGAAAATGTCAGGATACATGAACTGGTACTGAATAAAGATGTTCCCACGAGTACTTTGTTTGATCCTGAGTTACTGGGAGGAACACAAATCATAAAGACCAGGGCAGGAGAATCAGACCTGACACTCATTCCTTATCACCTGTGGAATAACAGGGGACCCGGAGATATGGCGGTTTGGTTATCGGTAAAATAGCCTCGAAATCAAAATATCATAGAGCAATGAGTGAATACACAAGTTATGAAAGAGTAAAAGCCGCTCTGGAGCACCGTGAACCGGATAAAATTCCTTTCGATCTGGGAGGAACCATGGTTTCTGGTATAAATATTAATGCTTTACACGCCTTAAAGAAATACCTGGGACTTCCCGGTGAGGCTGAAATCAAAGACAGGGTAACCCAGATGGCATCAACGGGAGAGGACGTCATTGAACGGTTGGGCGTAGATATTAAAAATGTCTCTCCAAGATCTTCACCACAGGGAATGTTAAAGGAACTCGGAGTCCGGGAAGGATATATTAGAATTGAAGACGAATGGGGGATGCGTTGGAGGATGCCAGTTCAAAACGGACATTATTATGACCTGTATTACAGTCCCCTGAGAGATGCAACAAGTATTTCAGATATTGAGAAATTTTCCTGGCCTGATGCACTTGATACAGAAAGATACAGCGGCATGAGAAAAGAGGCGAATCAAATTGTTTTTGAAGAGCAGAAGGCATATGTTCTAGGCAGGATGAGTTCCGGGATGTGGGAGCATGCCATGTGGATGAGAGGTTATGAGCAATTCTTTATGGATATGATGATGAATCCCGGAATTGTGCAGGCAATTATGGAACAGATCCTCGCAATAAAAATGCAATATTGGGAAAGAGCACTGGAGGAAGTAGGTGAAAATGTGATGGTAGTCTCCTGTGCCGATGACCTGGGAATGCAGACAGGCTTACTGGTGGAACTTGACACCTATAAAAAGCAGATATGGCCATACCATAAAAGATTGTTCGATTTCATTAAGTCAAAAGCGAAATCAAAGGTTTATATATTTTTTCATAATGATGGAGCCATTATGGAAACAATACCTCTCCTGATAGAAGCCGGCGTGGATATCCTTAACCCTTTCCAGGTAAACTGCACCGGGATGGATACAAAAAAATTCAAAAAAGAGTACGGCAATCAACTTACCATATGGGGGGGCAGTTGTGACAACCAGACCATTATGCCATTTGGTACTCCACAGCAGGTGAGGGATGAAACCAAAAGAAGGATAGATGACCTGGCAGCCGGGGGTGGATTTATTTTCGCACCCATTCACGTTATCCAGGCAGGTGTCCCACCGGAGAATATAATGGCCTGGTGGGAAACGCTGAATGAATTCAATTATTAGCTATCATCAAATCCTGTCGGTCCCTGCCTATCCCCGAAAAGTAAATATGGTATATAATTGGGTTAAATTAATATTTAAATGTGAGGCTGGGATTAGATACATTTATAAGCGATATAAATTACTAATACGATTTTTAGAATATTCTGTCATAATCAGGGATATCGATATTAGCTATGAAGGATACAGGGTATGACTCAGAAAAAGAATTGATTAATTCAGATCCTCTCGATCAATCATTACATAACATCAAGGTCTTCTCTGCTGAGGATATTAAAAAAATGATTTCCATGGAAGAGGCGATTGGTCTTATGGAGCAGGCTTTCGCAAGTTTTTCCTGTGGAAAAAGCCATGTACCTCAGCGCTATATCTCTGATTTCCCTGGTCTCCCGATGGATATTTTTTTTAAGCCTGTATATTGTGATGACCTGGGACGAATAGCAGCGAAAATCCTGACTCAGAAAAGAGAGAATTCCAATATGGAGAAGCCAACAATTTTAGGAATTGTATTGCTTTTTGATTCCACTTCTGGGGAATTATTATCGTTGATTGACGGAACTTATTTAACTGCATTACGGACAGGAGCAGCGAGTGGCATTGCAACAAGGTTACTTGCAAGAAAAGATGCAGACACTGTGGCTGTATTTGGATGTGGAGCACAGGGACGTACACAACTGGAAGCAGTTTGTAATGTCAGACCAATTAAACATGCGATGTTATTTGATACAAGTTCATCAGCATCAGCCAGGCTAATGGAAGAGATGAAGAAAAAACTGGATATATCGATCAGTATTGAGGAAGACATGATGAGCCTTAAGCAGGCTGATATCATCTGCACTGCCACAAGTTCACAAACACCCTTATTTCAAATTGAGGATATCCGCCAGGGTGTTCATATCAATGCCATTGGATCATTCAAACCTCAAATGCAGGAAATTGATCCAATGATAATTAAATCAAGTAATCTTTTTGTGGATTCCAGAAAAGCAGTCTTAAATGAATCAGGGGATCTGATTAAACCAATCAAAGAGGGTGTGATAAGCGAAAACAATATCAGGGGAGAAATTGGTGAACTCGTAAACGATACAGTACCCGGCAGGCAAGGTGCGAATGAAATCACCCTTTTTAAATCTGTGGGTATTGCCGTACAAGATCTTTTTGTAGCAAATGCAGTTTATAATAACTCTCTGAATAATTAATAGTATCCCGATTTGTTATGCTAACAGTAGGATGATCTGTCAGCATATTAATTAAAAAACCGCACTGTTTTTGGTCAAATTGTTCTCCGGGATGATTATATTCATCAGGAAATGATGTTGTGGGACAAAATATGTTTCACCGCTATTGAAATCCTGTTTATTGAACCCGGTTCTATCCTGAGAATAAAGGAAATTCTGCCGTATCATGATTAAAAAAGAAAGATGAAAACAAATCTTGATCCGAGTACCGAGCAGCGTTTCAGCTCCCGATGGGGATTTATACTCAGTGCCCTGGGCATTGCAGTCGGAACAGGAAATATCTGACGCTTTCCGAGAATAGTAGCTCAAAATGGCAGCCAGGATGGTGCAGGAACCTTCATTGTGATATGGATCGGTTTCCTGTTTTTATGGAGCATACCGCTAATCATCGGGGAGTATGCATTGGGAAGGAAGTACAGGAGAGGCGTTCATGGCACCTTCATATACGCAATTGGAAAGAAGTTTGCCTGGATGGGTGCTAATGTGGCTTTTGTAGCTACCGCCATTACATTTTTCTATTCCGCCCCCTTCCAACAACACTCGAGAGTTCTATGATGATATGGGACAATTATCAATCAGGAGGATGGCCCCTGCTGTTTCATGCGCTGGCGATGGGATTTTGTGCACTGGTTATTTGGAAAGGGATCCGTTCAATAGAGCGTGTAAATAAAATTCTGATACCATCATTACTTGTGATTGTTGTTCTTGCTGTTATCCGGGCACTTACCCTGGAGGGAGCTATGGAAGGGGTTTATTCCTAACCTATGCAGCCTATATGAAGCATAAGTTCGGCGTGGTAAAAAATGCCTTTGCAACCGGTATTGGGAATAACCTGGTATCACTGATGGCTCAGCTAGAACTTCCAACAAGGATACTTATTGATGTTGGAATGAAGCGCTCAAAAGCCATTTTTGTAATAATCGGGATATCTTATCTGTTAGGAATACCTTCCGCCCGGAACCTGAATTTCCTCAGCAACCAGGATTTTGTATGGGGACTCGCGCTTATGCTTTCCGGTGCATTCGTGGCGTTCATGTTGATTAAACACGGTATTCGGAATCTCAGGATCAATGAAATCTTGAAGGATAGAAGTGACTGGCAGTTAGGGAAATGGTGGGAGCATGTTGTCCGGTTTGTTATCCCATTGGCAGTAATTATATTACTTGTTTGGTGGCTGGCTTTGGCGGGCAGAGTGGAAGAGTGGTATAATCCATTCAAAGCTTTTAGCTTAATGACCTGCCTGGTTCAATGGTCCCTCATCATTACGATATTGTTGTTATTAAATAAATATCTCCAATGGCAGACTCCTTCACATAAAATTTAACCTGGCATAAAGTATTAAATGTATATGATTTTTGCCGTATACTATTCTTAATCAACTCCAAAACATATTCGCTAAACAATACATAAAACACAGAAAATCAAATAGATATAAATTAGTTCTTTATAATTCCCTCCTGCGGATTCCTTGGCCAGATGTTAAGATAGTACACATTTGCGAGAATATATTGATTTACTTTCTGAAAATTTTGTATTAACTTACCTACGAATAATTGCACCGGATACCTGATCGGGAATTCTATGGATCAGGCACCGGATATTTTTCAGCATCTTAGTTCTCAGTCACATGATCATATAGGATTCTTTAGTAATTAAATATAAGGCAATCATGGATGAAATATTGGAGTACGAAATACAGAACGATCATACCACTCATAAAAAGATCGACCCCGTCTATTTCAAGGTTCCACGCCTGGCAGAGGAAACCGTAAAGGCTGAGATGTGGGATCTTCAATATTTTTATGATCCAATTCACTATCACGAAGAATGCCAGATCACTTTTATCATTGAGAGCGAAGGAATGTTGTTTATCGGCGACAGGCTGACAAAATTCCACCGGGGTGAATTATTCGTTATTGGATCGAATACCCCGCATGTATTCAGACACGAAAACGCCTATTACCAGGGCCAAACAACCCAGCATGCCAGGGCTATATCAATTTTTTTTAACTCGGAATCCATACTGAATATTATAAATGATCTACCTGAATCCTCTTCACTCCATAAACTTATGGAGAATGCAAAATATGGATTTAAGATTGAAACCCGCCAGGCAGCTAAATTAAAAGGTCATATAAAGAATGTTTTAAATACCTCAGGCATGGAAAGGGTCATTGAACTGCTTACCCTGCTTAATAAGTTGTCGATTCAGAAAGATCTTGAGATTCTCATGACCAAAACCCCGATGATCCTTGAATATGAGGATGGTCAGAAGCTTGACAAGGTCTTTACCTACATTATGGAAAGCTATAGGGAGAAAATCACACTTGAAGAGGTAGCAGCGCTGATCAATATTACTCCAAGTGCCTTTTGCAGGTATTTTAAGCACCGGACACAAAAAACATTCTCTCGGTTCCTGATAGAAGTAAGGATCGGTAAGGCATGTAA
The DNA here is from genome assembly GCA_011053095.1 of Bacteroides sp. Taxonomy (GTDB): domain Bacteria; phylum Bacteroidota; class Bacteroidia; order Bacteroidales; family SM23-62; genus SM23-62. Next base: position 33,996 of record DRHS01000156.1, read on the forward strand.
AATGCTACTGGAAGGTGAGAATGTAGCAGAAGCTTGTTATTCAAGTGGCTATAATAATATTTCCAATTTTCATCGCCATTTTAAGCGAATAATGGCTTTGACACCCAATGAATATAAAAGGACAATCCAGAAGAGGGCCTGATGTTCAGGTATTGGCTATTTTACATTGTTCTTAGCCAAGGTATCTCAGCGATTCTTTTAGATTTATGGATTCGGGTGTAACGGTTTATCACCAGGGCCCCCAACATATTATATGCAGGTACGGAAATAAGTGGCTGGATAAATTTTATGATGGACAAGACTTTAGGAAGCCTGAACCTGCAAGATAAAGATATCATCAGATTTCAAAATGGTTGACATTAGATTTATCCCGAGGAAACTAAGGTATCTGATAATTGCCGGTTGAAGGGTAGATACCCTATTTATTTTATTATGAAAATTCCTTAACTTACTGAAAAACTCACGAAGGCGCTTCCAGATCATCCCGAAACTTGTAACTAACTGTCCGATAATTAGATAAATTCTAATATCGATGAACCATTTTCCGTAACGAAATAAATATAACTTGCAGAATGAGCATCAATGAAGTGAACCAATCTAAAGCTATGCTTAAATTCCTAAGAATTATAAAATCCAATAAGCACTCATAGATTCGTATACGGAAAATGAAAAAAACAAAACTATTACTTATCGCATTGACAATTGTATATTCCCTGTGCTCCGCTAGTGGCATTGCCCGGGATAAGCCTAACATAGTATTCATTTTCATTGATGACCTTGGGTGGACGGACCCTGGATATATGGGGTCAACCTATTATGAAACACCCAATATTGACCTGCTGGCCGGGCATGGGATGATTTTTACCAATGCCTATGCCAATGCAGCAAATTGCGCACCTTCACGTGCTAGTTTTTTAACCGGGCAATATACACCCCGTCACGGGGTGTTCACAGTGGCGAGACCGGACAGGGGTGAGTCTGAGGATCGCAGGCTTATACCCATTGAAAATTCCAGGCAATTTTCACCTGATAAAATTACTATTGCCGAAGCCCTAAGACCTGCCGGATATGTTAGTGCCGCAATTGGCAAATGGCACGTTGCGGATTCCCCTCAGCAACAAGGCTTTGATGTTGGCTTAAACAAATTTCAAATAGCCAATGGTTACGAAGCGGGGCATTTTAATATTGAAAAGGAATACCTGACAGACAGGCTTACCAATGAGGCTGTAGAATTTATCACCCAAAATAAAGACAATCCTTTCTTCCTGTATCTGGCGCATTATGCTGTTCATACTCCGATCGAAGCAAAGGAAAATCTTATTTCAAAGTACAATGCAAAAGATGCTGCAGGATGCCATGGCAATGCAACATATGCTGCAATGATTGAAAGTATTGATGAAAGCGTCAGGAAAATTAATGCAACCATTAAGGATCTGGGCTTAAGTGAAAATACCCTGCTGATTTTTTTCTCCGATAACGGAGGCCATGGCACGTATACCTGCCAGAAACCCCTTCGAGGAGGTAAAGGGATGTTTTACGAAGGAGGGATTCGGGTGCCGATGTTTGTTTACTGGCCGGGAGAAGTCAGAGGCGGCACAATTTGTGACTTCCCGGTAATAGGTACAGATTTTTACCCAACATTTATAGAGCTGGCAGGAGCACAACAACCTGTGGATTATATATTGGACGGAAAAAGCATTGTTCGCCTTTTTAAGGGAAAAAAGTCAATAAAAAGGGATGCTGTTTTCTGGCATTTTCCTGCATATCTGAATTCATATGAAGGTTTGAAAGATGAATCCCGGGATACTGTTTTCAGAACCCGCCCGGTAAGTGTAATCCGAAAAGGAGATTGGAAGCTGTTAATGTTTCATGAAGAATGGGTTCTGGATGGGGGGAAAGAAAAAATCAACTCAAACAATTCAGTTGAATTGTATAACCTGAAAAAAGATCCGGGGGAATCAGATAATCTTTCCAACGCTAATAATAAAAGACGGAATAAACTGTTGGAAGATCTTTTGGAATGGCAGAATGAAATCAATGCACCCATTCCCACGCAGGCAAATTCCGCCTACATTGAGAAATTGTAAAGAATGATTCGTTCCAAAATCGGAATTACCAATACAGATGTCAATCTCTAAATAAGTGCAAGTAATGAAGAAAATAGTAGTATTAGGAGCCGGATTGGTGGGCAGTGCCATGGCCATTGATCTGAGCAAAAATTTTGAAGTGACCAGTGTGGATATCAATCCCGACTCTTTCCGTAAACTGGATCCCTATAAAGAAATCAGGCAGGTCGTTGCGGATCTTTCAGATAAAAAAATCCTTAAGGAATTAATACAGGATTATGACCTTGTGGTGGGAGCCGTTCCCGGGTTTATGGGTTACCGGACTCTTGAAACCGTGATTGAGGCAGGAAAGGATATTGTTGATATATCCTTTATGCCCGAAGATTTCCTGCAACTGGATGACCTGGCTAAAAAGAATAATGTTACGGCGGTAGTCGATTGCGGAGTCGCACCCGGAATGAGTAATATTCTTCTGGGCTACTATAACAAGATTATGGATATCAGCAGTTATGAATGTTACGTTGGGGGATTGCCCTTTGTCAGGGAATGGCCGTATGAATACAAGGCTGTTTTTTCACCCATCGATGTGATTGAAGAGTATATACGGCCGGCAAGGTATATTCAAAACTCTGAGGTGATAATTCGTGAAGCCCTTTCCGATGCCGAGCAAATGGAGTTCGGGGGGATCGGGACACTGGAAGCCTGGAACTCGGACGGTTTGCGCTCTCTTTTACATACCATGAAAATCCCCAATATGATCGAAAAAACATTGCGCTACCCGGGATGCATTGAATACCTGAAGGTTCTTCGGGAGACGGGGTTCTTTTCATACGATGAAATTGATGTGAAGGGTAAAAAGATCCGGCCAATTGACCTGACGGCTAAACTTCTTTTTCCGATATGGAAAATGAAAGAAGGAGAGGAGGATTACACGGTTATGAGGATAATAATCAAAGGCCGGAAGGATGGCAAAGACCAGGCCTATATTTATGACCTTTTTGACCGGTACGACACGGGCGAGAATATTCTTTCGATGGCCAGGACCACGGGTTATACATGCACAGCAGTTGCCAGCATACTGCTTGAAGGACATATTGACAGGAAAGGTGTATTGCCGCCTGAACTGGTAGGGGAAATTGATGGAAACATGGAGCGTGTTTCTAAATACCTGGCCGAAAGGGAGGTGGATTACAAGTTGACAATTCAATAATGATGAGATTTATACAATTCAATATACTGGTACTGATTTTTTTGCTGCTCGCCTGCTGCAAGAGAACAGAAGACCCGGAAATACCGGTTTTCTTCAAGGGTAAGAAAGCTGAGTGGATCAGCGACGCAAGGCCTCTGCCTTCTAACGACTCCCTGTTTTACCTGGATCAGCCTGCGCCGCTTTTCAGAAAAGAATTCAATGCAGGGAGTTCCATTGATGAAGCTAAATTGTTTATCACTGCGGCTGGTTATTATAAAGCATCTATGAACGGGGAAGCAGTTGGCAGGGCAGTACTTGATCCTGCCTGGACCGATTTCAGCAAGCGGATTTATTATGCCGAATATGATGTTACATCACTGATTAGTAGTGGCAATAATTGCCTGGGGGTGAACCTTGGAAACGGTTTCTATAATCCCCTGCCTCTCATGAAGTGGGGGCGCAGGAATTTAAGAATGGATCTGGATATAGGGAAACCCGTATTTATAGCAAAGCTTCTTATTAGTTATACTAACGGCAAATCAGAAGAGATCGTCACAGACGGCAGCTGGAAGTATACCTACGGACCATTATTGAAGAACAGTGTCTACCTGGGCGTTGTTCATGATGCCAGGATGGCTAAGCCTGGATGGGAAAAGCCTGGGTATGAGGACGAATCATGGTCGCCGGCAAAAACTGGTCATGGTCCGGGCGGAAGCCTGCAGAAGGCTTTTTTCCCTCCGGTACGGATTACCCGGGAAATATCTCCCGTCGGGCTCTCTTCCCCTGATCCGGATATTTATATAGTGGATATGGGGGTGAATTTTACCGGCACTTACAGGATCAGATTGTCAGGATCAAGGGGTGATACGATCCGCTTCAGGTTCGGTGAACGGATCTATGAAGACGGAAGGCTTAACCCGATGACCACCGTTATAGGGCAGATAAAAAGAAAGGGTATCGGCGGACCCGGTGCACCGGATGTTGCATGGCAGACAGACAGTTACATCTTTGGTGACAAAGAAGAGGATTGGTTCAGTCCCCCGTTCACCTACCATGTCTACCGGTATATGGAAATCTCCGGCCTTAGAGAAAAGCCTCAAATCCAGGATATTACGGGACTGTTTATGCATTCTGATATTCCAAGGGAAAACAGTTTTGCATCTTCTTCAGACCTACTGAATTCAATCCAGGATGCAACTGTAAGGACTTTCAGGGCAAACCTGGTCAGTGTGCAGTCCGACTGTCCCGCAAGGGAGAAATTCGGTTACGGGGGAGACCTGAATGCAACCAGTGAATCATTCATATATAATTTTAACATGCAGGCATTCTATCGTAAAACCATATACGATTGGGTAGATGCCATGAACGATTCATTGTTTGTTGATACGGCACCCTTTGCCGGTATCAGGTATTGCGGTTTAAGCTGGGAATCGGCTTACCTCACCACCCAGTATTACCTCTACCTCTACTACAACGACACAGAGATCGTCAGGGAGTTGTATGAGCAGAACAGGAAGTGGATGGACAAGGCGGCACGCCTGCATCCCGGTGGAATAGTTGATAAAGGACTGAGTGACCATGAATCCCTTGAGCCAGTCCCTGTGGAGCTGACCGGTACAAGCCATTACCTGCAATGTGCCCGCATTATGGCAGAATTTGCTTCCGTTATGGGTGACCGTGACAGCGAACATCAATACAGGCTTCTGGCAGATCATCTGGAGGGGCTGATCAGGGAGAAATTCTGGGATACATCCCCGGAAGGGGAAATCAACAGGCAGACCCTGTTCTCAACACTGCTGTATCACGGGATTGTTCCGGAGGATGAAAGGGACGCTGCGACAGATTCCCTGGTAGAAGCAGTTCAAAAAGGTCCGGCAGGTCATTTCAACACCGGGATATTCGGGACCAAATATGTACTGGAGACTCTTTCTGAATACGGTTCCCCTGCATTGGTTTACGAGGTGGTAAACAGTACTGAATTCCCCGGATGGGGTTACATGATCGACCGGGGGGCGACTACCATCTGGGAAACATGGAAGGAAAGCGACAACACTTACTCGAACAATCATCCCATGTTCGGTCCCGTTACGGAATGGTATTACCGCTGGCTTGGCGGGATACGGCCTGATCCTTCATATCCCGGGTTCGGCGAATTTATTCTTGCTCCCTTTACTCCCGTGGGACTCGACCATGTGAATTGTACCTACCATTCACCACCGGGGATGATCGTTTCCAACTGGAAAAAGGCTGAAGAGGGAACTACCATTTATGAAATGATTATCCCGGAAGGCAGCATCGCAAATGTGATCCTTCCGGTGGATCAATTCCAGCGAATAGAAATCAAAAAGAACGGGGAGGATCTATTGCCTGAGAGTGTTGATGGACTGCCATCAGGAAAATTCAGGCTGGATGAGGGTGAATACCATATTACCCTATTATCCCCGCAAAAATCAATTTATTAAACCAATTGATATGTATACAAAGAATTTACTTATACTGCTTGGATTCTCAGCTCTGATTATATCTTCCTCAGCCTGCCGGAACACCGGAAAAGCAGGGGACCAGGACAGGCCCAATATCCTGTTCATTATGTCGGATGATCACGCTTACCAGGCAATCTCTGCCTATAGCGATAAACTGATAAGCACACCGAATATCGACCGTATTGCCGGTGAAGGGATCTTGTTTACAAATGCATGTGTCACAAATTCGATTTGTGCTCCCTCCAGGGCAACCATCCTGACAGGGAAACATACTCATATCAACGGTAAGATCGATAACAGTATGCCATTTGACACGAACCAGGTTACCTTCCCCCAATTGTTCAGCCAGGCGGGTTATGAAACGGCCATGTTCGGGAAACTGCATTTTGGAAATAATCCAAAAGGGGTGGACGATTTCATGATACTGCCTGGACAGGGCAGCTATATTAACCCCAGGTTTATCACTCCGGAAGGAGACACAACCATCACGGGATATGTAACAGATATCATTACCGACCTGGCCCTTAACTGGCTGGAGGAAAAAAGGAATCCTGAAAAGCCATTCCTGATGATGTACCTGCATAAAGCACCGCACCGGGCCTGGTGGCCCAACCCGGAGAAGTTTGAAGAATTCTCAGCAAAAACCTTCCCCGAACCTGCAACATTATTTGACGACTATAAAAACCGGGGTACAGCGGCCAGGGAGGCCGTGATGGGCATCCGGACCCTCCTGCTCAGTTACGATAACAAGGTACTCCCCGGAGCCATTGATGAAGCCGGAATAACAAACGATGACCCCAGGAACAGGAGATATTTTGAAGGGTCCGATTATTCGCGCATGAACGAAGAACAAAGATCCATCTACGGACCCATCCTTGAATCCATTTCAGATGATTTCAAATCGCGCTGGCCTTCCATGAGCGAAGAAGAAAAGAGGAGATGGCAGTACCAGCGCTACATCCAGGATTACCTGGCCTGCATTTCTTCGGTAGACGATAATGTTGGCAGGGTGCTGGATTATCTTGATGAGAGCGGGTTGGCCGGGAATACCATGGTTGTATATACCTCGGACCAGGGTTTCTATCTCGGGGAGCACGGGTGGTTTGATAAGCGGTTTGTATATGAAGAATCCTTCAAAACCCCCCTGCTGATCCGCTGGCCAAATGAGATCACCCCCGGTATCAGCAATGATGAAATGGTCCAGAACCTGGATTTTGCCCAGACATTCCTTGAAGCTGCTGGTATTGAAGCCCCGGGCGACATGCAGGGAAAGAGCCTTATGCCGCTGCTTAAGGGTGATACAGCCGGATGGGACCGTGATGCTGTCTATTATCATTATTATGAATATCCGGACGGGCAGCATATGGTCAAGCGACACTATGCCATAGTAACCAGGGAATATAAACTGGTCCATTTTTATTACGATGTGGACGAATGGGAACTGTATGACAGGGAGAAAGACCTCATGGAGATGAATAATGTTTATAAGGATACTGCCTATGCTGATGTTGTTGCCAGGCTGCATAAGGAGCTGGATGAAATGAGATTAGAGTATAAGGATTCGCCCGAACTGGATAAGAAATTTATTGATATTTATATGAAGGAGGAGTAATCATCAGACAGAAAGGAAAAACCATATGAAAACAATTTGCCTTATTCCAATTGCTTTGGTATTTGCAGTTCTCCTGCCGGCTTGCGTAAATAGCGATTCAGCAGAAACTGTAAGTCCAAATATTATTTATGTGCTGACCGATCAATGGAGGGCACAGTCCACAGGATACAATGGAGATCCAAACCTTATTGGAAAAACACCCAATATCGACCTTCTGGCTGCACAGGGCGTTAATTTCAAAAATGCAATTTCTGTATGCCCGGTCTGCACCCCTTACAGGGCTGCTCTACTGACAGGGCAGTACCCCACCACTACCGGAATGTTCATGAACGACCTCCATCTTCCGGAAGAGTCGGTTACCATGGCGGAGCTGTTTAAGGAAGCAGGCTATCAAACCTGTTATATAGGTAAATGGCACCTGGACGGGATGGGTAGATTCGAGTTTACTCCGCCGGAGCGAAGACAGGGATTTGAATACTGGAAAGCACTGGAATGCTCCCATAATTATAATAATCTGCATTATTACACCGGGGATAGCGATGAAAAGAAATACTGGGAAGGATACGCACCGTATGCCGAAACGGATGAGGCCATATCCTATATCCGGGAGAATGCGGGAGGTGACAAGCCATTTCTGATGGTACTTGCATGGGGCACTCCCCACTTTCCTCATCATACTGCACCAGAGGAATTACAGAAAAATTTCAGTCCTGATAATATCATACTTCGCAAAAATGTAAACGAGGAAATGAAGGAACGAGCAAAGAAAGAGTCAGTAGGGTATTATGCTCATATTCTGGCATTGGACAGCTGTATGGGGAAGTTGCAGAATGCACTTGAACAGGCCGGTATATCCGAGAACACAATCCTTGTTTTTACCTCTGATCACGGAGAGATGATGGGCTCGCAGGGCGTTCGTCCGAAACAGAAGCAGGTCCCCTGGGCCGAGTCCGTAAAAGTTCCCTTCCTGCTCAGGTATCCTGCCCGGTTTGGAAATAAGAAAATGGTTGTTGATGCACCCATTAATACACCCGATATTCTCCCGACCCTTCTTACACTTGCCGGATTACCAGTTCACGATGCCATTGAAGGTGAAGATATGAGCCGGGCCATTGAGAATAAGGAGGAAGCGGCTGACAAGGCGGCTCTCATTATGAGTGTCTCTCCTTTTGCGGGAAAAGCGGATGAATACAGGGGAATATATACTTCACGCTATGCATATGTAAAGACCCTTGAGGGACCCTGGTTTTTATTTGATCATGAGAAGGATCCGCTTCAGCTGGATAACCTGCTTGGTAAACCCGGGTATGAAGAATTGCAGAAAGACATGGAACGAATGCTGAATCGTGAACTGGCCAGGGCAGGAGATGAATTCTTGCCGAGGGAGTATTACATCGATAAGTGGGGATACAGGCTGACCGAGGGCGGTTACATTGATTATTCGGCAGGTGCTGAGTTTCAGGGACCGGGATTGAATAAATCCGGACAAGACTAACTAATACACTAAACAATTTTACTATGAGAAGAGTAATGTCAATTACAACAATTCTGGTGCTGATATTTCTATCGATATCATGTGCTGGGGAGGCTGACCCGGAAAAGAAATCGGACTTAAAAGAAATGGCCTATGAGGCAACATGGGAATCTCTGAAACAACACAGTACACCACAGTGGCTGAGGGATGCAAAGTTTGGAATTTACACACATTGGGGAGTCTATTGCTATACCGCCACCCGTGGGAATGCAACCTGGAACTCAAACGCTGCCTATTTCAGGCCCGAATCGGGTGCAGCCCGGGATTTTTATGAGAAGTTCGGTGAACTTACCCCGGAATTTGGCTACAAAGACCTCATTCCGGAATTTACCGCAGAGAAGTTCGATGCGGAAGAATGGGCTGATCTTTTTGCAAAATCCGGTGCAAAATTTGCCGGTCCCGTAGCCGAGCACCACGATGGCTTTGCCATGTGGGATACAAAATATTCAGACTGGAATGCAGCCAATATGGGCCCGAAAGGAGATATAGTAGGCGAACTCGAAAAAGCCATAAAAGCAAGGGATATGAAGTTTGTAACGGCTTTTCATCATGCTGCAAACTGGACGTTCTTTCCTGTCTGGGATACGACAAAAGACTGCAGCAATCCTGAATATTCGGGTTTGTACGGTCCTGTTCATAAGAAAGGCGAGATGCCGAGCAAGGAATTCCTGGATGAATGGTATGGAAAATTGACAGAGGTTGTCGATAAATACGACCCGGACTTTGTATGGTTTGATTTTGCCCTGGACAGAATACGTGAGGATTATGTGAAGAATTTTGTGGCTTACTATTATAATAAGGCGGATGAAAGAGGCAAAGAAGTTGTGATATCCTATAAAGGCCACGACCTCCCCCCGGGGGTGGCTTTATTGGATCATGAATTAGGGCAGGAGCCTGAATTAACTCATTACGAGTGGATTACTGATAATTCAATTGATGTTCAGGGTGCATGGGGTTATATCGAAGGATTGGATTATAAAACGGTTGACCGTTTGGTTGACAACCTGGTTGACAGGGTTAGTAAAAATGGTTATCTCCTGCTGAATATTGGTCCCAAATGGGATGGTACCATTCCCGAAGAGGCTAAAGCAGGGCTGCTCGGATTGGGTGAATGGCTGGATATTAATGGTGAAGCCATATATGGTACTAGATCCTGGACAAAATCCGGAGAAGGACCAACAAGTGTGAATTTAAACCAGAGAGAAGGAAAGGAAACAGGAAAGGTTGGTTTCAACGAATCCGATATTGTCTATACGAATAAAGACATCAGGTTTACTGTAAAGGGTAATACTCTTTATGCTACAATTCTGGACTGGCCCGAAGGAGATGTGATGATCAAAAGTTTAGTAAGGAAAAATGCTCCGGGATATTACATTTATCCGGAGGAGATTGCCTCAGTAACGATGTTAGGCGATGGGAAAGAACTTGATTGGGAATTGGTTGAAGGAGAAGGCCTGAGAATAACACCTCCCGAAACAAAACCATGCGAACATGCTTTTGTATTCAAAATAGTTCGTCAATATTAATGGATCAATAATAATCCAAGCTGTGAAAAAAACTGTATTGAGCTGTTTTGTACTACTGTTTATCATGGCTTGTAGCAATGATAAACAGAATATGGATGAAGAGCGGCATAAAAATGTAAAACGCGTAGGGATGGTAGTAAAGATTAAAAAGGAGATGGTGGAAGAGTATAAGAAACTGCATGCCGACAACAACCCCGGGGTACGTCATTTACTAAGCAAGTACCATATGCGAAATTTTTCCATTTTTATGGTACAGCTTGCTGATGGTGAGTGGTATGAGTTCGGGTATTACGAATACTGGGGCAATGATCTGGAAGGCGATATGGCAAAATTGGATGCCGAACCCGAAAATGCCAGATGGCTGGAACAATGTGATCCCATGCAGGAAGGGATTCTGCCCGGCCAGAAAGGATGGAAAGTAATGGACCGGATCTATTATAATTATTAGTTATTGCATTTAAGAATAAGTTGAACAGTCGATTTTGTATTTAGCTATGTTGACAAACCAATAATCGCTCGTCATGAAAAATTCAAAAGTAATTCCAATCCTGATCGTTTTTGTATTCGCAGTTTGTTCGGTTTTCGCGCAAACCGCAGATCTGAAACCGGAGATTCTGAAATATGAGCCATTTGTCTGGAAATCCCAGGCTCCTTCCGATTGTCCTTTTGAAGGTTCAGAAACCATCACCGGAATTAAATTTCTGGGCATCAAGAGCGGGTATCATTACGGTGACACCTGGTACCCGGCCTGGGCGGAGAATGATACATTATACTCTCCATGGACGGATGGAAAAACCAAAAGATTGGATGGGTATACAGACAACTCTCGGTCTTGGGTAGATCCAGTACATATTACAACTGGACAAGGGATTATTACTGGGGACGACCCCCTAACTATGAAAGCATACAGCATTGGGCTTCATCATAAATCTCCTGCTTTCCCTTATCACGGTCGCTATCCTGCAGGCTCATTAATCTATAATGGGACTTGGTACTACGGTACCTACTGTTTGGATCCTGCGGGCTATACGAGATATGGTAAAAATGACACAATTAACTGGCCTTGGATGGGGCCCTTTGTTGGATTTCGATATTCAAAAGATTATGGCCATACCTGGAACGAATGTCCACATACCCCGGAAAATCCAATTTTTGGTGAAAGCGGCCGTAACGCTTATCCTGTAAAAATTGGTGCTCCCCATTTTGTCGATTTTGGTAAAAACATGGAGCATTCACCGGATGGGAAAGCCTACCTGGTAGCGCATGGGGCTGATATTAATGACCCCGATCCAAAAGGGGCCTGGAACAACAGTTGGATCACCGGAGACCAGGTTTATCTCATCAGGGTAATTCCTTCGGAAGAGAATATCAACGATGCATCCAGGTATGAATTTTATGCAGGGAAAGATGAGAAGGGTGATCCGGTGTGGACCCATGATTTTGAAATGATCATGCCCCTGCTGGAGTGGAATAATAATATGGGTTGTGTTACCATCACGTATAACGCCCCGCTTAAGAAATATATAATGTGTGTTACCGACGGGGGTAATACATATTCAAAAATGAATACTTATTTGCTGGAATCTGACAAGCTTACCGGCGAGTGGAGGCTGATAACGTATATGAAGTCTTTTGGTGAACAGGGATATTTTGTAAATATTCCGACCAAGTTCATCAGCAACGACGGAAAAACAGCCTGGTTGCTTTACTCGGGGAATTATTGGGACACGGTGAATGGTGAAAACAATGGTGTAAATCCTCCGGGAGGCCATTATGGAATGACGTTTCAGAAAATTCAATTGTTAATTAATAAATAGAAATCATGCATAAACCCGGCAACTTATTACTGGCAATAGTATTGATTATTGTACCTGCAGGTAAGCTCAGAGCCCAGGTAGAGAAGGCAGGACCCTTTACCCAATTTGAGAACCGGTTACAATGGGAAAACGAGGGCGAATTATACTGGCTGGATGCATTCGGACCGGATGCCCTCCGGTTCAGGAGTTCAAAAAGCCTCCGGATTACCGACCAGGACTGGAACCTGCTGCCCCAGTTAGACATTCAGCTTGAAATATCCATCAGCGAGGGCAGGGCAGTCGTAAAAAACGGGAAGATCAGGGCAGAAATAGAATCGCGCCGGGGGAGGATTACCTATCTGAACGATAAAAACGAGGTATTGCTTCGTGAAGCCTATCACCACCACCACCCTCAATTTGCCCGCCAGTATAAAAGCAAGGGGAGCGATCATTTTGAAATGAAAGTGACTTTTGATGCGGACAAAGACGAACATTTGTATGGGATGGGGCAATATCCCAATGACTGCCTCGACCTGAAAGGAACTGTGCTGGAACTGGCACAGAAGAACACTCAAATTTCCATCCCATTCCTGCTTTCGAGCAAAGGCTACGGATTCATCTGGAATAACCCTGCTGTGGGCCGTGCGGAATTATCCCTGACCCATACAAGTTTTTATGCTGAATACACAAGGCAGATGGACTATATAATATTTTCAGGTGATACACCTGCAGAGTTGGTGACCCGGTATTCCACTTTCACGGGGACAAGTCCGAAGATGCCTGAATTTGCAACCGGATTCTGGCAGTCAAAGCTCAGGTATTATTCCCAGGAGAATTTATTATCGGTGGCCCGGGAGTACAAGAAGCGAAACCTTCCCATTTCTGTTATTGTTGCCGATTTTTATCATTGGCCTGTAACGGGGGACTGGAAGTTTAATCCTGAATTTTGGCCCGATCCTGCCGGAATGATCAGGGAACTGGATGAGATGGATATCAAGCTGGTCGTTTCAGTCTGGCCGACACTGGCACCCCAGAGCGAGAATTATGCAGAATTCAGGAGGAGGAACTTTACCATTCGCCCGGAATATGGGAACAACCTGTTTTTAAAGGTAAACGATGATCTCACCTATGTGGATGTGACCCATCCCGAAGCCAGGAAAGCCTTTTGGTCCAGGCTCAAGGAAAATTATTACGACCTGGGGGTCCGAATGTTCTGGATGGATGAGGCCGAACCCGAAATCGAACCGCTTGAATATCATAATATCCGCTACTACCGGGGAAACGGCCTTGAAGTGTCATGTCTGTACCCGTATCATCTGTCTCAGGCCATTTACGAAGGACAGAAAGAAAGCGGCCAGGAAGAGATCATCAACCTGACACGAAGCGGATGGATAGGCAGCCAGAGGTTTGGGGCAGTTTTGTGGTCGGGTGATATAAACGGTGATTTTCCCACCCTGAGAAAACAGGTGAAAGCCGGATTAAACATCGGGCTCTGCGGGATACCCTGGTGGACCACCGACATCGGAGGTTTCTGGGCAGACCCTCAAAACGAAGATTATAAGGAAGTATTGATCCGATGGTTTCAATACGGTACCTTCTGTCCGGTGATGAGGATTCACGGGGTCAACAGGCCCTTTCAGCAGATCGAAGGCCAGCTGACAGGTACCGGAGCGGATAATGAGGTATGGAGCTTTGGTGAAGATGCCTTCGAAATAATGTCTCATTACCTGGATGTCCGGGAAAGGCTGCGCCCCTACATTCAAAGGCATATGGATATCGCTTCCAAAGACGGGACACCGGTAATGCGCCCTCTTTTCTACGATTTTCCCGATGATGAAAATTGCTATACTATTGAAGATCAGTATATGTTTGGGCCTGACATCCTGGTTGCACCCGTAATCAGCGCCGGTGCGAATTCAAGGCCCGTCTACCTTCCCGGGGGATCGGATTGGACGGATGCTGCAACGGGGAAAAAATACAAAGGAGGCCGGACAATCGATTATAAGGTTTCGATTGAGAACATTCCTGTATTTACAAGGAACGGGATGGACTTTAAATTGTGATAAATATGCAGCATGACAAAGAAAATCATTTATGCAATTACTGCGCTAAGCTTTCTGGTAAGCCTTTCAACACTTGCACAGGGACCTCCGGGCTATACTGAATGTGAACCGGAACAAAACTTCACCGAACCCTATAATGTGGCTTTTGGAAATGCGGGCAGCTATAAATACCTGTTTAACCAGACCGGCCCCTTCCTTTTTTCCCGCGGACAGTTTTTCGGGGGAAGAAGTCCGGGTGATCCGGAAAAATGCTGGTGCCAGAAAATCAGAGGAATGGACGTTGATACTCCATCAGCCAGGCTGGCCGGGGCATTTGCAGTTCTGAAAAACCATATTGAAGGCGGGGACATCCTGTCGGTACGGGAAATACTTGAACAGGACTCCATAATCCAGGCCAATATCTCAGCAATAGGGATCCGGAAAAAGATCGTTGCACAGGCTTTTGATCTTGTGGCTGCCTATGAAAAAAATATGGGTCCCCTGTTCAGGAATGAGGCCGGCACAGTTCTTCCTAGGAAACAGGAGGGTGGCAAAGAAATCCATTATGCCCTTTTTTATATACAGGATGCCATCACAAGATCGTACTGTTCCGCCAATCTGGAAGCGTTCCCGGAGGTGTACCAGGGTGCATATTTCAGGACATCGGAGTACTTTCCGGGTAAGGTTGGTCCTCCGGAAGATCCTTCAAATGTCAACATAGTCAAAGTAAATGCAACCCAGGCACCCAACTGGGGCACACCAATCTATTTCCACCGCGATGCTCCGTCTCGCCGGCCAACCGGTACTTATGTGGCACCAGGATCCATAGTAAAAATAAAATTCCCCTCAAAGGTTGTAAACAAGGGATTTTCAATCCGGATCGGCACGCATTACTGGGATCTGAGATACAGGAACCGCATGGCAAGACTGGATCGGGCGACTATCATTTACCCTGTTAATAATGAGACAATTAGTGTGGGATCTCCCCTGGGTGGCAATATCTATTTTGAAGTCCCCGAAGGTCTGGATGAGGGTGAAATCTCCCTGGAAATAACAGGTGCAGTGCGTGCTCCCTTCTTCTCCGCAAAAAGTTCCCATAAAACCAGCCTGGAAGAATGGCGGAATATTGAACGCCACCATCCGGGTGCCTGGGCTGACTTTGAATCCGATAAATTTTTAATGCAGGTGCCGACAAGCTGGATTTATGATTTTGATGACCCGGCGACCATGTTGAGGGATTATGATATTGCTATGGATGTTATTAATGATTTGCTGGGTAAACCCAGGATCCACGGAACCCATACCATGTTCAGGCATGTAGATATTATTATGCGTGAGGGTTTCCATACACCGGGGTATCCTATGATAAATGTTACCTATGATCCTGACGACCCGACTGACGGAAAAGGCACACAAACAATATTGGGAAGGCCCCAATACCAGCCCTGGCAGATTTTCCATGAACTGGGTCACTCTCATTATCCTTCATTTTTTGTGAACGAAGTAGAATCCATTGTCAATTTACTCCATGTTGCAATTGCAAACCAGGGTTTTGAGATGGAACTTGATTCCGCTTTTGGCTGGTCGATTGTCAACCGGTATGATATTACCCTTGATGTAGCCGCCACCACATTGATGATAAGCGAACCTTTCAGAAAGAATGAACCCTTGGGCTGGGACCGGATGGCATACCAGCACCGGGGTCATGGGAAATACGTGGATGTTGCCCGCCTGTTCGGCTGGGAAGCAATCGGCAAAATGTATAAGAAAATAAGCGAGGACTATAACCGGGGGATCGTTATTAAGAAAACCGAACACCCTACCGATGACCGGATTTTGCGCATGTCTGTTGCTGCCGGGGCGGACCTGCGCCCATTATTGCATTTTTGGGGAAGGCCGCCTGAAGATAATGTATCGCTGGGAGACTCCATTAATACTGCCGGTCTGCCTGCATCGCAACGCATTTATGATGCACTGGAGCATTACAAAACCATTGTGCCCAAAAACCTGAAAAAGTGCCAATTGCACGCCAAACTTATGTTTCCAGGGGAGGGCCATCCATCCCATGAAGGTCATGACCTGGAGCGGGATCATGCCTTTGCCTATGATAATTGGAACAGATCCTATGCAAAAGAAACACTGGATCAGATTGAAAGGATACAAAACCTGTACTATCCTGACGGCCGTCCAGATGAAGATCAGGAATAAAAATTGTCAACCAGCTGGTATTGCAAATCTTGATGAATGGTATTTATTGACAAGCTCATATTTGTACTTTACGGAATAACGATCATAGCCATTGGTAACTGGGTTGCCCGCTCAAAAACCGGAAAAACCGACAGCAAAGACTATTTTTTTGCCAATAAAACCCTGCCATGGTACCTGGTAGGAACTTCCATAATTGCCGCAAATATATCTGCCGAACAATTCATCGGGATGTCGGGATCGGGCTATGCTATGGGTCTTGCAATTGCCACCTATGAATGGATTGGAGCATTAATTCTCATAATTGTTGCAAAGTATTTCCTCCCGGTTTTTATAAGGAAGAATATTTTTACCATGCCCCAGTTTCTGGCGCTTCGGTACGACAACCGGATAAAGACCATTCTGGCTGTATTCTGGCTGGCCCTCTTTGTTTTTGTAAACCTGTCGTCAATCCTCTATCTCGGAGCCATAACACTGAGATCCATTTTTGATATACCGATGCTCTACGGTATAATCGGACTTGCAGTATTTTCATTGCTTTATACTGTAGTAAACGGGCTGAAAGCAATTGCCAGCACAGATATTGTACAGGTATTATTCCTGTTTGTCGGGGGACTCATAACCACCTTTTTGGCGGTTAACAGGGTAGGGAATGATACCGGAGTCATAAACGGATTCCAGGCGATGTTCGAGCAAATACCTGATAAATTCCATATGATCGTCAGACGGCCGGATGAAAACTTTATTTACCTGCCAGGTGTCAGGGCAATATTTGGAGGAATATGGATTGCAGCCATCTATTATTTCGGTGCCAATCAATACATTATTCAGAAGGCCTTTGGTGCCAAAAGTTTGAAGGAAGCCCAGAAAGGAATGTTATTTGCCGGCTTTCTCAAACTTATTTTACCCTTTGTTGTGGTCATTCCGGGCATTGTGGCTTTTGCCCTGAATGCAGATATCACCAAGCCGGATGAAGCTTATCCATGGTTACTTGAAAACATTGTGCCGACTGGCATCAAAGGCTTGATTTTTGCCGCCCTGATTGCTGCCATCGTATCTTCATTCTCTGCAATCATAAACTCTGCCTCTACCATATTCACAATGGATCTGTATAAGCCTTATTTCAATACAAAAGCGACCGATAAAAAAATGGTTTTTGTGGGAAGGCTTTCCTCGGTTGTATTTGTATTCCTCTCAGTTCTGGTAGCGGGTAGCCTTGGCAATCTCGAGCAGGCCTTCCAGTTTATCCAGGAATACACCGGAATGGTTAGTCCCGGGATAACCGCCATTTTTGTTCTGGGAATGTACTGGAAGAAAACCACCTCAACCGCTGCCTTCTGGGGAACCATTCTATCCATTCCGGTCTCAGCCGGGTTGAAGTATCTTTTCCCTGAGATTCCATTTCTGGACCAGATGCTGATATCCTTCTTTTTGGTTGCGGGCATAATTATAGCCATTTCATTGTTTGGACCCAGGGAATCAGGCAAGGGAATTGAACTGCCTGCGGGACTGTTCAAGACGGAAAAATCATTTAATATTTTATCAATCATAATAATAATGGTACTGGCAGGAATCTATACCATATTCTGGTAATCTGAAAAAATGAGAAATATGACGCCGAGAAAAAACTTATTACAGCTGTACAATCGTGAAGGATTTGTAAATGCCCCTGTTGGATTTATTTTGTGTGACAGCCTCGAAGAGGAATTTAAACAGCGATACCCTGATGCAAATAGTTATCAGGATCATTTCAACTTTCCATACAGAATCATTGCTGATCCCGGTTTTCCATGGAACTTCGACAATCTTGATATGATTCCGGATCAGTTGAACTATGACTGGAGCAAATATTATCCGGAAGGATTTGAATACGATGTGCAAATTGATGTCTGGGGAATTGCGCATGAAGAAAATCCAAATTCAATGCATATGACTAAGATGCATCATCCTATGAAAAATTTTTCCTCCCTGGATGAAATGAAAGCCTACCCTCTTCCCGATTATACAAATGTTGATTTTTCTCCATTGAAAAATAAGATGGACAAGATTCATGATCAGGGATTGGCCGTTTTTGTGTGGCAGGAGTGTACCATTTGGGAAACCGCCTGGTATTTGCGAAGTATGGAGAATTTAATGATGGACATGGCGATGGGGGACGAAAAAGCAAGCTGGTTGTTGGATCAAATAACAGAAAAGGCATGTTATCGGGCTGAAATATTTGCAAGACAAGGGGCTGATATTCTTGGACTTGGTGATGATGTTGGGATGCAGGTATCTATAATGATGTCTATCGGGATGTATCAGGAATGGCTGAAACCCAGGTTGGCGAAGGTTATTCAGGCTGCAAAAAATGTTAATCCTGATATTCTGATCAGTTATCATTCATGTGGATACATTGAACCCTTTATCCCTGATCTTATCGAGATTGGAGTGGACATACTGAATCCGGTACAATCCGAATGCATGGATTTCGAAGAAATTCACAATAAATACGGTTCAAAGCTTTCTTTTAACGGGACCATCGGAACGCAGAAACTAATGCCCTTTGGCAGTCCCAAAGAAATAAAGGAAGAGGTCAACAGAAATCTTTCAATTTCAGGTGAAAATGGGGGACTATTCTGCTGTCCGACACATTATCTTGAACCAGAGGTACCCTGGGAAAATATTGAAGCTTATGTTGAAGCATGCAATAGCTTTAAATTTAAAATGGAATCATGAAAAAAAGAACTTTTTTACTTTTGGGTCTATTCTCATTACAGTTTATTGGGTTTAGCCAGAATCCAATCCTTCCCGCCGAGGAGGGAGTTACGGATCCCCATATTCGAATCTATGACGGGACAGCCTATATGACCACTTGTCACGACAGGTCAATTGATAATGAATGGTTCAATATTGATCACTGGAGGATGTATTCATCTGAAGATCTGGTTAACTGGAAACTTGAATATGCGTTGCAACCCGAGGAGACTTACATCGGTACTCCTTACGATCAATGCTGGGCCACAGATTTCATTAAAAAGGATGGTAAATTCTACTGGTATTTCTCGGAACATAACCACGGGGTGGGGGTGATGGTGGCCGAATCCCCCGGAGGACCATGGACGGACCCACTGGGAAGGCCATTGCTGAAGGAAGGCGAGGTACCGACCGATCCCTACGATCCGGGCATAGTTGAATTCGAAGGTGAATATTATATATTTTTCGGAGTCTGGGATTTCTACATCGCCAGGTTGAATGAAGATATGATCTCTCTGGCCGAACAACCCAGGAAAATTGTAATTAACAATCCCCGCGGCCCCTACAACCAGGATGGACTGAATACTGAAAATCCAACGGATGATAAACCATTCATTCATATCCATAAAGGGAAATTCTATCTTTCATGGGGATGTTTTTATGCCATGTCCGATAATCTTTTCGGTCCCTATGAATATGTGGATGTCATCCTGAATGATTCGAGTTTTGCCGAAGGATATAAAGAACCAACATGGCCAAATGGCTATAAGCAGGGGAGGCATGGCTCATTTTTTGAATTCCATAATCAATGGTATTTTGCATACGATGATATGAGCCAGACAGGGACCAGGTTTTTCAGAAATTCATTTATCTCTTATGTACATTATAGAGAAAACGGGGAAATTGCTCCTATCCGTGTAGATGGTACCGGTGTGGGACAGTACGATGCAAGCACAGGAAGTATTGAGGCCGAAGATTATTTTAAAGCCTCGAAGATTTCCAAGGTTGAAACCAGGGAAGGAGGATTTATGGTTGCGGATATCGGGGATGGGGACTTCCTGACATATCCCAACATTCAGGGTCTTGAAGAAAAATCCAGGATTGAGTTCAGGATATTGGCGCCGCAGGGTGCTGCCATTGTGATTCATCAAGGATCTCCCGGGGGTGATATCATCGCATCATACAAACTTAAAAAGTCCAGGGCCCAAACCGGTTCTGTTACCTACACCTTTGATTTTCCGCCACAGGAGGGAAAGACAAGCCTGAGTTTTGTGTTCAGGGGGAAAAAGGATAAGTTGCTGAAATTTGATTCATTTTCTTTCCATTAATTTCCATCTTATAAATCCAGGCCTATGTCGTATCAAAGAATGCTGCTTGTTTCCCTGCTAATGGTTTTAATTGCCAGCAATAGTGCCGGGCAGGGCAATACTACTAAACTGTCAGCCCAGGCTAATAATGAGGTTTTTCCGGGAGCGGATGAAAATACACTGTCCCTTTCCCAGTATTTTTCCTGGATCAATAATACCAATGAAGGAAGTACGGAGGAGCAGACTTTGATCAACCTGGAATTCTTCAACTGGCTGAAGGATGAATATGGAATGATCCTGGATATCTATGTGATCAGTGCCGGTGCAATAGACAAAGGTTTCTGGTATGGAAGCATGGAATCGGATGAATTCAGGACGCAGTTCCCGAATGGATTTGAGCCGATTTACAGGAAAGCAAAAGAGATGGGTACCCGCCTGGGAACATGGGGCGGTCCCGATGGATTTGGCGATACCCCGGAGGAGGAGAAAGCCCGCAGGGATATGATTGTGAAACTATGTAAAGATTACGAATTCAGATTGCTGAAATTCGATGCCGTGGTCGGTCAGTTAAGAGACGAGAAGCAGGATGCATTTATAAAAATGATGACGGAATGCAGAAAATACTCTCCCGATCTGATATTTCTTAACCACAGGTTGAATCTTGGTGAAGAAGCAGAAAAACATGCCACGACATCACTATGGGGAGGAGAGGAAACCTATATCGACGTTCACATGCCCAATTGGAAGATTACAGCTCCTCACCACAGGGCATCTGCCATATCGAGGGATCTTGTTCCCGGATTGATTCGCCTGACAGAGGATCATGGTGTTTGTATCTCTTCCTGCCTGGATTATTGGGAGGATGATCTCATCCTTCAGGCGTTCAACCGTAGCCTGTTACTTTCACCTCAGTTGTACGGGAATCCATGGTTTTTAAAAGATGAGGAATACCCGAAACTCGCGAGGATCTTCAACCTGGCAAGGCAATATCGAGACATTATGCTTGAAGGAATGGTATTGCCTGAAGAAACCTATGGTCAGAAGGCCGTTTCCCGGGGTTCTGCGGATACGAGGTTGATCACACTGAGAAATCTGAGCTGGGACCAAAAATCCTTCCGGCTTAACATCAGTAAAGAAATAGGATTGGAGAGGGAGCAGAAATACGAGGTCCGGGTGCTCCACCCGGTTGAGAGAATCATCGGGGAATTCAGCTTCGGGGAAACCTGTTCCTTTGAACTTGATCCCTTCCGGACAGCCCTGATACTGGTGACCCCGGCCGGAGAAGGTGGATTGGGCATTAAAGGGACTGATTACGAAATAATTCGCGACATAGAAGAGAGGGAAATAATCATCAATCTCCTTGGCTTTCCGGGTGAGAGTAAGTTGATTAGCCTGGATGACGGCGGTTACGAATTCAGCAAAGCCGTCATTAATGGAAGGCCGCATAATAAACTTCTCGAAGGAAAGAAAGTAAAAATAGAATTTCCCGGGGTGAAATTAGAAGACGACTATTACAGGGACCTGGGAGAATTACCGGAAGTGGAAGTCCCCCTTGATGCTGAAGCCCTGTATGAAGCCACCGTTTTTTCGGCCGATAATAATGCCCTGGAAGCCAGGTCGCTGGCAAGGTCCGGGTTGTCAAAAATCCCTGCCGTTATAACTGCCCGCGAGGCATTTGTGAACCAGCCATTATTCGAAGCCAGGGGGGTATGGGATAAATTTATGTTCGACGGCGACAATAATACTTCCTTTTATGTAAACCGGAGGACATCCCGGGATGCAAGGATCAACAGGGGATCCTTAAGAATAGACTTAGGGAAGGCCATTCATATCGATGAATTAATCATAGAAACGGAAGATGAACATGGACTTCAACCCTGGAAATTCGGGGAGGCGGCCCATATGGAAGTTTCAGCTGATCTGAAAAGCTGGGAGCAGATCAGGGTTTTGGCCGGACCGGTAATGAAGGCAAAGTTGGATGCGACTATTCCCTTGAGATACATCAGGTTCAGAGGTACGCCCGATAAAATTGTTGAAGTAAAAGCATACCTGAACGGGAATGAGTTGGACAGAGATGGCTGGAGAGGATCAAACCTGTTCAGTCCCTACAACCGGTTCAAAGCCGAAACCGCCTGGTCTGCCTCAACCGTCATTGATGA
>DRHS01000157.1 GCA_011053095.1 Bacteroides sp.
GATAATTGACCATCTTTAAATCCTCAGGGAAAATTGGAAGTATCTGCTGCATATCTGATTTTCCGGCAAATTTACGACATTTTATGTCTGCGACATAAACGGCGTAACGGACTGGTCTCCAGGGTGGGGATCAGGAGGTCTGAATTTACAATTATCTTTTGAATACGAAAAATTGGTATATTCATTATTTTGACTAAAACTGTAGTCTTCAGATTCAATGGAAAAAACGGGAATAAGTTGGAAGACTTAATACTCCGGTGGAACGGCATCCTTGCCCCAGTCCTTATTCGGTAATTCAGAAAGTATTAGTTCCAGGGTAGCTCCCGACATGATCTGATCGTGTGAAATAAACGGGCCATCAATTTCCTCACCATCAATGTACGCCTTCTGGATGTATTTATTCTTTTTGCTCGCCCCCTTAGCTATTACAGTAAAATCTTTACCGTCTTGAAGATGGATGGTGGTTTTTTCGAATATGGGACTTGTAATGGTATAATATGGCAGCCCGGGCGTAACCGGATAGAATCCCATTGAGGATAATACTACAAATGCAGTCATTCCTCCCCCGTCTTCATCTCCCGGAATTCCGAATATATTGTCTTTAAACCATACATCGAGCAGAAACCGGGTACGTTTCTGTGTTTTCCAGGGAGCTCCGAAATAGTTATATAAATAGGGAATATGGAATGAGGGCTCATTTCCCATGGAAAATTGCCCTACAAGACCGGTTGAATTTGCTCCGTCAACATAAAATAAGTTTCTTTTTGTCCCAAGAGGTTCTCTGAACAGCTGATCCAATCTTTCCTCAGCAGCTTTCTTCCCCCCAAGCAATGTGGTAAGTCCATCAATATCATGGGGTACATCCCAGGCATAGGTCCAACCGTTATTCTCATCGTAGTAATCCCGGTAACCCCGGCCACCGTCCAGTTTTGGGTCTATCATGATCCATTCACCATTCTCATCCTTAGGCATGAACAAACGCATCTCAGGATGCCAGAGATTTTTATAGTTTTTTGCAACTTCTGAGAAATGCACAGAGTAGTCTTTCTTGCCGAGATCTCGGGAAAGTTCAGCCAGGGCCCAGGCATCGTAACTCATGCCAAGTGTGACAGCGACTGATTGTCTTCTTTCAAAGCCATCCACCAGAATTTCTGATTCTTCTTCTCCGGGATGAAGTGCCGGTAAATATCCGTTCTGGTGGTAGAAATCGTCCAATCCGCATTTATACAATCCCTGCCTCCATGGTATCATAGTTCCCTGCGTAAGATTCTTGTGTATTCCTTCTAAGGCTTTCTCTACATCATAATCCCTTAGACCCTTGCGATACCCGTCAATAAATATAGCTGCAGAATGATAAGAGTTCATGCACATATGGTTCCCGTAAAATTGCGGGAAAGTGGGCATCCACCCACTATGCTCATACATAAGTGTATAGGAATTCAATATATCATTTTCCTTCTCAGGATCAAGGATTGTATTCAGGGGATGCTGGGCACGATAAGTATCCCAGATCCAGTCATCCACGTAGAAAGGCCTTGTGCTTTCATGTACATGCTCATCGTATCCGCTGTAATACTTTCCTCCTTCGTTTATATCAATCATGCGCTCATAAGTGCGGTAGAGAGAAGTGTAGAATGTTCGTTTCTGGGCCTCTGTGCCCCCCTCGACCTCAATTTGGTTGATTACAGCTTCCCATCGGGTTTTTCCTTTTGAAACCAGATCATTGAAACCAACATCAAGCAGCTCAAGCTCAAAGTTCCTCTTTGCCTGTTCGGGACTGACATAAGAAACAGCATATTTAATCAATACGCTTGACGGGGTGTTTTCGGATAGGGTAACGGAAAATCTTTCCCTGGCGGGATGCAGGCTGGACCCTTCAAAGTACTCATTTTCATTGTCGGTAATTTTACCATAAACGTATACCGGTACAACATGGGTTTTCGGATCAGGCCCCCTTTCCTTAGCCTTGAACTTCTCCTCAATGGTAAAAATGTTGGATTCAGGTGCTGAACTATGCATTTGCCCGGTACCGGATATCAGAATATTTTTACTTCCACCTGGGGGGAATTCAATTTTATATATGGCAGATTTTTCTCCGGGTGTGAAACTTACACGGATATCATCATCTATCAGATAGGTTGAGTAGAGCCAGGGATGCATTACCTCCAGATCATGATCAATTATCATTTTTGCCCGCCATGAAGAAGGCGTTAATTCTCCAAGGGTAACTTTCATTTGAAGAATTCCGCGTGAGCGATGGGAGACCACCTGTAAGGGAAAACCTGTAATCTGGTCATCAATATAATCTTTTTTCACAGGGAACATCCTGATCATCTGGTTGGGCAGATGAAAGGTTGGATAGGTGGGGACCAGTAATTGTGATACATTGCCGATTCTCGGATCCACATACCGGGTAAAATCTTCCTTGGAGCAGGCAGAAGATAATACAGCAATGAATACAATGAAAAACAGGTATGACTGTCTCATCATTAGTTTATTTAGATTAATATATAACTATTTGGACTCTTCAGCTTACAAGCTGCGAATTCTAATGGCACGAAATGAAACAGCATTTCCATGTCCCTGAAGCAGGATATGCCCTTTGTCCGATTCTCCAAATTTTTCCAGTTTATTGTATTTGCTCAGGGTGACAAGTTCTCTGAAACCCAGACTTTTTCTATCAAATTCACAAATCTTTTCATCGTTTAACCATTGCTCCACATGATTCCCATCTACAACAATCCTTACCTTATTCCACTCTCCCGGCGGATTGATCGTTAGGTTTTCAGGGGGAGGGATCATATCATAAAGTGCACCCATCTTACGATTGCCATCTCTCCCTAGTTTGGCATCAGCATGTCTTTGGTTATCAATTAGCTGGTATTCGAGTCCGAGGAATTTCCCTTCATTCCCGGGAATAGAATCCGTTACGATATACTTGATACCGGAATTAGCACCCTCGCTCAGATTTACCTCCAATTCGAGTTCAAAGTTGGAAAAACGCTGTTTGCTTATAATATCATGTCCCCCGTCCTGATCTTCTGTTTTACCCAGGACGGTCAATACATCGTCAGAAATCACCCATCCATGCTCGGGGAAATGATCTGTTTTGGTATCTCTCCAGTGATCGGTTGAGGATCCATCGAATAAGGAGACCCAGTTCTGTGATTCCTCCTGTTCTGTGTTTTGTTGTTTTCCATTGTTTTTACATTGCATAGCCAGAAAGGCTATTCCAATCAGGAAAAATATTTTAGTATTCATGCGCTTAGGGAATTTGTATATTATTGTTAAAAACTTGGTGTCCATCCTGATTCATATTCACGTCCCCAGAGCTTCATTGCTTCAGGATCAGCGAGAATATGACCATTGTCCTGGTCTATATCCAACGAACGCCCGACTCTTTGAGAAATGTTTCCCAATTGTACCCATGTGGTACTTTTATGTCCGATTTCAACGTCGGCAGTTGGGGTTCCTCCGTTACGTACACAGTCCAGGAAATTTTCGATATGTGGGAAATCGAGTGCTGCACTGGGACTAACGGTATTTCTTCCGTCAACCACAATCTGTGGTTTAACTTCTTTGATCAGTTTATCATCCAGGTCATAAATTGCATAGCCATCATTACCTGTACGCATGGTTCCATTATCTCCATAAAAGATAACTCCACGGTCGGCGCCTTCAACAAGGCTTCCGTTGCAGCTGCGACCTTCCCATACGATTGAGGATCCGTTTGCTCCTTCATATGTAATGATTTGAGTATCAGGTGTTTCCCAATCATCTTTATAGCGGTAACGGCCTCCCACTGAACAGACCTTGGATGGATAATCCAGTTCCAGTCCCCATCTGGCCAGATCAACTTCGTGGGTTCCGTTATTCAGGGCTTCTCCTGTTCCCCAATGCCAGCGCCAGTGCCAATTGTAATGCACAAGGTTGTCCACATAATCCCTGCGGGGTGCAGGTCCCTGCCAGAGTTCGAAATCCAGGTTGGAGGGTACCGGAACTTTTTTACCAACACCGATTGGTCCCCGGTTATTGGTATACCAGGTCTTAGCCATATAGACATTTCCGATTACCCCATTATGCAATTCTTTCATTCCCTCGTTGAGTTGTTTCCAGGATCGGCGCTGGGCACCCATCTGAACCACCCTGTTATATTTACGGGCGGCCTTAATGGCCATCTCACCCTCCGCCGGATTATGGCTGAGTGGTTTCTCAACATAAACATGCTTTCCAGCGACACAACCAAGAATAGTTGCCGGAACATGCCAGTGATCAGGAGGAGCGAGATAAACAGCATCAATATCCTTGATCTCGACCATCTTTCGGATGTCCTTTATTCCCTTAGGTGCTTTATTTACTGCTTCTGATACAGCATCAATTCCCTTTTGTAAGGCTTTGTCCTCCACATCACATATATATGCCACCTCAGTATTATCCTGAAGTGCAAAATTAGCTGCCATTTTTTTTCCACGTCCATTTGTTCCCATAATTCCCATGACAATGCGGTCATTGGCTCCCCTGATCCGGGAGTAACTTGAGGCCGAAAATCCATATCCAATACCCCCCAGGGCAACAGCGGATGAACCGGCAGCAACTTTTTTAATAAATATTCTTCTTGAGTTTTCCATTTGAGTTTTGGTTTTTATCCTTGATTTAGTTTTTTTTACTAATTGTGTTGGAGGGATATCTTCAAATTTTAAAATGTAAATGTAGTAAGAAATGGTTAATGTATAATTAATATGATATTAACAGAATTGAATATATTCACAAATTAATCACATAGTTCAAAAACACAATGCAATACAAAAGCATCCCAATCATTACAGCATTGCTGAGTACTTTTCTGGTCCTGATTCCGGTCCTGTTGAGAGCTCAGACTGACAATCCACCAAATATTGTAGTTATCCTGACCGATGATCAGGGATATGCTGATATCAGTTATAACCCGCTTCATCCTCCAGAGGTTTCCACACCAAATATGGATGCCCTGGCCCGTGAAGGGGTATTCTTTACCCAGGGATATATTACAGGAAATGTCTGCTCTCCAACCCGGGCCGGTTTAATGTTGGGAAAGTATCAACAAAGGGTTGGTGTTTATACTGCCGGGGAAGGAGGTTCCGGATTCTCCCTGGATGAAAAGATATTTCCCAGGTATCTTCAGGAAGCGGGGTATGTATCGGGTGCATTCGGTAAATGGCACCTGGGTTTAACGCCTGATTATAATCCTGTAAACAGGGGATTTGATGAGTTTTACGGATTTATGGGACGTGGAGCTCATGATTATTACAACCTGAGTAGTCCTGAAAGGCCAATGTACCGGAACTTGGAAGAGATCAGTGATTCGGGGTACCTTACCAACAGGCTTACCGAGGAGGCCGTTAATTTTATTGAGAATCATAAATCTGAACCCTTCTTCCTCTATCTGGCATATAATGCCGTACATTTCCCCAAACAGGCTCCCCCCGAAGACATTAAGAAATATGACACGGGAGACCCCGACCGGGATATCCTGATGGCAATGTTAAAACATCTTGACGATGGTGTGGGTGATGTGGTTGCAACCCTGAAAAAGGAGGGGGTCTGGGACAATACCCTGTTGTTTTTTCTGACTGACAATGGTGGAGCAAAGACCATGCATGCAATGAACACTCCATTGAGGGCATGGAAACAATGGAATTACGAAGGGGGAATCCGCACACCCTTTATTGTATCCTGGCCGGATAGGTTTGAAGGTGGACGGGAAATTCATACCCCGGTTATTTCTCTGGATATATTACCAACTGTATTGGATGCCGCAAGAATCAAAACTCCTGCTGATGTTCTTTTTGACGGTAAAAGCATTCTTCCGGTACTGGAAGGAAAAAAGGATGTCTTGCACCATAACCTTTTCTGGAGTGAGGGAGGAAGAACCGGTGAGTGGGCGGTAAGGTCGGGGGACTGGAAACTGATTGTTCATAAGGCCAAGATTGAACTCTTTGATCTGAAGAATGATGTTTCTGAATCTAAAGACCTCTCAGAAAAGCATCCGGATATTGTAATGAAGCTGACTGCTTTATATGACAGCTGGCTGGATAAAATGGCTGAACCTTTGCAAGAACCCGGCAAAAGGTGGGTTCAGGAATAATAACAAACAGGATTAATCCGTTTTAAGAATCTTCCCTGCATTTTATGAGAAAAATTTTATTCCGTTACCTCACCCTGTTCCTGATGTCGGCCTCAGTATCTGGTTTTTTATGGGGACAGGAAAAACCCAATATCATATTCTTTATTGCAGACGATGTGGATAAGTACCAGATCGGTTGTTTCGGCGGACCCGTATATACACCCAACATTGACAGCCTGGCAGCCCAGGGTGCTGTATTCCATCGGGCCTATGTCAACTCAACGGTCTGCACCCCTTCACGGTACAGTCTGACCACCGGAAGATTTGCGGGACGCTCACGCTTCTCTCCTTATCTTAAGGATTATCCGATTGGTTCACAGGGGCTTCCGAGTTTTAATGTTGGACTCGAAAATGATTTGATGAATGTAGGTCATGCCCTCAGAAGCCAGGGTTATGAAACCGGATGGGTGGGAAAATTCCATATTGGGGAGGATGAGACCCTGAATGGTCTGACAAATACGGAAAAAAATTTCCTGAAGACTGCTTATCCCGACAATCCGCTGGCAACCGAACTGTTCCAGAAGGAGGAAAAAGCATTCAGGGAATACATTATGAATAAGGGATTTTCCTGGGCTAAGAATATATATCCAGGAAATCTTGAACACCCATTTGCAGAACATAACCTTGAATGGTCCATTGAGGCAGCACTTGAGTTTATTGATTCTGCCGGAGATAAACCGTTCTACCTGCATTTAAATACTACCCTGCTGCATGGACCCGATGCATCCTGGGAACAGAGCCTGGCTTACCCGAAATATACCGGAGAGGGACTCATAGACCGGGAATTGCAGGCCGGGATGCCGCTACGAACCACGATTAATGAACGAATCACGGGAAACGGGTATAATATGAATGACAATCCTTCCGGTATAACCTGGATGGATGATGGCATCAGGGCAATTATGAGTAAGCTGGATTCCCTTGGGATAAGCGAAAACACCATATTTGTTTTCCTCCCGGATCATGGTTCTTTCAATAAGGCATCCCTGTTTAACAAGCATGGAACCAATATCCCGATGATTGTACGCTACCCCGCTGAAATACCAGCCGGAACCCAGTGCAACTCACTTGTGCAGGCCCTGGATATGATCCCTACCTTTTACGATTTGGCTGGTGTTGAACTGCCGGCAGATTATAAAGTTGACGGGAAGTCTATCCGGCCCCTGTTTTCAGATCCCACTGCAAAAATTCACGAGAGCCTTTATTTTGAACTCGGATGCGCAAGGGCAGTTATGACCGATGAGTATAAATATACTGCTGTTCGTTATCCCCAGGACCGCATCAATGATATCCTGAACATTAAGGAGGAGGACCTAAAAGAGAAATTGATGAAGAAGTTGATATATCTCACCGGGAATATAGGCATCAGTATACGCGGCATCAATTACAGCCCTGAGCATCTCAGTCCCGATCAGCTTTATAATCTGTCTGAGGATCCTGATGAGCTGAATAACCTTGCTGAAGATCCTGACTATCAGGCTACACTAAATGATATGAAAGAAATCCTTACCGGATATCTTTCAAGTTTTGAGGGAAGGCCTTTTGGGGAGTTTATTCCCGGAACCAATGCTGCCCCACCACATCCAACCGTTGTCAACTATATACGAAATATCCAGTCTGCCTTGCGAAACGGAGCCTCCCTGGATAAAGGATTAATCATTTGCGACGGGAATTGTGTTAGCTCCCCTGCAACCAGTCTCGAAATCTTTAGACAAGATCCAGCATCGCCCGTAAGCAGGATCAGTCAAAACCAAAACAGCTGCAGCATCTCACTTTCTGAGAATGCAGAAGAGATACGTATTTATGATCTATCAGGAAGGATGGTGCTTACAGGTACAGGTGGACCGGGAAATGATTTTGAAATTGATAAAAACGCTGTTCAGTCAGGAGTATACCTCTTGTACCTTAAGTGTCAGGGTTTGGTTGAGACCCGGAAGATTTTGTTGTGGGAATAATTCTGCCTGATCAGGAACTTAGTTTCCATTACTAACAATATCGGTAAAGCTTCGACTATAGTCCTCTCCATACAGTAGTTTGTATTCATTACAAAAATTCTGGTAAGAATTCTTGGCAAGGCTGTGTTTTCCCTGTCCGTATTGTGCCCTGCATTTCAGAACCATGATTTCCTCATTTACAATGTCGAAGTTAAACAGGCAGTCTGCCAGGTCAATAATTAATTCAGCATTATCATTTACATCCAGTGATTCTGCGAATGAAAGCAAAACATCTGTTATTCTGTCTGAGATCCTGGCCTTGAATACATCCAGCCATTCAAAACTTAAATTGAAAAGGAAGGGACCCTTGTTTGCAATGCTGATAAGTCTGTTGATCTCCTGAGAATGAACGGAATCCTTATTACTAACAATTTTGCGTGCCTCACAGTAGTCATTTTGGATACCCTTCCGCTGATGAATTTTCCAGTAGCCTGTTTCATGCGTCAATTCACAATCATCCAGCCCTGTAAGAAAAGTTTTAAGTTTTGTGATATTCACCGAAAGGTTGTTTCTGGCATTCCGTTCAGATTTATCAAACCAGAGGATCTCAATTATCCTCTCTGAAGAAATGCCCTTCTCATTTTTTATTGAGTGCAGTATAATGATCAGGAAAAGTTCCTTCAATAGAGGAGTAAATTTATTTGTAATATCTATACCTGTCCTGTCAAATACCTGGAAACCACCGAAGAAAAAGATGGCATTCTTTTTTTCTGAGGTTTCAGGATAAGCACCTGGACTTTCATCTGACTTTTCAGGTCTGGTCGCTTTTTCTATCCTTTTGGATCTGATGAAGCGAATGATGAGCCAGAGGAATATTACCCCTGGGATAATTAACAGAATAATCCAAAACGATTTCTCTTGCTTAACCTCCTTGATTTTAGCACCTCCATCTGTAATAGGAGGAAATCCAATGGAATAAAGAATTGTCTTAGTGCCCGATAAATCATCACTCAGCAGGGTCACTGCAAACATTTTTTCCGTTTTGGGGAAATAGTAGAGATCAGCAAAGGAATTCATATCGTTGAACGGATAGGGTATCGTATCCCCCATTCTTTCCAGTGTACCCCTGTCCAGGGATCCCATGAGCAGTTGCAGCCTGCTGTTGTAAGTGAATTCAGGAAATGAAAGAGCGTAATAATTGCGTGTTTCCGGGTCAATCACCATGGAATTTGCCAGGCAATAATTTTCTGCCGGTTTTGGGAATGAATCCTTTTTGATAAACCTGAATTCCTCCATGGAAAATGCATACAGGTCATAATAATGCCGGGGACTCAGCATTTGCATGCCAGATTCACTTCCATATCCTCCCAGGAAATACAAAGTGTCATTAAGGAACCCGGATGCGGAGAGATACCGGGGTGCCGGCTGATCCCCAAGAACTTCCAATTCCTCCCAGATTCCAGTGCTGACCTTACTACGGAAAACAGAGTCCTTGTACTGGTAATGCCCGTATCCGTTAAATATATATAAAAAACTGTCAGCCTTACTATAATGCTTGTTATGATGTTTATAATTTTTCCAGACGTATGGTTCAAGTTCATTCATGCTAATTTCTCCGGATACCGGATCAATCGTAAACACCTGCCGGGAGTCTAAATTATAACTGATTATCTTTCCATTCAGGGGATCAAAAACTGCCTGTCCGTCTTGAGTCAGAAAGCCTGGTCTATCACTGTAATATATCGTATCAAAGAGATTCTTTGCAGCGTCGAATACAATGAGAAAATCTTCACCCAGCCAATAAATCTTTTCTTCCTCAGGATTTTCAGCTATCTGAGTATTCCCGCCGAAATTTAACTCCCGGATCCTGTTCCAATGCAGGTGTGCATGCCGGAGCCAGTTCGGATTATTTACTCTGGCAGTATTACCTGACAGGATATCGTACGCGTTTTCGCCCCCGTTCTCATCAAGTAGCCAGTGATTCTGTAGTTTTTCTTTTCCATACAATTTGATGTCCCGTATCATTATCGGAGGGACATCCCATGAAATGAAATTATCCCTGGAACAGGCACCGAATGATATGCCGACATGAGATCTTGGGTCCAGATCAATGCTGCTGTCGACGTAAACATTATCCTGCTCGTAGAAAATTATCTTGTCTTCCTTCAGGAGGAACTTTATTCTGAAATTGACCCAGTTGCCATTTAAAAAAGTTGAATCCAGGTTAAAAGCGATCTCCGATTTTTTATTGCCCTCAATGATCGAGAAATCTCTGTCTTCTCCCGTCCTGTTTCCATGCAGAAGGTCAATATTCAGCTCTCCATTGAGGATTATACGAAAAACATAACCATAAATATCTTTCTCGGTTCGATATTTTGACAGATCGAATGAGAGTTCGAATTCATCATTGAAAGTGAAATCTTTTTCGGGTGTTAATACAATTTCGGTTCTCTGATCTTTCAGTACAGAATGGCTGTTGAATGAAAGACCATATTGCTGCGGGAAGACGTCTGTGAATAAAAATATGGCAAGCAGAAAAACCATATTTCTGTTCATGATTGACTTATTGTATTTCCCTTGCATTGGAAGTCTTTTTATCACCAGGCAAAATGGTATTAAGAATTTATTAATTCAAAGTTAAAGGAAGCGAACTATTTTCAAACATAAATGAATAAAATAATTTTACTTTTAACACTGCTTCTTCCAGGAGTGATTTTTTGCTGGGCTGGAAACATTACAGTAATAATGGCAGATTTGAACCGGGAATCTGTTCTATCGATTAATGGCCGGATATGTCTGAAATGAGTGCTGAAGAAAAACCAGTTTATAATTAATGAAATACCAATCCGGATGAAAAATAACTTACGCAAAACCTATGTAAAATTGCTGTTGATCAGTATCTCGATTTCAGCTCTGTTTATCAATGCTTGCCAAAGCCCTGATCCCGGAACTGCAAATACCCCCAATGTTCTTATAATTCTCGCCGATGATCTCGGGTATGGCGATGTATCATGCTATGATGCAGAGGCCCCGGGGACACCCAATATTGACGGGATTGCAGCTGAGGGGGTTCAGTGTACGGATTTCTATGTACCTACTCCATACTGTGCTCCCTCCAGGGCAACCCTGTTGACAGGAAGATTTCCACTAAGGAATGGAATTATCCGGAATCCTACTCCGGATGCAGGGATAAATGATATCGGCATCAGTGCGGATGAGATTACCCTTGGGGAAGTTTTCCAGGAGTCAGGCTATAGCACGAAATTGATAGGTAAATGGCACCTGGGACATAAGGAGGAATTTTTTCCGGTTAAACATGGCTTTGATGAGTATTACGGGATTCTCTATTCCAATGATATGAGGCCTGTGCAGATCATCGAAAATATGGATACCGTGGAGTATCCTGTGGATCAATC
>DRHS01000158.1 GCA_011053095.1 Bacteroides sp.
ACCTGGATATGGAGCGACTTAGGGAATTTGAAAATCAGAAGACAGCTCATCAGCAGGAGCGCGCTCCTGCTGATGAGCTGTCTTCCATCAAAGAACAAAGAATAACCGTGGTTTAATGATTTTACAGAAAGAAAGTTGCATAACTTAGTTCGCATCGTTTTTTCATTTTAGATTAGAAGGAAATGCAATGAGCTATAGGGTAAAACTAAGTTAATAAATGACTTTCAATAATTATCTAACTACAGTTTAAATAAGTATTAGATCAATAGCTCTGCTGTTGCCCCTTTTTCAGACTATATTCTAAATTCAAATTAAATCAGGATAAAGTATTGATATTCAGAGAATTTTAGTAGAAATTTATATTATTATTAATTATAACTAAAGAGAATAAATTATGTTATTTCATGCAACTCACCGGCACACACATGCAACATGTCCTGCCCACATGCCTGAAAAAAGGGCACTTTTTGTGAAAGCACTCAACTCAGCCAAAGAAATTGGAGTAAAGATAATCGGATCTTATGCTGATGCACCTGGTCATACTGTATATCTGATCATTGAAGCTGATACAGCCTTGCAGATTGCTCAATTATTTGATCCCATCCTTGAATTGGGAGACACAGAAATAAAACCCGTAGCCGATTCTATGAAGTTACTTGATCAAATGAAAGAGCAAGATTAATACTTTCTTAATTGCTAATCTGGAGGTATTTTTCGAGAAAAGATTAATGTTTGTCGTTACATCTATGATGGTCTCATTTCTATGTGGATGACAATGCACAAAAGTGATTATGATAAAGTAACACGAGGCAATACAATTCTTTTCGCATTGGATTGGATTTATTCAGCCCTCTGCAGATCCTGATGCCATTGATAAATATTATTCTCATTTTCAAACATGGTATTATACCTTTTAGTAATAAAGGCCTGGCCAGCTGGTGAAGTCTATTGCTTGATAAGCGTATTGGATATCATATAATTTTCATTTTTGATTTTAAGGTGATAAAGAGCATCGGGAAGTTCAGACAAATCTATTTCTGAGACAGAACCGGTAACAGTACATGAGTAGCTTTTTTGGCCAAGCATATTGTAAATCTCTACCTGGGTTTCCCCTGATAGTCCTTTCAGATATAAAATTGAATTTACAGGGTTTGGATAAAACTCAAAAGGTTGTTCCTGAGAGTTATAGCTGACAGAGTTAGGTTCACATTTACTGTCTTCCAGTAAAACAAAGGTCTTATAAAGCTCACAACCAGTCGGACTACTATAGCTAATTTCATAATTCCCAAACATTTCGGTTGTAAGAGAATTGGAAATGAGTAAGTTTCTTGAATTTGAAGAAAATCCATTGGGACCTGTGATTGACCATACAAGATCGCTGGTTGCAGGAAAACAGAATAGAATCAATGAGCTTCCCGGGCAAGTATACAAAGTATCTGAATGATCGGAAATCTGTATTCCGTCAAGCATCGGGATGACTTCAATGGAATCCACGCTGGTAGAGATCGTGACTTTGGCTAACTCAACCGGACAGGTTTCATCTTCGTATCTGATCCATACCGGGTAATCACCTGTAGGAAGGCCAGAAATGGTATCCTTCCAGATTCCCGGGGTAGAAGTATAAATATAATTTATTCCGCTGTCGATGCTTATCTGTACTTCACCGGCATAGGGCAGATCATTTATCAAAAAGACAATGTTGCCAGTTTCAGTGCATATAACATCTCTGGCACTTACACTTGCGAATGGTTCTGCATCAAAAATTGTAAAGGGACCCAGATCAACCGGATGACTGTCGTCCTCATTTCTAACCCAGACATTATACACACCGGGCGCTAATCCATCGACGGTAATCCCGGTTGTACCCTGCGGGGAAGAATAGGGATAGGTTACACCATTGTCGATACTGAATTCGTATAGACTATCTGTATCATTCAAGGGATATTCCAGGATGAGACTCCCGTTATTTGCTCCACACCTTGCAGCAATGGGACTGGCATGGAACTCATCAATTCCGTCAGGTGGTGTCCCAAGACTGGTACGGTTATCAGTGTTTCCCCTTACGATCTCAGTTGCCAGTTTTGCACAGCGCAGGTACCAGTCACTTGGCAGGTCATAACCGTCGGCATCCAGTGCCAGCCAGTAGCCCTGGTCCGGTGTTTGATCATCGTTCTCTGCAAGTTTAAACATAGCAGTAGCTTCATCGACCTCGTCAAACATCGCGATATAGACACTTTTGGCATTTCCACTGATCACCCTGTTGGCCTGGGTCCAGAAAAAATCACCTCCCCTTCTGGGCCTTTTATTTTTTGTGTCGCCTTTCAGGTTGTGCCAGGAGAATCCTGGCCAGGTCACCGGAAGGAAATCCACATTGTTCTGGTCGCACCAGTCCTGTCCGGGCAGCACATGCTTATTCATGAAATTCTGCTGACCTTCATCATTGCCAAATCTTCCTACTGCCCAGGGACTGATTACATCTGCCTGTGCCATCTCATCCAGCCAGTTGCTTCTTTGATGAAAATCGTGGTCAACTCCAAGCATTACACTGGCACGGTATTTTTCCGCCGTGGATTCACTATTAAAAAAATCAAGTAGAATTTGCAGATCACTTTCCGGGAATTCATCCCTGACAGAAAATCCCCAGATCGCTACAAGGGGTTTGCCCCTGTGATGTAGATAAGTTGGACTTTCTGTGATCTTCAGATCATCCACCAGGTGTTTCCAGTCATTGATTATAAGGCTCATTTTACCCGGTGTAAACCCTGAGATATCCCACATATTGACAAATGTCCGGCCATATTTCTCACATCCTTCCATCACATTCACTGTAACAGTATCCCTTGATCTTCTGAGTTTTTCGTCGCCAGTAACACTACTTACAAATCGCTGAAGAAATACTCCATCCAGGCCATAGTCACGAAGCCATTTCATGTGCCTTATCACGGTTTTTTTTGTGTATGCTGAATACACCTTTGCAGTTCTTCCATCCTTGTAGGTAAAGCCACCTGTTGGATATAATTCATCCGCTTCATATTCCCTGAAATCCGGAAACATATCCACTGTGAGTTCTTCCGGACTTGACATTGTACCTCCCCAGTGTTTCCATTTTGCAAAGACAGAACCGTCATCCGGATGCAGGAACCAACCCTGGTAACCGAACATTACTTTACCGTCCAGTGTATGGAAGTCAACCGGTCGGATATCCAGGGGATCATCAGAAGGTTCCGGAGAAGCTGTTTTCTGTAACCGGATGTCATCCAGTTTTGCAGTAATGCTCTCAGAAAGACTCTGGACCACCCTGAAAAAATTTATGGCATTCAGGTCGGGACTCCCTGATTTTGTTGCAGATGAAATGGGTAATACCAGCTCATTCCATCCGGCTGTCAGATCCAGGGTTGAAATATCCCAGGAGTACTCGTCCGTATCAGGTTCCCCGGAGGATGAGATCTCAATTTGCCCCGATCCACTGAAAGCTGCCGGGTCCGAAACATACAGCCACATACTCAGATAACCTGTTTCGTCCACACCGGTATATACCTGTGAAAAGACCTTGGCAAACCAAATTGTCCCGCTTCCGGTGAATTTGATGGATGCAATTCCTTCCTTTTTATCCCCATTGTCAACAGACAGACTATTGGATCCGGTCCATAAATTAGTTCTGTCGCATCTTTGCAAAACGACCTGTGACTTTGTCTCAGAAAACATAAAAAAAGAAATAAACGAGATTATCAAGCAAATTCTTACCATTACATTTTATCTGTTTAAAAAGTGAAATAAAAAATATGTGCATAGATATTTAAAATAATTGGTTTTTACCGACAAAAAATCTCACAGTTGTATTTTCAAGCTGATCTGACCCACTCAATGTTAAGAAATTAGATACCATTGTAAATTTCAGATGTGTCAATCTTTATATGATCCATCAGTTTTGTCAAAAGTAATTGGCGATGATACAAAAAATACTTATTTTAGCAATAATATCCCCCCCTAGACCGATTAGATCTAGCTATTTTCTGTTAATTTAAGATTCGGTAATTCTTTAATTTTTAACTATATAGTTCTTTGATGTCTTGGTGATTCAGATTTGTAAAAGGCTCATTTAGAGGCGTTTTGTCGAGTAGCGAAATACTCAATATTGGGTGGGAACCTCAGGTGTTTATTGGGTTTTTTATTCTTAAATCTAATTCGACGAAGCCTTTCAGTAAATCCTGTTTTGTCGGTAAAATACGTCGATTAGAAAAAATGGAATTCCTGTTAAGCGAATATTAATATTCTGTTAATACCATTTTGTTATATCTGTTAATATTTTTCTTTTTTAAGTCTGAGTACCAAGAATTCTGATCATCGATTGAAGATTTTAAATGTATAATCTAAACAAAACATAAATCCTATGAAGAAAATACTCTCTATTATTTGTTTCATAGTATGGGGATCTGTTCAATTATTTGCTCAGGAGGGGCGAATAACAGGTACGGTCCTTGAAGAAACCGGAGAACTCATAATTG
The DNA here is from genome assembly GCA_011053095.1 of Bacteroides sp. Lineage (GTDB taxonomy): Bacteria > Bacteroidota > Bacteroidia > Bacteroidales > SM23-62 > SM23-62. The sequence continues at coordinate 4,506 of DRHS01000158.1, forward strand.
GGGTCAACGTTACCATACAGGGCACTACAAGCGGAACCATTACCAATGTCGATGGTGAATTTTCCCTGCCAGGAGTTTCAATCGGAGACGTTATTGTATTTTCTTTTGTGGGCATGGAATCGCAGAACATTGAGGTAACAAGCTTGAACCAGGTAATGACTGTAACCCTGGTAAGCAGCAATATCGGTTTGGATGAAGTTATTGTTATCGGATATGGACAACAGAAAAAAGAGAGTGTGGTAGGAGCCATCGGGGTTGCAAAGGCCGCGGATCTCAGAGCCCAGGGAAATGTGTCGAACCTTAGGGACGCTTTAACCGGAGTTATACCCGGGGTGGCTGTACTTTCCTCTTCCGGACTGGCCGGTGGAGGTGATTCGAGGATTACCAGTGATACAGAGATCTTAATTCGCGGAAAGACCACCTGGAACAACGCCGCACCTTTGATCCTTGTTGATGGGGTGGAACGTGACATGGACGACATTGACGTCAACGAGGTGGAAAGTGTATCCGTTCTAAAAGATGCTTCTGCAACTGCCGTATACGGTGTAAAAGGTGGTAACGGAGTAATACTGATTACCACCAAGCGAGGGGTAATGGGTAAAGCAGAGTTTACCGTTGAGGGAGAATACTCCATGGAAACATGGAGCAAGATTGTTGAACCCTCCGGTCTTCTCACCGCGATTGATGCTTATAATTACGCTGTGGAGCGCACAAGGCGCATTGATCAATCTGGCAGGCTTGGTAACTATTACTCGGATAAAGAAATAGGATTTTACCGTGACCAAACCTATCCCTTTGCTTATCCAAACAATGACTGGCTCGACATTGCTTTCAAGGACTTTGCACAGTCCTACCGGGTAAACGGAACTGTACGTGGAGGAACCGAGAGACTTAGGTACTTCGCCAGTGCAGGGTATAATCATGTCGATGACCTTTTTAACGGACAGGATATTGGACAGGGATACCAGCCCGGATACAACTACGACCGGATTAATGTCCGTTCGAATTTTGATGTTAAACTAACCGGAACGACCGATCTAAAAGTGGGTTTTTACGGGATACAGACATTCCAATCCTCCATACCCGGGTACCAGGTCAATGGTTTCTACAGTTCCATGTCAGGTTTGCCTGGCAATTCAATGGTCCACAGGTACGAAGACGGCGTGTATGGAGCCTACAACCCCGATATTCTGGCACCGAACCCCATGTATGAGATCAATCTCGGGGGACTTGCTGGAGACAACACCACAACGGTCAATATGGACTATTCATTAAATCAGGACCTGAGTTTTCTGACCAAGGGACTTTCGGTGTCAGGTATGCTTGCTTATGACAACAAATTTGAGACAAATGGCCTGCGAGTGCGGGATGACGGAGCTTTGACAAAAACAATTAATCCTGCCTTTTATCTTGAAGGTGGATATTACGATAAGGAGGAAGGTATATACAAGCATTCCGATGGTTCGGCAGCCGATATGGATTTTTTTGCAATTTACACGGAAGACACTGGAGGTGATAAAGGAGCAGGATTTGGATGGATAGACAGGCCTGTTATTTATACCGCAGAATCCGGGGATGCAAACAAAACAAGAAGTAACCTTTATTATGAGGGGCGGTTGAATTACGCCAGGCTGTTTGGCAAACATGATGTAACCGGAACATTTGTATTCAGCCACCAGGAAACAGTCAGAGGAAGCAACTGGCCGACAAAGCGGGAAGACTGGGTTGGACGAGCCACATATAATTTTGACAGGCGCTACTTCCTTGAGGTAAACGGGGCCTATAATGGTTCAGAGAAATTCGGTCCCGGTTATAAGTTTGAACTGTTCCCGTCGGTGGGTGTAAGCTGGAATCTGACGAATGAATCCTTTATTCAAAACATCTCTGGAAACTGGCTTGACATTTTAAAAATCAGGTATTCCATTGGCCTTGTCGGAAATGACAGGGTAGATGTGGGAAGCCAGTGGCCATACGTAACCATATGGGAAGAACGTGGGTGGGGTAGTGGAAGTCTCACCCGGCTTGACCAATCATCATTCGGGTGGCCATATTCAGACTACCGAGGTTATAATATATACCAGGAAGGAACCCCCGGGAATCCGGACCTTAAATGGGAGACTGCCCGAAAGCAAAACCTCGGTTTTGATCTCGGATTTTTCAATAACCGCTTAAGTTTCACAACCGATCTCTGGAACGAATACAGGTATGATATGCTGATTGCTGCGAACCAGCGTGAAGTGCCGCCTGTCACCGGTGTGCCGTCAAATGCTGCTGCAAACCTGGGGGAGGCGAAGTCTAAGGGTATGGAATTCGAGGTAAGCCACCGGAATACAGTTGCCGGTGGACTTTACTACTGGGTAAAAGCGAACTGGTCCGTAGCCAGGAGCGAGGTCATCTACAAAGCAAATGCTCCTCTTACACCTGCGCACAGGGCCGATGAAGGATTCCCCCTGAATCAGACCAAGACCTCGATGGCGACAGGAATAATCCAGAGCTGGGATGATCTTTATTCAACAGTTGGTTCTTCAACGGGTGGCCAGAACGGGCAGAGGATGCCGGGTGATGCCGCCCTCCTTGATTTTGATGCCGATGGACTTTATGAAAGCTCGGATGATGTGGTGCCATACGGTTACCCGGTATATCCCCAAAACAATTATGGTGTCAGTATGGGACTAACCTACAGGGGTATATCATTTTCAATCCTGTTTGCCGGGGCCTACAATGTGACACGGAATATCAACTCAGGTCATGATTTAATGAATAGTCCATATTGACCGTTGTGGTGTTGTGTCCAGCAAGTCCCCCGAGATTGATCTCATACATGGGGTTCGGTGCCAGAATATCGGGGGACTTGCTGGAGACAACACCACAACGGTCAATATGGACTATTCATTAAATCAGGACCTGAGTTTTCTGACCAAGGGAC
>DRHS01000159.1 GCA_011053095.1 Bacteroides sp.
CACCTCTATTTGCCAGTTGACAATTGATCAGATGCAGGAACTCATGAAAAAGAACCTGAATTTTGCATTGAAGATTAACAAACTGAGCCCGGTATATCGTATGCCCTGAGCAATAATCCGTTCCCGAGCATCTCGTAGTAATTTCCGGCCTTGAACTGGAAGGATCTGGATTTATACTGGAGTTGTATTTGAGTGGGACTAAAATAGCGGCGATCGGGAAATTCATTGATGAAATACTCAAACCTCCCCGAAGCTTTAAATCCTTTATAGCGGTAATTAAGATTCAACTGATTGTAATTTGAAATCAGGTTAGCCGGTTCCGAACCCGGAACGTTTCCAAGCTGGACTTCAAAAAGGTTGTTACCTCCAAACTGGCTATATAAGTTGCCCGACATGATTAACAAGCCTGTGATTATGGTATATCTCAGGGTATTCAATTTATTTATTTACCTGATGCCAGGTATTTCTCAATTTCTTCGCGGATCTCAAGTTCATCACCGGCATTGAAACCCTCATGGGTATAGACGATATTCAGATCCCTGTCAACAATTATTAATGTGGGAACGGCCATGACGTTCAATTCTCCCATGAGTTCTCCACTGGGATCAAGGAGAACCGGATAGGTGATCCCCATTGAAGAGGCAAAAGGTTTGACCTTGGAAGTGTTCCTGGGACTGTCAACGCTGATCCCCACAAACTTAACACCCTTTGAATCCATTGCATCGCTCATCTCCACCAGTTTGGGGAGGGAACGGATGCAGGGCTGGCACCAGGTGGCCCAGAAATCTATCACAGTAAGGTTCTCTCCTTGAATATCAGAGAGGTAGACCGTTTTATGGTTGACATCCTTCAGACTGAAATCATAGACTCTGCCCTGGAATCCTGTCAAAATGGTAACCGAGACGATTATAATCAGTAGTGCTCTAATGCGCTTCATTATATCTAACTTTTCTTTGGTACGGTTTCAAAATACTCATTCCAGTGTGTGTTAAATGTCAGCCCTATGACAGCGCCTTGATATTGGGAACATAAATGCTGCGCCGGCCAAAATCGATTAACCCCTCCGATTTCATTTCATTGAGCAGGGTTGTTACCGTCTGCCGTGTGGTACCGATCAGGTCAGCCATATCCTTATGCGTGAGAAAATGATTAATCTGGTAAGACTCGCCTTTTTCTTCACCCTTTTCTTCTGCAAATTCCCTGATAAACTCAAGCATACGGGTGCGAACATCCTTAAAAACAAGTGAGTCTACCCTTCGTTCAAGTTTCCGGATCCTCAATCCGATCAGTTTGTTAATCTTCAATGCAAAATTCAGGTTCTTTTTCATGAGTTCCTGCATCTGATCAATTGTCAACTGGCAAATAGAGGTGTTGTCCTGTACAACTATGGCAAAATCTTTTCTTTTTTCCTCACCAAGGATGGATAACTCTCCGAAGACATCCCCACTTGTGAGAACTGATTTGATCACCTCAGAACCCTCGTCGGTATAATAGAGGATCTTCACCTTGCCTTCGACCAGAAGGTATATGGAATTGGACGGATCATCAGTGAAGTAAATGAATTCGCCCTTTTTGTAATTTTTGAATTGATGCTCCTCTTTAAAATCCGCAAACTTATGCGGGCAAAAAATAGAAAAGAGATTAACCTTCTCGATATACCACATATTTCCATCTCCCCCACTGTGTTTCTCATTCAATTCCATACCGCTAATTTAGGAATTAAGGATTTCATATTCCTTTATTTGGAAGTGATTTAACATCAGTTTAAGAAAGTCCCAGGGTGAAGCAACTCCTGAGGCCAATATTTCATCTATTAAATAACATTGTTTTGTTTTTGAAATTTCACTAAATTATACTCACCCTAAATTCTAAGAAATGAAATACTTAACCTCACCCCGCAGACATGTCAGATCTTTGATAATCCTGCTTCTGCCTGCACTAATCCTGGGAAACATACCGGCTTTTTCTCAAAATACTGAAGACTCAGGGGATCAAACCCTTTCACCCTATTTCTTTGTGATGAGCAATGATACCAGCATTGACCAGATGCCCTTGAAATCAACATCGGCCGATGTGCAGATCAGCGGTATCATCGCCAATGTAACTGTAAAACAAACCTATTGCAACGAAGGGGATTCCGTTCTTGAGGCAATCTATGTTTTCCCCGCATCGACACGTGCGGCAGTGCATTATATGCAGATGTCACTTGGATATAGGATCCTGATCGCACAGATCAAGGAAAAAGAGGAGGCAAGAGAGATCTATGAAGAGGCTAAGGAGGAAGGAAAAACGGTTACCCTGCTCGAACAGGAACGACCCAATGTTTTCAAAATGACTGTGGGAAATATTCTTCCCGGCGATACCATTGAGGTAGAAATGAGGTATACGGAATTATTACTACCCCTTGAGAGTGAGTATGAATTTGTTTACCCGACGGTTGTGGGTCCCCGCTATGTGAGTCCCTCAGAAGATGGAGAATCCTGGACCGAATCTCCTTACCAGCATGAAGGTGAGGATCCGCTTTACGATTTTCATATAAACATCTGTATAAACGCCGGAATGGATATTAAAGAGGTGTACAGTACCTCTCATAATGATATGCTCTTCTCAGGAGAAACAAAACAGGCTGCCTGTGCTTCATCTGACCTGAATGGAAACAAGGATGTAGTTGTGAAGTACCGTCTTTCCGGAGCACAGATCGAATCGGGATTACTTACCTATGAGGGAGAGGATGAAAATTTCTTCCTTGCCATGTTCCAGCCCCCGAAAAATCCCCAGGATTACCAGATACCTCCACGTGAGTACGTTTTTATTATGGATGTTTCAGGCTCCATGAGCGGTTTCCCCATCCAGGTATCAAAAGCCTTACTGACTGACCTTGTGGGTGGATTGCGTACACAGGATCGTTTCAACCTGGTATTCTTTGCGGGCAGGACTTATACCCTGTCAACTGCCTCTCTGCCTGCATCCCCTGAAAATATTGATGCAGCCATAAATGCGATCAACGATAAAACCGGGGGTGGGGGGACAGAGTTAATGACTGCTCTGAAGACTGCTCTTTCGCTTCAGGGGACTAAAGATTTCGCCAGGACCTTTGTCATTATTACAGATGGATATGTTAGTGTTGAGCGCCAGGCTTTTGACCTGATCCGAAGCAACCTGGGTGAGGCTAACTTTTTCGCCTTTGGCATCGGATCATCAACGAACAGGTATATCATCGAGGGAATTGCACATTGCGGGATGGGAGAACCATTTATAATATTGAATGAAACCGAGGCTGAATCTTCAGCCGACCGGTTCAGAAAATACATTGAGTATCCTGTGCTTACGAATATTGAAGTCGATTTTAACGGCTTTAGCGTCTATGATGTAGAACCCCCTGAAGTACCCGATGTATTTGCCGAACGTCCGGTAATCCTCTTCGGGAAGTATTCGGATGGACTGACAGGTGAAATAAAAATTAGGGGACTGAGCGGCAATCAGATCCATACAGACAAACTGGATGTAAGTCAACACCAGGCCGATTCTGCCAATGATGCATTACGTTATCTCTGGGCACGCTACAAGATCCGGTTGCTTGATGATTATGGGAGGGCAGGATCCGGTGATTGGATTACAGCCGAAGACTTTTCTGATTCTGTGAAGAATGAAATCACCCGCCTGGGACTTAAATATAACCTGCTGACCCAGTACACTTCATTTATAGCAGTCGATTCACTCGTGCGAGCAGATTCGGGCAGTGCAGTCACAGTGAAACAACCCCTCCCCATTCCAGAAGGAGTTTCAAATGAAGCAGTTGGTGATAGCAGATATCTGGGACAATCAGGCGGCTGGGTACAAACGGCAGATTACTCTGAATCATATGACGCATTCGGAAACAAGGCAGCACTGGATCCCGAAAGCTCACAGATTGTTACGGTTTTCCCGAATCCATTCAGTACTCAAACGGGTATCCGGGTATTTGTAAATAAAGACGATACACCGAAGCCCATGTCCATTAATATTTACAATGCATTGGGTCAGCTGATTGATGTACTGGATTTCAATATTTCTGAAGATGGCTGGCACCATATAGAACTTGATTTTGCTAATGATTACCCGGAACTACCGGCGGGATTATACAGTGCAGTTCTTATGATTGGGAACAAGCGAACCCAACCTGTGTCATTGCTTTATGTAAAAAGTTGAGGATTAAGGGACTCATGCAAGCAGCCTGCCTAAATCAGGCAGGTGCAGATCAAAATTGTCAACAAGTATCATGTGAGCAAGGTCTACAATGGGCTGTTCGGTATTGTCCAGAATGTCTGAATCAGAACTTGCTATTATGCCAGTGGCTTGTTTTATCAGAAGGGCATCCGGATTTTTGTCGATCCGTGCATCACCCTCCAGTCCGGCGGATTCAATTAATCCCCTTATCCTTCCAGCCAGTTCTGCACTGTGTGAAACGGGACTGTCGAGGATGAAATCCACAGAGGAGGGCTTGCTCTTCCCCAAAAATTGCATACACATTTCCACTGCTTTTTCAAACAGAGGCTCACCCAGGGGTTTTCCATAAACTTCGCCGGTATCTCTTACAAACTGATCGCAGGCGATGAAAACCATCCTGCCCAGTAAGTAATTACAGATTGTGAAAAGTACATTATAGGCATCTATATGCAACTCCTGCCCTTCTATTTTCCGCCTGGTTTTTCGAATTCTTCCGCGTATATCGTTTTCCGGGAAAACACCCCTGGATAACATTATTCGCTGGAAAGTATTCAGGAGGTAACGGTCACCGACGATCTTCAGAATACTTTTACGGGGATAATTACGGTTAAGCATATAAGCATAATCCCTCAATGCCCTTGTAAACTCATCGGTAATTATATCATTCCTCATCAACCGGTATATCCCCTGAAATACTTCATAAACTGAACCCGCTCATATGCAGCAGGATTATCACTTTTGGACTGGCTGAGCTTTCCTTTGAAATCTTCGATGCTCTTAAAATTGTTCTTATCCATCCAGGTTTCAAGGTCGTGCAGCATTTCTGCAATCCGCTCTCCACCATGCCTGTATAATGCAGAAACTACCTGTACCGCATCTGCACCTGCCAGAAGTTGTTTGATGACAGCGGTACCATCATGAATTCCGGTAGAGGCTGCCAGGTCACATTTTACCCTCTCGGCCATAATAGCTATCCACCTCATCGAAAGTGAAAGATCGCCTGGTGAACTAAGAACAGAACCTGAGGTTATTTCAAATTTATCAATATCGATATCAGGGCTGTAAAAGCGGTTAAATAATACCAATCCTTTGATACTGGTCTCCGACAGCTTCATAATCATGCTTGCCAGGTTGGAGAAATAATAAGATATCTTAAGAGCGACAGGTATCTTGATCCTGTCTGCCACTTCTGCAATGATATCAAAATATACTTTTTCGTTTTCTTCAACACTGCGTTTTATATCCGATGGAAGGATAAAAAGATTCAGTTCCAGAGCATCTGCGCCTGCTGATTCAAGCTCTTTGGGAAACCACGTCCACTGCCTGGCTGTCATACAGTTGATACTTGGAATTACCGGAATGGATACCTCTGACTTTACCTTTCTGAGCATATCAAGATATTCAGTGGTGCTTTCCCTTGGGGCATCTTCATACTGGTAGAAATCCAGTGTTTCCGGATAAAGAGTCCCACCGGACTGCATCTGTCCAATGCTTGCTTGCTTCTCCAGTATAATTTCCTCCTCAAACATTGATTTCAGGATTATTGCAGCGGCCCCGTTTTGTTCCAGGTTTCGAATTGATTCGGTCTTATCGGTAAGTCCTGAACTGCCAACAATTATAGGATTCCGGAGTTGTAATCCCATATATTCTACAGAGAGGTCTGCCATTTTCTAAAGGGTTTTAGTTTTGAACAAAAATACAAGAAATAGATCGGATTCCCGGCGAATAATAATTGTTAATATCATTACCATTTGACAATTAGGCTATTATACTGGAAATCTATACCTTTGTTTCTATATGGATTAGCAAAGAATATACAAACCAAACCATTCAAATATGAAAAAGGTCCTGTTCTTACTTATCATCGGCACTATCACCTTCTCCGGGTGTAAATTTATCAATGAGAAAATTCTCAAAAAGGGTAGTGATACACTTGAGGTATACGTCTACAACCTTGAGCAGCAGCTGCGTAACAAGGACTCAGAATTCCAGGGCTCTCTTGCCGCGATGCAGAGGGAATCTCAGGCCAGGATTGATTCAATCATCCAGTACTATGAGAGTGAGCTTGCTTCAAAGGGTGGAAAATTCACATCAGCTGCTACGGGAACATACTACCTGATCGTAGGTAGTTTCAAAACACCTGATTATGCGACGAATTTTTCTGCAAAAGTAGCTGACATGGGATATACGTCCGAGATTGTGCAGGTAGGGTACTGGAACCTTGTAGTCGCTGAATCCTATGGCAATATCAGGGAAGCTCTTAATGGACTAGAAATAGTACGCTCAAGTGTGGCCATAAACTCCTGGATTTACGTAGCAAGGTAGTACTACTATGAGCTGCCGGTCATTATGAACAGCGGCTGGAACTCGAAGCTTTTGTAATGCGGTCTGAGCCGGTCTATATTATAGTGCTTTTTAACGTCAACCAACTTCTTGGAACTGGTAACAACATCAAGAGGAGCATTATCGTATCGTCCGTTCCTTAACACAACCAGTCTTCCATGTATTCCCTTCAGGATCAGGTCAAGTGCAAGGTTACCGTAAGCCATTGGTACGATAGAATCGATGGCATCGGGATCCCCGCCACGAACCATATATCCGAGTCTCTGGTTAATGGTATTGATCTGGGTGCCATTATTAAATTTTGGGGATAATTCCTTGATCTTTTCAGAAACAACGTCGCCGATTCCTCCAAGCTTGGCATGGCCGAACATATCCTTCTCCATATTTGAGAAAGCCATTTCCTTCATGTCCTTGATCATGGAACCTTCAGATACAAGTACGATGGAATATTTACTTGGATTCCGGTTACGGTCGTCTACCATTAAATCAGTGAGATGTTCAAGGTCGAACTTGTGCTCGGGTATTACACATCGGTTGGCAGCACCGGCCAAGGTTGGAAGCATAGCAGTAAATCCCGCATAACGACCAAAAACCTCGAGTACAAGGATCCTTTCATGAGATCCAGCAGAGGTGCGGATAATGTTACACATATGGATGGTCCGGGTAATACAGGTGCTGAATCCAATGCAGTAGTCCGTTCCCGGAACATCGTTATCCATTGTTTTGGGAATAGCTATAACCTTAACACCCTCCTGGTACATCCTCACTCCATAGCTGAGCGTGTCATCGCCACCAATGGGGATAAGAAAATCCACACCGAGGAATTCAAGGTTCTTGATGATCTCAGGAGTCAGATCATTAATTTCTTTATTGTAAGTGTCCTTCAGATGTTTTGGTACTGTAATTTGAGGACAATGGCTTGGTCGTGTTCTGGAGGTATGCAGAAAGGTTCCTCCGGTACGTCCGGCCCGGTTAACAATTTCTTCGGTCAATTCAATGACATTAGCAGAGTTATCCGCCTTCTTGTCACGTGAAAGCTCCATAATTCCAGCCCATCCTCTTCTAAGTCCAATTACCCTGTACCCTTCCCTGAGGGCACGGATGGTAATACCCCGGATTGCAGGATTCAAACCCGGTACATCTCCACCCCCGGTCAGGATGGCGATGGTGCCTTTAATCTTCTTTATATTTGCCATAATTCTATGCTTTCAAACACCTTCCTGGTTTTCGAGCCGTAAATATAGTGTTTATTTCAATTCACTTTGAGAGGTGGATTAGTTTAAAAAGAATTAAAATAAATGCTTCTATTTTCTACTTTTGCAGGATTGTATGCAAACCACCGCCAACAGAATACCAGTAACCATTATAACCGGTTTCCTGGGAGCAGGAAAAACCACTCTTCTGAACCAGCTAATCAGGGAGTACCCGGATAAGAATTATGCCATCATTGAAAACGAATTCGGTGAGGCAGGGATTGACAGTGAAATGGTCATTAATATTGACAATAATAACATTTGTGAACTTGCGAATGGCTGTATCTGCTGTACCCTTAATGACGACCTGGCTGAGCTTTTAAAGGACCTCCTCAACTCGGGTAAACCGTTCGATCACCTGTTGGTGGAAACTACAGGCATAGCTGATCCGGCCTCCGTTGTCCAGACTTTTTTCTCGGACCATGAGGTCAAATCTGCCTTTAAAATGGATTCTGTGATTTGCCTGGCCGATGCATTACACTACATCTCAGCAGCAAAAGAACAGGAGGAAGTCCACCGTCAAATCGCCATTGCCGATATAATCCTTCTGAATAAGTCCAGCGACCAGACACCCGGTGTATTAAAAGAAATCAGGGAAAGTATCCTCAGCCTAAATCCTCATTCAGAGATAATAGAGACCAGTTTTGCTGAGATCAGGGGACTCAAGTTGCTTGATCGCTTTGCTTATCAGGCAAACAGGGTCCAGGCTTTTACTCTTGATGTGTTCAGTGCAACGCGAGCAGGTGAGCCGGCAACAACACATTCAATCACGTCCCACAGCTTCATACTTCCAGGAGCCTTTGATATTGAAAAATTTTCCTATTGGATGGAGTATTTTTTATATATTAATCAATCTGTAATGTTCAGGGCAAAAGGCATTCTCAATTTTGACGGGAATCCACACAAAATGATCCTTCAGAGTGTGCGCAGCTCATATCTTCTTGAGGACGGGGATTACTGGGATGCAGGGGAAGAAAGGATAAACCGGATCGTATTTATCGGGAAAGATCTCAATCAAGCGGAAATCAAAGAAGCACTTGAAAACCTGATGGTTTAGGAGAAATGCAATGAAAAAGTTTTTTAAAATATTGCGGGACGTCTTTATCTGGATAGCAATAATTCCGATCCGGATTTACCAGTATCTTATCTCGCCGCTGCTGCCCACCTCCTGCAGACATATTCCTTCCTGTTCCCAGTATGCAATTGAAGCCCTGAAAACACATGGAATGTTCCGTGGCACCTACCTGGCCACCCACAGAATTTTACGATGCCACCCCTGGGGCACCCATGGGCATGACCCTGTACCACCAAAACAAAGCAATAATCATGCATGATCACGACCCCGGTCAGACAGGATTATTGGTGGGTGATATCCATTTTGAAAATATCTTCCAGTTCCTGGTAGAGATCCTTCAGCATGCCCTGATAATCACTGCTTTTGTGATTATCATGATGCTCATGATCGAATACCTCTCCGTGCAGACCCGCGGCAACTGGAACAGGACATTTGAAAAGAATCCCCTTCTGCAGATTCTTATCGCCGCAGTACTGGGCCTAATGCCCGGTTGCCTTGGTGTCTATCTTGTTGTCTCACTATATGTTCACCGGATCTTTCATTTTGCAGCCCTTGTGACGGCAATGATAGCAACCTCAGGAGATGAGGCTTTTATTATGTTTGCGATGATTCCGGGGAAAGCGCTTATCATCATGGGGGCACTTTTGCTTATTGCCCTTGTTGCAGGATATATTCTCCATCTTTTCCCCGTCGGCAGGCATAAATTCAGACTTGCCAAAAATCACATGGAAATCCACGAACATGATCCTCACTGCAGTTGCTTTATCCCTTCCGAGATCATACCCCAGCTCAGGAATATGAGCTTTGAAAGAGCAATGTTGCTTATTGCCGGAATTCTCTTCCTTGTATTTCTACTCAGCGGAGATATAGGACCGGATGAGTGGAACTGGCAGCGGATTATTTTTCTTATTGTAATTGGAATTGAGCTGTTCATAGCCCTTACAGTACCGGATCATTTTCTGAGAAAGCATTTATGGGGACATGTGATCCGTAAGCATTTGTTGAGGATTTTTCTGTGGACCTTTGGGGCATTTCTGGTTATTCACGTCGGACTGGAATTTCTTCACCTTGAAGATTGGATCAGTCAGAACCAGCTCAGCATCCTTTTTATTGCAGTTCTCGTGGGACTCATACCGGAATCCGGTCCGCATATATTATTTATAAGCCTTTTCGCCACAGGAAATATACCTCTCAGCATACTTATAGCAAATTCAATTGTGCAGGACGGACATGGAGCGCTGCCACTGCTGGCAGAGTCAAGGAAAGACTTTTTGCGTATGAAAGGCGTAAATCTTCTTGTCGCAATCCTGATAGGACTGGCAGGACTATTGGCAGGGTTTTAAAAACTAATCCTAACTTTACAAGCGTTATGCAACATGAACCAATAGCGGGTATCACGCTTTAATCCAAATTATTAAATGTACACTATTCATCAGACCATCGTAGAACAAGCATGGGAAAATCGAGTAATTCTTAAGGAAGAGGATGTAAAGAAATCAATACGTTTTGTTGTCGATGAGCTTGACGCAGGCAGGTTGAGGGTGGCTGAACCCTCCCCTGAGGGCTGGAAAGTCAATAACTGGGTTAAAAAAGCTGTGATCCTTTACTTCCCGATACAGCAAATGAGCGTTATAGAGGTAGGTCCTTTTGAATTTCATGATAAGATCGCATTAAAGAAAAATTACAAGAAGCTGGGTGTACGGGTTGTCCCACATGCCATCGCCAGGCATGGATCCTACATTTCAAAAGGAGTAATCCTGATGCCATCTTATGTAAATATAGGGGCATATGTGGATGAGGGAACAATGGTTGACACCTGGGCGACAGTCGGTTCATGCGCCCAGATTGGCCGTAACGTTCACCTAAGCGGGGGTGTAGGTATTGGAGGAGTACTTGAACCTGTCCAGGCTGCACCGGTGATCATAGAAGACAACTGTTTTATAGGTTCCAGGAGCATCGTGGTTGAAGGCGCCTATATAGAGAAAGAGGCTGTACTTGGAGCGAATGTTGTCATCACAAATTCAACCCGGATTATTGATGTTACAGGCAAAAAGCCTTTAGAATACAAAGGGAGGGTGCCTTCCCGGTCTGTGGTCATTCCCGGTACCTATCCCAAACAATTCCCTGCCGGGGAATACGGGGTTCCCTGTGCCCTTATTATCGGACAAAGGAAAGAATCCACAAATAAAAAAACATCCCTGAATGATGCATTGAGGGAATATGATGTCGCATTTTAAGTCCTTTATAAGGGTAAACCTCTAAGCTATGCGGATCGGTTTTGATGCCAAACGTGCCTTTTTTAACTTCAGTGGACTGGGAAACTACAGCCGCAATACCATTGCCTACCTTGGCAGTAAATACCCCGAAAACGAATATCATCTCTACATTCCCAGGCGCAAACTAAGGATCCCTAACGGGGAAATGAGCAAATATTCCCTGGAGTACCCGCAATCCTGGACCGGCCGTAAACTTTCCTCTTTCTGGAGAAGCTACTGGCTGGGGAAAAGGTTGGAAAAAGACCGAATAGATCTGTATCACGGACTTAGCAACGAGATCCCTTTTGATCTGCCCAGACCGAAAGTGCGATCCGTGGTGACCATCCATGACCTGATCTTTATGCGTTATCCGGAATGGTACAAACCCATTGACCGGAAGATTTATGTCAAGAAGGCAAAGCATGCATGCAAGGAGGCTGATAGGATAATCGCTATATCTAATCAAACGAGTTCGGATATCCAGGAATATACCGGAACATCCCCGGATAGGATTGATGTGGTGCACCAGGGATGCGATCCGGTGTTTTATTCCCCGGTCAGTGAGGATGGAAAAAAACAATTGAAACAAAAGTATTCACTCCCTTCGGACTACATCCTTTATGTGGGAACCATCGAACCGAGAAAGAACCTTCTGAAGATTGTTCAGGCACTTCATTCAGGATCCCTCGATATCCCCTTAATAATAATTGGCCGGGCAACTCCTTACATAGAAACCGTCAGAGAGTTTATTGGGGAACACGGAATGAAGAATATCAGGTTTCTGAAGGATGTCCCGAATGAGGACCTGCCAGGACTGTACCAGATGGCGCAAATTTTTGTTTACCCTTCGAGGTTTGAGGGATTTGGGATACCCATCCTTGAAGCCCTTGCATCGCGCACACCGGTAATTACTTCTGCAGGGGGTGTTTTCCCGGAAGCCGGAGGAAGCTCTTCTGCCTATATTGATCCGGATAGTCCTGAGGAGCTGGTGGAGTCTATTCGTAAAATACTTGATAACAGCACGTTGCATGATTCGATGAGAGAGCAAGGATTTCAGCACGCCATGCGATTCACAGAGGATATCATTGCCAGGAATATCATGGATGTGTATAAAAAAGCTTTGAAATGAGGGAGGAGATCAAAAGATGCCTTGAAGTTCTAAGAAAAGGTGGAAGCATCCTCTACCCCACCGATACAATCTGGGGAATAGGCTGTGATGCGACAAATCCTGAAGCAGTGGCTAAAGTATATAACATTAAAAAGCGGGTAGATTCAAAAGCCATGCTGGTACTGGTTGATTCGGTTGACATGATATATAACTATGTGAACGAAGTACCTGAAATGGCCCTTGAGATTCTGAACCTGCAGCATGAAAGTCCCATGACAATAATCTATCCCACTGCTATCGGACTTGCAGAAAACCTGGTAGCGGATGATGGCAGTATCGGGATCCGTGTCACGTCAGAACCGTTTTCAAAAGAACTGATACGGGCATTTAGAAAACCCATTGTTTCGAGTTCTGCAAATATTGCCTCACAGGCTGCCCCTGCCAAATTCTCAGAAATCTCAGATGAGATCAGGTCTGCAGCGGATTACATTGCCGGATGGAAGCAGGATGATGGTAAAAAAAGAAAACCCTCAGCTGTACTGAAGGTTTCTATTAATGGTGAGGTTGAAGTTATTCGACAATAGTCCCTTCCTATTTATCTCCTTTTCTTACTTTTCCCGAACCTGAAATTGATGCATCCACCTGGGGACGGCTATAGTATATAACCTTACCACTCCCCGATATGGAGACATTGAGCTCTTCTGTTGCATCTACTTCACAGCCTCCGGAACCACTCAGCCTGACATCGCATTCATTGACCCTTAGATCTGCGGCATGCATGCTGCCCGATCCGCTTATGCTGAGTCCGACTTCACGGGCAGTACCTCCAAGGTAAACATCACCGGATCCGGAGATTGATACATCACATTCTCCGCCTTTAAGTTCTTCAATCTTTATTTTTCCGCTGCCGCTGATCCGTATTTCCATCTCATCGCTGGTAATTGGTGTTTCTGCCATAATAAGCCCGGAACCTGACATATAAATTCCATTGATATCCGGTGTGGTAACCCAGATCTTAACGTCTTTGATCCTGGCATTGTTCTTATTGGATTTGATCTTCAGGTGACCGTTTTTAACAATGGTTTCAATTTTTGCCAGATCTTCTTCACTTGCCTCGATCTCTACCTTATAGGAGCTTCCCTGGCTCAGATAAAGATCAGCATGAATTGAGAGTCCAACGCTATTAAAACCTGTCACATCACGTGTTTCCTTTTTCTGTGAAAATGCAAGTGTTGTAAAAAGTATAAGTACAATTGAAAGGCTTGATTTCAGGATACTGTTTTTCATGGTTTGAAGTTTTTACTTGGATTTTGCAATAATTCTGTAAGGTAAAGACGAGGGGAATTGGGGAATGCTGCAACCTCAGGAGGTAATTATCCCGATTCAAAGAGTTATTTTCAAATCAAGCCTTCAGGCAGCTTGAATGTGATCCTTTTATCTTTCGTGTTTACTTCGAGGATGAATTCTTCCCGGGCGGGAATAAGGACTTTTTCTTTATTTATTTCAACCTCAAAGACCGGGTTGTCAGGAATGTCCATGAAATCGGTTATGCTGCCTTTTTGTCCGGATGTAGTATCTGTTATCTGAAACCCAAGAAACTCATCCATGAACAGCTCAGTTTCTGCTGGTTCAATCCAATCAATTGGGACCCAGACCGTGTATCCGACCAGGCGTTCTGCCTTGGTCCGGTCTTCATACCAGTCCACTTTAAGAATCCATTCACCGGGCTTAAAACTTCGGAGATAGGAAATAAAAAAGGGAACCAGAATTCCTTCAATTTGAAGAAATATTGATTCCCAGTCTTCTTTTAGATCATAGGAAGGATTTGCTGTCCGGATGATCAGTTCACCGCGGACACCGTGTATCTTTGCAATGGTACCAAGGAAAGTATGATTGTCCCTGGACATGCCAGTTCGGTTAATCCTTCTTATCTTCAGCCTGCTCGTCCACCTCTTTGCCTTCTGCCTTTACCTCTTCAGTCTTCTTTCCTTTGGAGTCCTTCTCTGCTTCCTTTCCCTCTTTTTCTTTCGGCTCCTCTACCTTGGCGGCTTCAGGTTTTTTCTCTTCTGCAACAGGTGCTTCTGCAACTTTCTCCTCAGCTTTCACTTCATCCTTCGCCTCATCCTTAACTTCTTCTACCTTCTCATCCTTCACCTCTTCCTTCGCCTCATCCTTCGCCTCATCCTTAACTTCTTCTACCTTCTCATCCTTCGCCTCTTCCTTCTTCTCCTCAGCTTTCACCTCATCCTTCGCCTCATCCTTAACTTCTTCTACCTTCTCTTCCTTTGCCTCATCCTTAACTTCTTCTACCTTTTCATCCTTCACCTCTTTCTTCCCTGCCTCTTCTACCGGTGCTTCTGCTTCGGCAGGGGCTTCAACAGCCTCTGTTCCTTCTTCAGCTACTTCTTCTTCTTCAGCAACAATTCCTGCTGCTGCTTTATCTGCTGCTTCTGCAAGCTCTGATCTTCTCTTAAGTATCTCTGCAGCCCTTGTTTCGTTCACTTTTATCTCCGCTTCAAGTCTGGAGTTGATATCATCTTCCTCGGCTTTGGTGAGTCCATCAACTTTCGCCTGTATTTTGCCTTCTTTCTCCTTCATCCAGGCTGCAAATCTTTTTTCGGCTTCTTCCTCAGAAAAAGCTCCTTTTCTAACACCTTCCAAAAGGTGTTTTTTCATAAGTAATCCCTTGTAAGAAAGAATTGCTCTTACAGTTTCTGTAGGTTGTGCACCTTTTAACAGCCAATTCAGAGATTTGTCAAAATCCAGCTCAATGGTTGCAGGATTTGTGTTTGGATTGTATACCCCTAATTTCTCTATGAACTTGCCATCTCGTGGCGCCCGTCCGTCTGCAGCTACAATGTGATAGAATGCAAACTTCTTCCTACCGTGTCTTGCTAATCTTAATTTAACTGGCATAATCTTTATTGCTTAAAAAGCTCCTACTAAATTTGAGGTGCAAAGATAGACAATAATTCCATTCTCAAAAGAGTCTAACTGGATTTTTTACATTTAGATAACAGTCCCTTAATTAAGCAGATAGGAAGGGTGCTTCCCGACCTTGGTCCTAACTTATAAAATAATTATTAACACAGGGGATTCTACTATATCAATTTCTTAACTTTACCGGATAGGAGAACATTTCCTGTCAGACTGCTAAAATACTAATTACCAGATTATTATATAATGGACTTCACGCATCTTCATGTACATACACAGTATTCTATCCTGGACGGAGCATCCAGCATACCGAAGCTGATGAAGAAGGCCAAGGAGGATGAAATGAAGGCCGTTGCAATTACAGATCATGGCAACCTTTTCGGGGCAAAGGAATTCTTTAATGAGGCAAAAAACCATGGACTGAAACCCATCATAGGATGTGAGGTGTACGTTGCACGAAGGGGCCGTTTTGAAACATCCACCAAGGAGGACCGTGGAGGATACCATGTGATCTTGCTTGCAAAGAACGAGACAGGGTATAAGAACCTGGTAAAACTGGTTTCACTCGCATATATAGAGGGACATTATTACAAACCGAGGATTGATAAGGAATTACTTAAGGAGAATTGTGAGGGACTGATGGCTTCATCAGCCTGCCTTGGGGGAGATATTCCATCTCAAATCCGGAATGATGATGAAAAGGGACTCGAAGAATCACTTGCCTACTATATGGACACCTTCGGCGATGATTTCTACCTTGAACTTCAGCGCCATCCTACCGGTGATCCTGTTTTCGATAATGATACCCTCGCCAAGCAGAATAAGGTAAATGAAAAACTTATTCAGATTTCCCTGGATAAAGGGATAAAGCTAATCGCCACCAACGATGTGCATTTTGTCAACCAGGAAGATGCAGAGGCCCATGACCGGCTGATCTGCCTGAACACCGGCAAAGACCTGGATGATCAGACCCGAATGAGGTATTCCAAACAGGAATGGTTCAAGACCAGGGAGGAAATGGGCGAACTTTTTTCCGATCTGCCCCAGTCTCTTACTAACACACAGGAATTAGTAGACAAAGTCGAATCGTACGATCTGAACCACAATCCTATAATGCCTGATTTTCCAATTCCTGATGAATTTGAGAATGCAGATGAATACCTCCGTCACCTTACCTACCAGGGTGCAGAGATGCGGTACCAGGCAATCACCGATGAGATAAGGGAAAGGATCGATTATGAGCTTGGTGTAGTCAAGAGGATGGGATTCCCGGGTTATTTCCTGATCGTGCAGGATTTTCTCAATGCGGCCCGTGAGATGGATGTAAGCGTGGGACCCGGACGAGGATCTGCAGCAGGATCTGTTGTCGCCTATTGCATACGCATTACGGATGTTGATCCTCTTAAATACGGCCTCCTTTTCGAACGATTCCTGAACCCTGACCGGATTTCCATGCCTGATATCGATATCGATTTCGATGAAGACGGACGTGATGAGGTCCTGAAATATGTTGTGGATAAATATGGGAAGGATAAGGTTGCCCAGATAATCACTTTTGGCACCATGGCCGCCAAAATGGCCATCAGGGATGTGGCAAGAATAGAAAAACTTCCCCTGCCGGAAGCAGACAGGCTTGCAAAACTGGTTCCGGAAAGGCCCGGCACAACACTGAGCAAGGCATACAAGGAGGTCAAGGAATTGAATGATGTCAAAATCAGGGGAACAGATCTTGCAAAGCGAACCCTTCAATACGCTGAGACACTCGAGGGAAGTGTTCGTCATACGGGAATACACGCCTGTGGGATCATCATCGGGAAAGACAACCTGATAAACCATATCCCTATCTTTAAATCAAAGGATACCGACCTCTGGGTGACCCAGTTTGATGGGAAGCATGTCGAAGATGTAGGGATGTTGAAGATGGATTTCCTGGGACTAAAAACCCTTTCTATAATAAAGGATGCAGTAGAAATGATCAAGCTGTCAAAGGGCATTGACATTGACATTGATAACCTGCCCCTGGATGACAAAGAGACCTTTGAACTCTACAGCCGAGGGGAGACAACCGCACTATTCCAGTTTGAATCGGACGGGATGAAACGGTACCTGAGGGAACTCAAACCAAACCGCTTCGAGGACCTGATTGCCATGAACGCACTCTACCGCCCGGGTCCCATGGAATACATACCGCGCTTTATAAACCGGAAGCACGGGAAGGAAAAAATCAGGTACGACCTCCCGGTAATGGAAAAATTACTCAGGGATACCTACGGAATTACCGTCTACCAGGAACAGGTGATGCTTCTGTCGCAAGAGATGGCCGGGTTCACAGGTGGACAGGCAGATTCACTACGAAAGGCCATGGGTAAAAAGAAGCGTAAAATGATGGACGAACTGAAGGAAAAGTTCATCGAGGGATGCGCAGGAAACGGGATCAACCAGAAAACTGCAGAAAAGGTTTGGACCGACTGGGAAGCTTTTGCAGAATATGCATTTAATAAATCCCACTCAACATGTTATGCCCTGGTGTCATATCAGACTGCCTGGCTCAAGGCCCATTATCCAGCTGAATTCATGGCAGCGGTTCTCAGCAGAAATATTTCCGATATAAAAAAAATTACCACCTTCATGAATGAATGCAAGAGGATGGGAATGTCTGTAATGGGCCCGGATGTTAATGAAAGCCGCATAAAGTTTAACGTCAACAGCAAAGGTAATATACGATTTGGGCTGGGGGCTATTAAGGGACTTGGAGAATCGGCAGCCTCAAGAATTATCCATGAGAGGGATGAGAACGGACACTTTACCGATGTGTACTCTATCGTTGAAAGAGTGGACCTCAAGGCAGTAAATAAGAAAAGCCTTGAAGCACTTGCAGGATCCGGGGCACTTGATGGTATTGGGGACATTAAAAGGGGACAATATTTCGGGAAGGATTCCCGTGAAGTCAGCTTCATTGAACAACTTATCCGTTACGGGAATAAATTCCAGAATGAATCCTCCACCTCCCAGCAATCCCTGTTTGGTGAATCTGGCGAACTTGAAATTTCCAAACCCGCAATTACCATTGAGGAAGAGTGGCCCAAGCTTGTCAAACTTGACATGGAGAAGGATCTGATAGGAATCTATCTCTCTGCACATCCTCTGGATACTTATAAACTTGAAATTGAACATTTCTGCACCCATAGCCTGGCAGATCTCGACAATCTTAGCACCCTTAACGGGCTGGAAGTGATGATTGCAGGACTTGTAAAATCTCATAAACAGGCATACACAAAGAACAACAAGCCTTATGGTCAGATAATGATAGAGGATTATTCCGATTCATTCCGGCTGATGCTTTTTAACAAGGATTATATTGCTTTTCAGAATTTCTTTACACCAGGCTACGCACTCCTGATCCGGGCCATGGTTCAGCCGCGTCCGTATAACAACGGCACCGTTGATTACGAAATCAAAATAAGGGAGATTAAAATGCTGGCAGATGTGAGGGAAGACATGATTAAGAGCCTGATACTTACTATTCCATTGAAAAGGATCGATGATCAGATTATCAATGATATAGAAAAGTTTGCAGATCAGAAAAAGGGTTCAGCCAGGTTAAAGATCATGGTTCATGACCGGGAAGAAAATCTGTACATTGAAATGTTCTCAAGAACCAAGAGAATAAATCTCAGCGATGACCTGATAAAATTTCTCGAGGAAGAGCCTGAGATAGATTTTAAACTTAATTAACAAATGGTTTGAGGAATTAGGTTTATTTTTGCTGAATCAATAAATAATTCTTTCAGGGAAATTTATATAACAGATCAAACAGGAAAAAAATGGCATTAGAAATTACAGATCAGAATTTTGATGAAATCGTTCTTAAGTCAGACAAGCCAGTAATAGTGGATTTCTGGGCAGAATGGTGTGGTCCCTGCCGTATGGTCGGACCGATTGTGGAAGAGATAGGAAATGACTTTTCAGAGACGGCCGTCGTGGGCAAAGTTGATGTAGACAGCAATCCGGGTATAACCGCCAAGTTTGGGATCCGTAATATCCCAACAGTTCTCTTCTTCAAAGGTGGTGAAGTAGTTGACAAGCAGGTTGGCGCTGTACCAAAGAGCAACCTGGTATCCAAGCTTGAAGCTATTATTTAAAACCATTTATGATTCATCGTCGTGTCTCCGTTTTCTGCGCTTCCAGTGCAAAAGTCAATGGCAACTATCTTGAAGCTGCTGCTGAACTGGGACAAATTTTGTCCAATGCCGGAATAGCAGCTAATTACGGTGGAGGGGCGTTAGGATTGATGGGTGCCCTGGCAGACAGCATGTTGTCTGCCGGCGGATCCATCAGGGGAATCATTCCAAAATTCATGGTAGAACAGGGATGGAACCATAAAAAGGTCGAAGACATGCTTATTGTTGCCGATATGCATGAGAGGAAAAAGACCCTGACCGAAAATATTGATGCCTTCATTACACTGCCCGGGGGAGTAGGGACTCTGGAGGAACTTCTGGAAATGATCACACTCAAACAGCTTGGACAGGTCCTTGTCCCCATTATAATCGTCAATACCGATAATTTCTTTGATCCCTTCCTTGAAATGCTTGAACGCATGATCGAAGAACAATTCATGCGTCCTGTCCATAAGAATATCTGGACCGTGGTAGAAACTCCCGGTGATGTCCTTGAAGCCATACGCAACGCCCCGGAATGGGACGGATCTGCTATAAAATATGCCCCTGCTTAAAAGGAGAGCATGTATCCCATAGCAAATAAAAGCCGGTAAAAGTTTGTATTTGTAGTATAAAATAGTTTATATTTGCAATACAAGATAGTTTGTATTTGTAGTGTATGCTATTGACGGAAACCATATCTGTTGTAATTGACTCTCAAAAAGAGACAAGTTCCAGGCAAGATCCCGGGATTAGAAGAGATGATCTGCACCAGATCAAGCTTTATGGTTCTTTTGTTTTGGTTGTATTGGGTGTTAGAAGGTCGGGAAAAAGTACTTTTCTGAAGCAACTATTGAAGGAAAGATATCAAAATCCACTTTTACTTAACCTTGAAGATCCCAGGTTATCTGGCTTTGAATTGGAAGATTTTCTGAGACTTGATACCTTGGTGAAAGAAAGAGCGTATGAGGCAATGGCATTCGATGAAATTCAGATTGTCGAGAATTGGGAGTCCTATATTCGATCAAAACAGGAAGAGTCTCTCAGTATTTTAGTTACCGGATCGAATGCCTCCTTACTGGATAGTGATTTTGGCACAAAATTGACAGGACGGTATTTAATAAAGGAGGTTTTTCCATTTTCATACATCGAATTCCTGACGATATCTAAAGAGCATCCTTCTGCTGATTCAATGGAGCAATATCTCGAATTGGGGGGATTCCCGGAATATCTCAAAACCAGGAACGAAGAAGTACTGTATCGGTTAATGGATGATATTATTTACAGAGACATAGCAGTGCGTTATGGAATCAAGCAACACAAAATACTCCGTCAACTGGCAACATACCTGATCAGCAATAGTAGTAAGCTATACTCCCTTAACAATTTGAAAAATGTACTTGGGATAAGGTCTGTAAGATCGGTCGCAGACTATGTATCATACTTCGAAAACAGCTATCTCATATGCAGTGTGCCAAAATTCAGTTTTTCTATAAAAAAGCAAATTGTAAATCCAAGAAAGGTCTACTGCATCGATACAGGTTTGGCAAGTGTCAACTCACTTTCATTATCTAAAGACCTGGGTCGAAAATTGGAGAATATCATCTTTCTGCATTTAAGAAGAAAGGAAAGATCAATTTATTATTATTCTGAGAAACATGAATGTGATTTTATTGTTGTACGTAAGGAAGATCCTGTATTGGCAATTCAAGTCTGTTATCATCTGACTCAGAATAACCTGGACAGAGAATTAAATGGTCTTCATACAGCAATGTCAGAACTTCAAATTCCAGAGGGTATCATTGTTACATTCGATCAGGAAGATACAATCGAGTTTAAAAACAAGAAGATCAAGGTTTACCCCGCATGGAAGTATCTGATGGATGAGCTTCAATAATATAATGTAGAAGTGGATATATGACTCCTTTAAGCCATTCGCAATGCCCCTGAATGGGAGGGCTCCGCAATCAAGTATGTTCCTGCTTAGGAAGCACTCTTATGCCGTACTGCATATTCATCCAGCAAGCGCCTGATTATCTTTTGGTACTGGTAGAACCTTGGCGGATTAAAATTTCCGTCCGATAATCAGTACATCGTCGATCTGTTCGATGTCGCCCCGCCAGGCTTCGAGGGTTGATTCAAGGATGGAGTGTTGTTGTTCCATGGTTTTCTCCTGTATATTAAGGATAAGTTCCTTCATGGGTTGGATTTTGAATTTTTTACCGCTTTCTCCCCCAAACTGATCTGCATATCCGTCCGAGAAAAGATAGATAGCATCACCTTTCTGGATATGGATCTCGTGGTTGGTGAAATCCTTATCCTTGAAGGCTTCCGAACGACCGATTGCGAAACGGTCTCCCTTGGTTTCAATCAGTTCACCGTTTCGGATCAGGTAAATCGGATTGTAGGCTCCGGCAAATTCCAACAGGTTTTTATCCTTATGATAGGCAATCAGGGTCATGTCCATCCCGTCCCTTATTGTCACGGACTCATCCTTCTGATGCAGGGTCTTGCTCACCTCGATATCCAGTTGTTTCAGAATTTCAGATGGTTTTATGATTCCGTATTCCTTAACAATCTTATTCAGCATATTGTGCCCTATGATAGACATAAAGGCACCCGGCACTCCGTGTCCTGTACAATCAACCGCAGCAATTAATTCCTTTCCGTCTATTTCGAGCAACCAGTAAAAATCACCGCTTACAATATCCTTTGGTTTAAACAGAACAAAGGTGTCCTTAAACGGTACATCCGGTGGAAGAATTGCTGTCTGGATCCGTTTGGCATACTGGATGGAGTCCGTAATATCTTTATTCTTCTGAGCCAGCTCTTCTTTTTGTGCAACCACCTGTGCCGTTCTTTTCCTCACTTTTTCTTCAAGGACCAGGTTCTCCCTTCTCAGTTTGGCTGTTCGCCTTTTGATATATGTAAATATTCCGAGTGCTCCCAGGATCACACAGGAAATAATGAACCACCAGGTGGCATAGAAGGGTGGGCGTATCTGAAAGGCATACGATATTGGTACCCGGTTCCATATACCCTCACTGTTTCGGGCCCTGACCTGAAAAATATATTTTCCGGGCCTCAATGCAGGATAGGTAGCATTGGTCTGGTCGGTCCGGGGCAGCCAGTCAACATCCGCTCCTTCAAGCTTGTACTGGTAACTGACAACCTCAGGGTTGGTTAGGCAGATGCTGTTAAAGTCAAATATTACCGAGTTCTCCTGGTAACCTAGTTTCATTTCTGAGATCATCTCCCTGTCCTCAAGGTTGACTCTTATCCGGGTGATATGAGTAAGCGGCTCTATGCCCGAGCTGTGTTCCATCAAGGGATTATACATTACAACCCCGCCCACGGTTCCAAACCACAGGTTGCCTTCATTATCCCGGAAAGAAGCATTGTTCTTGGTTTCGATTCCTACAAAACCATTTTTTTCCATATAGGTATAGATCCTGTCCTCGGATGTGACATACTTATTCAATCCCTGGTTGGTTCCTATAAATACATTATTAAATTCATCAACATTGATCAGTGTTATCAGGTTTGCCAGCAGTCCATCCTGCCTTGACAACCGGTTTACCAGTTTCCTGTCCTCAATGGCAAAAATCCCCTGTCCCTCTGTACCTACCCATATCCTCCCGTCACTGCTTTCAGCAAAGCAATTGGGAGTAAAGTCATAATCCAGTTTCAAATGTTGAATAGAATCGCCTTCTATAGTTGTTATGCCCCTGCCTTTTGACCCTACCCAGAGTATCCCCTTTGAGTCGGCAAACAGGGCAGAGATGTCTGTTCCTGCAAGTCCGTCGACCTGGGAAAGGTATTGTACCTGCCGGCTATCGATATCATAAAAAATCAATCCATCGGTAGTGCCCACCCAAAGATTATTCTCCTGATCAATATCCATTGCCGTCACAATAAGTTGTGTATTGTAGGAATTGATCCGGAAGGAGTAACTGAATTTCCCTGTTGAGGGAATGTATTCATAGGTACCATTCCCGTATGTTCCTATCCAGATGTGGCCCTGCCGGTCTTCCTTCAGAAATCGCACCTGGTTATCAATTGAATACAAATCGGCAGTAAGGTGCCTGAAGTCTTTACCGGGCAAACGATCGGGATTATAGATACTCACTCCCCCGTTGGTTCCAAACCAGAACTTCCCGGTCTGATCCTGAAGTACTGCCCAGACCTGGTTGTTTACAAGCCCGTTTCTCTCGGAAAAGGAGACGAACTGTTCCCCTTTGAAAATACATAATCCGTTTTCATTGGTCCCGATCAGCACATTCCCTTCAACATCCTCAATGACTGACCAGATTTTAAGGTCCTGCAGTCCGTTATCACGATCAAAGGTTTTTAATTCACCATCCCCGATACGGGTAATCCCACCTCCCCAGGTACCCACCCACACATCTCCATGGGAATCCTCAAACAATGTGCTGACAAAATTATGGGCAAGTCCGTTTCGGGTATTGTAAAAATCCAGGTCTTCCGTTCCGCGATTCGATTTATAGAGTCCATCATTATAGGTCCCGAACCAGAAATTGCCCTCGGAATCCTCAAGGAAGGATGTGACCTGGAAATATCCCATTCCCTTGATAAAAAATTTCTCAAACACCTCTGTGTCTGTCCCGCGCTTCTGTACACCAATATCAGTGATGAAATACAGGCTGCCGTCTTTTCCTATAAAAAGCCCGAAAACGCGGTCACTGAGCTCACCGCCCCTGTACTCTTCATACTTAAAATTTGCAGGGTTTTCAGCCTCGGGATTAATAATATTCATTGTACCGCTCTGGGCACTTGTGATCCATATTCTGCCCTTTGAATCCTGAGCAATTGCTGTTATATCGCTGCTGAACAGGGAGTCGGAAGCCGTCACAAACCGTCTTCCGTCATACCGTGTGATCCCGCCGCCTGTGTGGCCAAACCACAGAAATCCAAGTGTATCCTCATAAATGCACCTGACACCATTCAGGGCTAGTCCCTCCTCAGAGGTAAAATTTTCAAAATTAACACCATCAAACCTTGACACTCCTCCTTCGGTTCCAAGCCATATGTAATCGTCACGGTCCTGTATGATTGCAAAAACCTTCGACTGTGCGAGTCCATCGCTGACCGAATAATTATCAAAATAATAGATCTGGGAGGAGACGATACCACAGAAAAGCAAAAAAGCTCCTGTAAAGAAGCTTTTCCTGAAATTATGGAATGTTTTCACACGCGATATTTTATCCGGCCTCAGGCCGGGAGGGTTTTTGGCTGATTCTGTCTAAAAATCCTTGGAAATAAAGAAAAATGTTCCATCCTCATCCTCGAGTCCATCGATCTTCCCGAATTTAGGCTTTTGCTGGTTGTTTTTCACGACAGCGCTGGTCACCTTGTTAACGATAGATTCTATGGGGATACAGGAGTTCGGATTATTAGCGAGTGAATTTGCAAATGTGCGTGTGAACTGCGAATTATCAACGGCGAGCTCATATCCTGCCGATGCAAATACCTGGGAGGATTTGAATTTAGTGGCCTGCCAGTCATCACAATTTCTTTCTTTCGGCGCTGACCGCATGGCCTGGTAAAAACTGGGACCGGATTCACATGCATCGGTTATGACCAGAGTATGGGTGACATAGTTGGAATAAGATTGCAATGATGCTTTCAGTGCGTTGATATTGAAATAGGTAAATTCATCATCCCTCTTTGAATCGATGGGGATCCAGTACCCGGTTTCGTTAATAAATTTCCCATGCCCGGCAAACCATATGAGAATTGAATTTACGCGATTGCTCCTAACCAGGTCCCTCAACTCAATGGAGAAAAACTTCTCCATATCTGTCTTGTTCATGTCCTGTTTGTGGATGACGTTGTGTACCTGGTATTTTGCCAGGGCCGTCCGCATTAGGATTACATCTTTTGTCGGACCATCAAGGCTGGCAAAGGTTTCATAGTTAGAGTTTTCTATGAAGATTGCCCAGGTTTTGCCCATGGGATTGTTTTCAGAGATCAATGCAGCATCCCTGTTCAGCCGGAATTCCCGCTCCGTGATATTTCCAAAAACATCCGTAGCAGAAACATTGATCTTATTCTGGTTCATTATGTTCAGGCTGGCTGTGAATCTGGGATTTAATTCCCCCGGGATATAACTGGCCAGAACCCCGTTGATCATGATCGTTTCTATGAGGCTTTCGTCTTCAATCCTTCCCTCAACATAAATATTAGGTTCATCCGAATCCAGGTAAATAACCCCGTTGTCTGAGGCGTAGGGTGCAATGATCAATATCTCGGGTGCTACAACTTCGGTAAGATTGATGGTATAGAGTATACTGGTTACATTGTCGTAAACATCGGTTACTTCGATCAGTACATCCTCCTTTTCTTCTATATCAATAGCGGCCAAAAACTCCCAGTCCTCCTCGACCTCCACGGCCTGCACTTCGAGTCCCCCGATCTTCAACTCCTTAATCGCACTCTCATCGATGAGCTTTCCTTTGATGCTCACAATTCTTGAATCCTTCGGAAACTGCAGCATCTGAGCATCCCGTTGAGCCGGATCAATGATAACTATCTCCGGATTGTTCTCCTCGCGGTAAAGTTCAAACAGGCGGGCATTGGCTTCCTTCAAAAGGATCTGGGCCTGCACATCAAGTTCTGATAATCCTACCAGGGCCTCGTAATCCTTTATCGCATCCTTATAATTTGCCACCTGTTCATTCGACCATGCCCTTTTGTATAGAGCTTCTGCATTTCCGGGCTCCATCATCAGAACCCTGGTAAAATCGTTTATGGCATTACTATGCTGGTTAAACTCCTGGTAGTACTGGCCACGAAGCTGATACATGCCTGAATTTTCCGGTTCAAGAAGGAGAACCTTTGAAACATCGTTTATAGCCTTGGGATAATCCAGCTTTTTCACATAGGCACGGCTACGGATCACATATCCTTCCGTATTGTTTGGCTCAATCTGAATGGCGGAGTTGATATTCTGGAGTGCGAAATCAGTCCTGCCAAGCTGTATACGAACATCGGCCATGGCCCTCAGGGCCACTACATTTCTACGGTCCTTTGCAACGGCATCCGCAAAGTCCATCTCGGCAGATTCAAGGTTGCCTATCTTCATCTGTACGAGTCCGTGATAATAGTAATTCTCCGACGTTTCCTTCAGGGAAAGGGCAAGATCACATTCCCTCAGGGCTTCCTCATACCTATCAAGCGCCAGCAATACTTTTACCTTGACCTGGTAGGCTTCCACAAAATTTCGCTTGATCAGGATAGCCCTGTCAAGCCGCTTGAGCGATTTATCATATTCTTCCAATTCGTAATACAATCTTCCGGCTGCATGAAAAACCTCAGGTTTCTTCTCCAGGAAGGTTGAAGCCCTGTCATAGTCCTCAGCCGCTTCGGACAGCATTCCAAGCTGTTCATAGGCATCAGCACGAGCCAGGTAGGCCTTATCCATATCGGGTTCAAGTCCCAGGGCCTTGGTGAGCTGATCAACAGCATCATTAAAATTCCCGGACATGATGAACTCCTCTCCGGTTTTATAGTGTTTTTTGGCATTCTGAGCGGAAACCCCGACGCAGGTAAGAAGAAAAATGCTCAGGAATATCAGATTAAGGGTTTTCATATCAATGCATTTTTACTATTATGTTTCAGATAATCAGGCAAATCACCCATCAAATATAGTGAATTCAGGAATACATCTCAGACTCGGAAATACCATCCCTGTGAAATAAGTATAAAAATCGTGCCAGAATTCCTATGATCTGCCTGTTATTAAGACCCATTAAATGCCCGGTTTGTTGCATGGGACTGCTTGTAAATTTCAAGCAGATCATTTCCTGCATTCAGCTTCCGGACAGGATCAGCAGAAAGTGTAGGTGCAGGCAGGCCGGTTCCGAATTTTTTTCGGCCCGTAAAAACTCTTGCCTCATCCCATAATCCGCTATCAATGAAAGAATTAAGGAGTTGGGCTCCGCCTTCAACCATGATGGAGGATATCTCTGATTCATAAAGCGTCCTGAGAATAGCTTCAAGGTAATCCTGACCGGGAGGAACTTCAATGTATCTGACCCTTCCATGGTCAGATTTCAGGGCAGAGGTAAAGACCAGGGTATCTGCCTCATCATTGAATATTTTCAGGTGGCCGGGCAGGATACCTTTCCTGTCTATGACCACCCGCAAGGGATTCTCGCCTTCCCAATCCCTTACCGTCAACTCAGGATTATCAAGCATGGCGGTCCTTGTACCCACGAGGATTGCCTGTTCTTCCGATCTCCATTTGTGCACCCACTGCCGGGCCTCCATTCCGGTAATCCAGTTTACTCCCTCAGTATCCGAATCGCCCCGGCGGATATCGATAAACCCATCTTCTGTTTGTGCCCATTTCAGCAGGATCCAGGGTCTTTTTTTCTCATGGTAGGTAAAAAACCGTTTATTCAGGTCAATACATTCTGCTTCCAGTATGCCACGTTGGACTTCTGTACTATTTTCTTCCAGGTGCTTCAGTCCCTTTCCCCCAACCACCGGATTCGGATCTGCCGTTCCAACCACCACCCTTGGGATTCGGTTTTCAAGGATCAGACCGGCGCAGGGTGGGGTTTTACCAAAATGAGAACAGGGTTCAAGGTTTACATAAAGGGTAGATTCTGCAAGAAGCCCTGGATTCCGGACTGATGCTATTGCATTTACTTCGGCATGCGCTTCCCCGTATGCCCTGTGGTAACCCTCCCCAATTATTTGCTCACGGCAGACGATCACACAGCCTACCATCGGATTGGGCCGGGAGCTTCCAATTCCCTTACCTGCGAGTTCCAGGCAACGCTTCATGTAGTATTCGTCCATTTTACTAACTTTACAAGAGGTAATCCCGGCATTATTTTGGCTCCACCAGCATCCACCATACAATCCATACGCGAAATTATCAAAAAAGAACTCCTGTCACTCTATCCTGACAGAGAAATTGATTCTTTCGTTGATATTCTTTGCCAGCACCGACTTGATCTAAGGCGCCATGAAATCGGTATGCGAAAACACGAAATCCTGATGCCTCCTGATGCAGAGTGGTTCAGGGAGGCCATCAGCAAGCTGAAGAAAAATGTGCCGGTACAATACATAACAGGAGATACCGAATTCCTTGATCTTCATCTAAAAGTATCACCGGCTGCACTTATCCCCAGGCCGGAGACCGAAGAACTGGTAAAGTGGATCATTGAAGAACAGGGTGGCCTGCGCTTCAAGATCCTTGATATTGGGACCGGAACGGGATGCATAGCGCTTTCGCTTGTCAGGGGACTTCCCATGGCCTCGGTGTCTGCTACGGATCTGAGCGAGGAGGCCCTTGATCTTGCTCGAGATAATTCAAGGAAACTGGGAATTAATGTCGATTTCATGCTTCATGACATCCGGACGGAGAAGGCTCCTGAGGGACTCTCACGGCTGGACCTGATTGTCAGTAATCCACCCTATATTCCTGCCGGCGAGAAGGAATCAATGGATGCCAATGTTGTGGATTATGAACCCGCATCAGCCCTGTTTGTCCCGGATGACGACCCCCTTGTTTATTACCGGCATATCGCTGCTATGGGAAAAGACATCCTGCGTCCCGGTGGATTACTTTATCTTGAAATCCACGAAAACTTCGGTGAACAGGTCATTGAACTGCTGGAGAATTCAGGTTTTGAAAAAACGGAGCTCCGCAGAGATATCAATGGAAAAGACCGTATGGTCAGGGCGATCAAACCATGAACTATAAGGAAGCACTTCAATACTCTATGAACCTCTGCAGTGTACAGGAGCGCTGCCGCAGCGAGGTAACCGAAAAACTCAACTCGCGTAAAATTCCACTCGGGGATATTGAGAAAATCCTTAGCGTCCTGACGGCGGAAAATTTTATTGATGAGTCAAGGTATGCAGGTACTTTTGCAAGAGATAAGCTAAGGTTGAATAAATGGGGAAAGGTAAAGATCCGGCATATGTTACAGCGTAAAAACATTCCGGGGGAGATTATCGAAACCGCCCTTGAGGATATCGCAGATGAAGATTACAGCAACATCCTGAAAGAAGAATTATTGAAAAAACGAAAAACAATCAAGGGCAGCAATGCCTTCGATATTCGGGGAAAGCTGTTCCGATTCGCACAGCAAAGAGGATATGAAACGGGACTGATTTTTGACATCCTCCATCACCTAAAGGAAATGGATTCCACTGGCTTCTAAGAAGCCACGAGCAGTACTTCCTCGCGGGTTCCTGCAGGTTCCTGCTGCCGACCGCTTATGCGGTTCGCTTGACAGGCTATCATCCCCGTCTGCCCGACGGTTAGAATATTCTTCGCGGCATTTACATCTGCGTTTTCCTCATGCCCACATACCTGGCATCTGAAAACATCCTGTGATACTCTGTTTTCTTTTGCCGTGTGCCCACAACTCGAGCATCGCTGTGAAGTATGTCTGGGATTAACTTCAACCATCATCCCTCCCCTCCAAAAGAGTTTGTAATCAAGCTGACGCCGAAACTCAAACCATCCCTGGTCCAGAATGGACTTGTTCAATCCAGACTTTGCTTTGACACTCCTGCCCGGCTCTTCGATGGTTCCCTTTGCTGATGCGCTCATGTTCCTTACCTGTAGTCCTTCCACATATACCTTCGCGTGGTTCTTGCTTATGTCGGTACTCAGCTTGTGAAGGAAGTCCGATCGTACATTCGCTATCGTATGATGAAGCTTTGATATTTTTCTTTTCTGCTTTTTCCAGTTCTCCGATCCTCTCCTCTTTCTCGACAACTTCCGTTGTTCCCTGGACAGTGCATCCTCATGTTTCCTGAAACTGTTTACACCTTCAACCAGGGTCCTGTCTGAAAAAGCTGCAAAGCATTTTATCCCTGCATCAATCCCTATCTCTGAATCAGAAGCATGTTTCCCTATTTCAATCATCTGCTCCACCTGGATGGATGCAAACCATCGCTCTCCCTTTTTGGAGATGGTAATATTTTTAACTTTCCCGGAGATTGAGCGGCTTTTGTAAAAACCTATCCAGCCAATCTTCGGCAGAAATATCCTTCGGCCCACGGTCTTTAAACCCTGGGGAAAACGGATGCTGTCTCCCTTACCTTTCTTTTTGAATACCGGGAGACGTTTCAGTGGCTGGGTTTTATCAAAGCAGTCCCTGAACGCCCGGTCCAGGTCCCGAAGTTTTTGCTGAAGAACCTGTGAAGGACTTTCCTCCAGGAAACCGTACTCTTCGGATCGTTTCCAGAGGGTGAGCCAGAACGCCAGTTCATTATACCAGAGGATCGGTTGCCTCTTCTCCAACCGCTCCAAATTCATAGCCAGGCATTTATTCCAGACAAAACGGGCAGAGCCACAATATTGATCCAGCTTGTTCTCAATATTATTATTGGTCTTAAGCCTTACTTTATATGATTTTCGTATCTTTAACATAGATACCTAAATGTACAAAATATACACGTCAAATGCAAGATTTGCGAACTAAAAGACATGTTGTTTATTCACTTCACCTACATTTGGTCTTTGTAACCAAATACAGAAAAAAAGTCTTCACTGAAAGGATGTACAAAAGGCTGCATTTTCACTTCGATAGGGTGTGTAATGATTTCGGATGTAAGCTTGTTGAAACCAACGGGCAGAAGGATCATGTTCATCTCCTGATTGAACCATTACCCCATACCACACCATCGAGGCTGGTGAATAGTCTGAAGGGGGTCTCTTCCAGGTTTCTCAGGCAGGAGTTCACAGAACTGGAAAAGTACTACTGGAAAGGCGGACTATGGTCTCCAAGTTACTTTATCGCTTCCTGCGGAGGTGCACCCCTGGATATTGTCAAGAAGTATATCGAAAATCAGTAGATTTGTCCTTATATCCACTCTGAAGAGAAGTGGTTTTACGGACAAGGTGGATAAAATACTTGATGAGATCGTCTGATAATGTTTATTTTTACACACCGAAACAACAGGAAAATCCGATAAAATATGATCACTACAGAGCAGGTCAATGAGCTGGTGAAGCGCGAGCAGGCGCTGAGGAGGCATCTTTGACATCGATGGCAAAGCTGAGGAAATCCGCGAAAAAGAAAAAATAACCCAGGCTCCCGATTTCTGGAACAACTCCCAGGGAGCAGAAGTAAAACTAAAGGAAATATCCCGTCTGAAATCCTGGACCAATGCCTGGGAAGAAGTGAATACCGCAGTTGAGGATCTTGCTGTCCTCCACGATTTCTTCAGCGAAGGAGAAGCTGAAGAATCGGAGGTCGAACAACAGTACCAGGCAGCTCTTAAACTCATTGAAGACCTTGAACTGAGGAATATGCTCCGAAATGAGGAGGATTCTTTCGGAGCCCTTCTGAAGATCAACCCGGGGGCCGGCGGTACCGAAAGCCAGGACTGGGCAGAGATGCTGATGCGGATGTATATTCGCTACGGGGAAAGAAATAATTACAAGGTCAGAGAGGTGGATTACCTGCCGGGAGATGAGGCCGGGATTAAAACCGTTACCCTGGAATTCACAGGTGATTTTGCCTATGGATACCTGAAAAGTGAAAATGGGGTTCACAGGCTGGTCCGTCTGTCTCCATACGATTCTGCAAATCGCCGCCATACTTCCTTTGCCTCCGTTTTTGTATCACCCGTGGTCGATGAAACCATAGAGATCATTGTCCTTCCCGGTGATATTACCTGGGAAACCTACCGTGCGAGCGGGGCCGGGGGACAAAACGTCAATAAGGTCGAGACGGCAGTGAGGCTCAGGCATGCTCCCTCGGGTCTGGTAGTTGAGAACCAGGAAACCCGTTCACAGGGTAAAAACAAGGAAAACGCCATGCGCATACTGAAGTCCCATCTCTATGAACTGGAGATAAGGGCCCGTAAGGAAAAGCAGGCAGAGATCGAAGGGGCCAAGAAAAAGATAGAATGGGGATCACAAATACGCAATTATGTATTGCATCCCTATAAAATGGTCAAAGACCTGAGAACAGAACTGGAAACAGGCAATGTAAACGATGTCCTGGACGGAAACCTTTCAAATTTTATCAAGGAATACCTGATGCATTTCGGGGGGGCATAATCAGATCCACCACCATGCAACCATGCAGTCGCTTTGAAGGACATTACTATGGCAGCAAACTCACCGAAAATGAATATTTTATTGTAATTTTGAACCATAGAAAATACAACACATGAAAACACTCAGAACATTTATAATGATACTCGCAATGGGAGCAATTACCATATCATGCGAGAAGGACGATGATTTTACACAGGTATCTGCATTTGAAAACGCGCTTTATACCGAGGTGAACAAGTACAGAAAAGACCAGGGTTTTGAAAAGGACCTTATACTCCAGTTCATCATGGTAAAGGAGGCCCAGGACCATGCTAATGGACTTGCCAACGGAAGCATTACAGACCCGGCCGGTGATATTAACGAAAGATGGCATACTGTAGAGAGTAAGCTTGGTGTTAACAATATCAGCAACAAGGCGAATTTCTCCTACCAGACCGACACGCAAGATGCTGCTGCCATTGTTGCCGCCTGGGCTGCCGATTCGATAGGCCATATCATCCTCAACAGTGACCTTACACAATCTGGTCCGGGTGTCGGAGTAACCTCCGATGGACGCATCTACATCATGCATATGCTCTGTAAATGGACCGAATAAATAATACACCATTCACAAACTAAAACCCCCAACCAATGAGCGTGAGGATCGAAAAAGATTCAATGGGACCCGTGGAGGTCCCCTCAGACAAGTACTGGGCCGCCCAGACCCAGCGTTCCTTAGATAATTTCAGAATCGGTACCCGGAAAATGCCCCCGGAGATAATTATGGGCTTCGCCTACCTTAAGAAGGCAGCCGCAATTACCAACCACGAACTCGGAGTCCTCGATGAGAAAAAAAAAGATCTTATCGCCGAGGTTTGCGACGAGATCATAGCCGGTAAACTCGACGAGCAGTTCCCCCTGGTAATATATCAAACCGGATCGGGTACCCAGTCGAATATGAACACCAACGAGGTGGTTGCCAACCGTGCCCATGTCCTGGCCGGGAACAAACTTGGTGAAGGAACAAGGCTTATCCATCCCAATGATGATGTAAACAAGTCACAGTCTTCCAACGACACCTTCCCCACCGCCATGCATATTGCTGCATATTATGCATTGATGAATTACACCTTCCCGGGAATCAAAAAATTGCGTGACACCCTCGAAAAGAAAACCAGGGCATTTAAGGATGTCGTCAAGATTGGCCGTACACACTGGATGGATGCCACTCCCCTGACTCTGGGACAGGAATTCTCCGGCTACGTGTCGCAGATTGACCATGGACTCAAAGCCCTTGAAAACTGTCTCCCCCACCTTTGCGAGATAGCCCTTGGCGGAACAGCAGTAGGAACAGGCATCAATACTCCCAAAGGATATTCAGAACTGGTGGCAGAAAAGATTGCCGGACTGACCGGATACCCTATCATATCTGCACCGAATAAGTTCGAATCACTCGCGGCCCACGATGCCATTGTGGAAGCTTCAGGAGCTCTTAAGCGCCTTGCTGTCAGCCTGATGAAAATCACAAACGATATCAGGGTCCTGGCTTCCGGTCCCCGTTCAGGCATAGGCGAAATCTCCATTCCCGCCAACGAACCAGGCTCCTCCATTATGCCCGGCAAGGTGAACCCGACCCAGGCTGAAGCCCTTACAATGGTATGTGCCCAGGTTATGGGCAACGATGTTACAATTACCATTGGCGGCAGTCAGGGACATTTTGAACTCAACGTATTTAAACCTGTAATGATAGCGGCATTTCTTGATTCAGCAAGGCTGCTGGGCGATGCATGCGCCTCCTTTAACGATAACTGTGCAATCGGCATCGAGCCCAACCCGGATGTGATCAAGAAAAACCTGGATAATTCCCTGATGCTGGTGACAGCCCTGAACCCCCATATCGGCTATGACAAGGCTGCAGAGATCGCCAAAAAGGCCTTTACCCAGAACTCAACCCTGAAGCAGGCAGCACTTGCTCTGGGTTATCTGACTGAAGAAGAGTTTGACAAATGGGTGGATCCTTCTAAAATGACCGGATCTCTGGATTAACATCCACCGCCCTGATTGCAATTATTCCTTGAGATCCATTTCGATATTATCTCTATCTTTGCCATCTGAGACAGATTTACCTATCGCCATGAGAAGAATTTTAGTCATCCTGGTCCTGACAGGGATCATTTATACAGCTGGATACGGTCAGCGGAATTACCTGGGATTAAGTTTCGGGGGCTCCTTGCCAAGTGAGGAATTCGCAAAAACAAGCCTCGAGGAAGACGGAGGATATGCACTGCCCGGATTTGTAATTGAATTCGCCGGTGCATACATTTTTGATTATTATTTCGGGATTGCAGGAACGGCTACTTTCAGTTCCAATCCAATTGATGCTGCGAAATTCGGAGAGGATCTTGCAGCCGCCATCCCTCCGATAGACCCTCCTCCTGCTGAAGATCCTGTCATTAACATTAAAGTGGCCAACTGGACCTATTCCAATATTATGGTTGGTCCGACGGTAACCCTGCCGCTCTGGAAATTTAATTTTGATCTCAGGGGGGTTGCGGGATTAAGTTTTCTGCTGTCCCCTCCACAGGAGGTGTACATTCAGGTTGATGATGAAGAATTCTTCCAGGGCAGAAGCAACAGCACTGTGAATTTTGCGTATATGCTTGGCGGGGGACTCCGGTTCAATGTCAATGAATTTTACGGGATCCGGCTTTCGGCCGATTATTTCAAGAGCAAGCCCACATTCAAGGTTTCTGAGGGCAGCCTCATTGATGCCGCCACCGGAAAATCCTCTTATGAAATGAACGTCGGATCCATCAATGTCAACATCGGAATAACATACAGGTTTTAGTCCCTTATGGATAAGGATAATGGCAAGAGCATGCCCCTTTCGGGGGAATTCCCAGCGGTTTCAACACAGCAATGGGAAGATAAGATCCGGGAGGATCTCTGCGGGACAGATTATGATAAAAAACTGGTCTGGGAAACTTTTGAGCAGTTCCGTGTTCGTCCCTACTACCGCCGTGAAGATCTCGGGGGAATAGAATACCTGGAATCACTGCCCGGCCAATTTCCCTACCTCCGGGGAT
The DNA here is from genome assembly GCA_011053095.1 of Bacteroides sp. Classification (GTDB taxonomy): domain Bacteria; phylum Bacteroidota; class Bacteroidia; order Bacteroidales; family SM23-62; genus SM23-62. The sequence continues at coordinate 35,463 of DRHS01000159.1, forward strand.
CCGTATCAGATGATAATTCCTGGCTTATCAGGCAGAATATTCGGGTTGACGACCCGGAATCAGCCAACAGGGAAGCTTCAGAAGTACTGTCTCGGGGTGTAACATCCCTGGGATTTGAGCTGAGCTCATCCGTAAAAATCGAGGAGGCATATATCCATGCTCTTCTCAATGGATTACCACTTGAGACTGTACCGGTCAATTTTATGCTTGATGGTAATTTCGAGTCTCTGCTTCCCGGCCTGCTATCATATGCCCGCAAAAATAAAATTGATCCAAACCTGATCCGGGGAAGTATTTCCATGAATCCCCTGGGCCGGCTGACAACCACCGGCAATTACCGTAAGGAGATGCTGAGTGACTTTTCTGAACTGGGTGAGTGCCTTGAGTTCGCGTCTGACAATTTACCCGGGATCAGGGTTATAAATAATTCCGGGGAAGTATTTCACAATTCAGGGGCCTCGGTAAGCCAGGAACTTGCCTTCACACTCGCAATGGGTAACGAATATCTGGTGCAGCTCAAAGGATTGAATTTCAGCCTGGAGAGCATCCTTCACCGTATGCAATTCGGTTTCTCTGTGGGATCAAGCTATTTCATGGAAATCGCAAAGCTACGGGCGGCCCGCTACCTCTGGTCAAGGATCCTCGAAGCTCACTCTGAGGCTGCGAAGGATCTGCCTGCAATTTTTATCCAGAGCAGAACATCTGAGTGGAACCAGACAGTTTATGATCCTCATGTGAATATGTTACGTGGAACAACCGCTTCCATGTCGGCTATCATGGGTGGGACCGATTCATTAACAGTTTCTGCCTTTGACAATACCCTGACAGATGGAAATCCCTTTTCCGCCCGGGTGGCAAGAAACACCCAGATTATCCTGAAGGAAGAATCATACCTTGACAAAGTCATAGATCCTGCTGCAGGTTCCTATTATATCGAAAACCTGACAGACAGCCTTATCACCGCAACATGGGAACTATTTCTGAAAACCGAAGAGAAAGGCGGATATAATAAGGCGCTGATCGAAGGTTTCATTCAGGAGGAGGTGAAGAAGACTGCCGGTTCAAAAATGCAGAAACTCTCAACCCGTAAAAAATTGCTGCTGGGAACAAACCAGTACCCAATAGCCGATGAGAAGGCCGGGATTAATACATTAAAAGAAAGTTTACAGGCAGATTCCCTTAACCACGAACTTCTTCCGGAAGAACTACGCATTATTGAGCCCCTTGAAATGTTCAGGGCTGGCCGGGATTTTGAAGCACTGCGCCTTAAGACGGATATGCATACCGGAAAACAACCCCTGGTCTTCATTATTCCGCTTGGCAACCTCAATATGCGCCGGACCAGGGCCATGTTTACCATGAATTTCTTTGGCTGCGCAGGCTTTAAGGTTGTCGATAATATTGCCAGGTTCAGTAATGTTGTTGAGGGACTGGAGGCAGCCCGGGCGGCAGCTGCCGATATAGTGGTGCTTTGCAGCTCCGATGATGAATACCCCCTGATGGCCGATGATCTTGTTTCCGGAGCCGGAAAGGATATTATACCGGTCATCGCAGGTTACCCGGCAAAGCATATTGAAGCCCTGAAAAATGCCGGGATTGAACATTTCATCCACGTCCGTTCGAACGTATTGGAAGAATTGGGGAACTACCAGAAAATGCTTGGCATATAATTGGTAAAACACTGAGAATGAGACCAGATTTTAAAAATATTGATATCAGGAAAAAGCAGGATCAATCCGGGAATAAATCTCAGAACAGCTGGCTTACTCCCGAAAATATTGATGTAAAGAACGTGTTCAGTGCTGAGGATCTGGAAGGAATGGAACACCTGGACTATGCTGCAGGGATACCGCCTTTTTTACGTGGACCCTATTCCACAATGTATGTGATGAGGCCATGGACCGTACGGCAGTATGCCGGGTTCTCAACCGCCGAAGAATCCAACGCATTTTACCGGAGGAATCTTGCTGCGGGACAAAAAGGTCTCTCTATAGCATTTGACCTGGCCACCCACCGGGGTTATGATTCGGATCATGAACGGGTTGAGGGAGATGTTGGCAAGGCAGGCGTTGCAGTTGATTCCATCCTGGATATGAATATCCTTTTCGATGAGATCCCGCTTGATAAAATGTCGGTATCCATGACCATGAACGGGGCAGTGTTGCCCATTATGGCATTCTATATTGTCGCGGGACTCGAACAGGGAGTGCCCCTGGAAAAACTGAACGGCACCATACAGAACGATATCCTTAAGGAATTCATGGTGCGTAACACCTATATCTATCCCCCCGATTCATCCATGCGCATCATCGCCGACATATTTAAGTACACCTCGGAAAAGATGCCCAAATTCAACTCGATAAGTGTCTCGGGATACCATATGCAGGAGGCAGGTGCCACGGCAGACCTTGAGCTGGCGTATACGCTTGCAGATGGACTTGAATATTTGAGGGCCGGGGTTAATGCCGGACTCGATATCGATTCTTTTGCTCCGAGGATTTCCTTCTTCTGGGCAATCGGAATGAACCATTTCATGGAAATCGCCAAAATGAGGGCTGCAAGACTGATCTGGGCAAAGATCGTTTCCGGGTTCAACCCTGAAAATCCAAAATCCCTTGCTCTCAGAACCCATAGCCAGACTTCCGGCTGGAGCCTGACCGAACAGGATCCGTTCAACAATGTAACCCGGACCTGTGTTGAGGCCATGGGAGCTGCCCTGGGACATACCCAGAGCCTCCATACAAATGCCCTGGATGAGGCCATCGCACTGCCAACCGATTTCTCAGCCCGAATCGCCCGGAACACTCAGATCTACCTTCAGGAAGAAACAGATATAACACGCAGTATCGATCCCTGGGCAGGATCCTATTATGTGGAATACCTGACCAAACAGCTGGCTGATAAGGCCTGGGAGCTGATAGAGGAAATTGAAAAGCTCGGTGGTATGGCAAGCGCCATAGATACAGGAATACCCAAGATGAGAATTGAAGAAGCTGCCGCACGAAAGCAGGCCAGGATCGATTCAGGCAAGGATACAATCGTTGGGGTGAACAAATATCGCCTTGAAAAGGAGGATCCCATCGACATCCTTGAAGTGGATAATTCTGCTGTCCGGGAAGCCCAGGTAATCCGGCTTCAGAAACTCAGGGCAGAAAGAAACAATGAAGAGGTCCTCGAGGTCCTTGAGAGAATTACAGAAGCTGCTAAAAATGGTACCGGAAATCTGCTTGAACTTTCTGTTGAAGCGGCAAAGAAACGTGCTTCTCTGGGGGAGATCTCCTCAGCCCTTGAGAAGACCTATGGCAGGTACAAGGCTGTGATCCGTTCCATCTCAGGAGTCTATTCCTCAGAATCAACCCATGATAAATCCTTTCAGGAAGCACGCAGGCTGGCAACAGAATTTGCAGAACAGGAAGGACGGCAGCCCAGGATCATGATTGCTAAAATGGGACAGGATGGACATGACCGGGGTGCAAAGGTGGTATCAACCGGTTATGCAGACATCGGATTCGATGTGGATATCGGTCCCCTGTTCCAAACCCCCGCTGAAGCAGCCCGGCAGGCAGCCGAAAATGATGTTCATGTGCTGGGTATATCAAGTCTTGCAGGCGGACACAAAACACTTATTCCACAGGTTATCGAAGAACTGGGCAAACTTGGCCGACAGGACATTATGGTTATAGCCGGGGGTGTCATCCCTCATCAGGATTATGATGCTTTATACGATGCGGGTGTAATCGGGATTTTCGGTCCCGGAACCTCCATCTCAGAGGCAGCCAGGAAAATTCTCGAGATTATGCTGGAAGGATAGGAATCCATTTCATATCTTTGGTAGTTACACACTAACCAATAAAAAATGGAAGATGTAAAAACAAATGCCGGACAGGGTCTTGGAATTGCGGGACTCATCCTTGGTTGTGTCGCTATCCCCCTGGCGATCCTGGGATGCACCTCTGTACTCGGGCTCGTACTCGGAGCTACTGGTATTGTTCTGTGTGCCGTGGGACTTTCCCAGGCAACAAAATCGAATGGTAATAAGGGACTGCCCATCGGTGGACTAATTGTATCCATCCTTGGTACATGCATTGCCATTATGTGGCTTTTTGTCTTCACCCGAATAGCACATGAAGGTGGAAAATGGTGGTCAAAGGAGGGGATAAAAATCATTGAGGGAATAACTGAGGGAATTGATGAAGAAATGGTAGAGGCCTTCGAGGATCTTGGGGAGGAACTTCAACAGCTTGGAGAAGAACTGGAAGAGAAACTTGAAGACCTTGAATACAACTTTGAGTGGGAAGAAAGATGGGGCGAAGAGATATCCGAAGAGGAATTCGAGGAGGTGCTTGAAACCTATAAAGAACTTATCGGAGACTATCTTGATCTTGTTGATGAAGCCGAAAAAGGCAGTATAGAAGCCCTTGCTGAATATGTAGCAGTATCTGCAAAGGCCATTGCACTCGCCACCAGGATCACTGCAATTAGATCTCGCCTGACAGAGGAACAAATCAAGCAGTTTGAAGAAATCCAGAAGAAGTACGAACAGGCCCTGGAGGAGGTAACTGAATAGCGCATCCGTGGCTGGAAAGAAGCCATACCTGATTATAAATATTATCCTGGCCGGAATGATAGGACTTGTCCTTATCTATTCCGGCCTTTTTTCTGCAGACAAGGACAATCACCCCGTCCCCTCCTACTTTGAAAAAATCACAGGACAGCCTTCTCCATCATCTGGCATGTCGAGGGCATTTTCTGAGATCATCAGGGGCAATTTTGAAACAGCCAGGAATTACAATGATGACAGTCTGCTGATATTTGCTTTCTTCCTCATCCAGGGTATGCAGCGCATTTCAGTATCCATACTGTTGGTTAAATCCGGGATCAAAAAAAAACACCTGCTATTTGCAGATGTTTTCTTAACAGTAGTATCTTTTATTTTATGCTTTCTCGGCCAGATCAGGGCAATGCTCCAACTCTTGTCCGGCTGATTAACCGGCTGACCTGGTTCTTCGTCACTTTTGGTGATGTTATAATGCAATTATCATGGACTTTCTGACTTCAACTGCCACGCAAAGTGCATTTGACAGTTTAGATTGATGTATAAATACAAATGGTAGTTTGGGGATATTCGATATACTTTAGATATAGCAATAACATGTCAAACATTTGTATTAATTAGCTGTTCGTCAGATATTAATACATGAAGGATAGTGTTGGAATTGTCCTCAAATATGACGAATAACCTCTTTCACCGGATTTTACATTTTGCATCTATACCTAAAGTTTTAGCTTAGCCATCAATATTCTCGAAGAGCCATATTCAATGGACACTTAAAATAATTCGGACATAGGATTTCACTCCACCTCCTTTATTAAATAGCACATCAATACATCCCCTCGACGAACGTACATTATTCCATCAAAAATGGATAAATGGGCCCAGTGAGGACCGGTACCCTTTTCTATTTTGAATGAACTGATTAGATCAAATTTATCGGGATCAGGATTGACCATGCCAATATTTCCTTTGCGTTCTTCATAGATGTAAAGCATTCCATCAGCTGCTATGATTGATCCCTTATTGATCCACTCTTGCAGGTAGGTTACTTCTCCAGAATTCCACTCCAGGCATACCCATTTTCCCATTTGAGGGTTATTATAGTTGGCACCATAGATATGATCATCAATTCGTATAACTCCACCATGTTCGTTGTCCAGAGTTTGATTTATCCATTTTTCTTTAACCGAACGGCCGGTGGAGTCCATCTTAATCATTATTGCAGGGTAGTTGTAGCCTCTGGAAATAAATATTTCATCATCCTTAAAAATGGGATTATTTATCAAATATTGACCATCCCCGGGTTGGCTTCTTTCACGACCAGGCAGATAATGCCTGTATGACCAGGCAATCTCTCCGGTTTCAGGAATCAGGGCAATCAAATGAGACATGGTTCCTGCTAGTATGTATCTGAAATTCTTATAGGTATATATTATAGGTGAGGAAAAAATCTTGTCGCCTTCAACATTTTCACTTTGCCAGAGTAATTGCCCGTTCATTTTATTAAAAGCAACTACGGCAGCCTTTCCCCCACAAGGTGTACAAATCACCTTGTCGTCAATAATCAATGGAGTTTCCGAAGCACCAAATGGGGACACCCTGGCTTCAAATTTTGCATCTACATCAACACTCCAATTTACCTTTCCAGTATCCCCATTAATGCATGAAAGTACACCACGACCACTAATCACATAAACTCTATTCCCCTCTATTGTCACTGAGCCTCTGCTTTGAGGATAAGACTTATCCCAGGATAAGCCGTAGGGAGTCTGCCATTTGATATCTCCGTTCAAGGAGATGGCAGATAAATAATCCATACTGTCTTTTTTACCGGTTACATAGATGGTATTATTTGCCGCAATTGCGGAAGACCATCCTTTTCCTATCCCTTGAACAGTCATGATGAGTTCAGGTCCTGCTTCAGGCCATACCTTTAAAAGATTCTCTTCATTGAAATGACCATCTCGATTTTCTCCACGCCAGGTTGCTATTTGACCCTGTGATGGGATTGTAGGTAAAAGGATAAACAAAAAAAGCAAAGTTTTCTTCATCATTTATCTAAGTTTTATATTTTGGACAGGCAATGTTAGAATAAACATATATTGTATCTTTTTGAAAACCTAATATTTAACAATAAAATAAATTATACTATGGAAAAAGCCTTTTATCTTACAATGGGATTATTGGTCATGACTTTTGGTGGCCAGGTCAATAAAGGGTTCTTCGTCAAATTTGTGGTAACATACTGATGCAATGTTCAGGGACTTGTGCTATAAGTCTCACTATCATAAGTAACTGAATGATAGTTGCTTAAAGATAATAATCACAATTTGTAAAAACAAAAAAGAAACATAGCTTATTAACCTGATTATCTGGTATTTGTGTTTCAGATAGATGAATGAAAATTTTCCCAAATATGACGAAGAACCGCTGACCTGACTCATATGTTCCGTGAGCCGCCCTAATAAATAAATGTCACTCCGGCCTGGATTCCAAGCCATGAATGGCTGTCACCACCTGCCTTAAATGCGTAGTTGTAACGGGCTCCCAGGTTAAAAAAGGTCTCGTTGGTCAACTCGATAAGAAATCCTGCCTCGGGATAAATACCAAAATGCCAGTTCTTATTCTCAACGCTATACATTCCCATTTCAGTAGTCTTATTGATAATATAGGCCCCGATTCCTGCACCCGCATAGGGCCTGAAGACTGAGCCTGGCATAAAATGATATCTACCTGCGGCCATCAACGGGAAGGCGTTTATGTAATGATACTTCTTTCCGGTGAGCCTGAAATTATTATCGAATTCATAAGTGTCTTTCGGAAATTCCTCGTTGAAAACAGTCCAGGAGATCAGGAATCCAATACTGAGATCATTTGTCAGGAATCGGCCGAATTCAAAGGAGACTCCCCTGAAACTTGTATTTGAGATAAAATCGGCTGTCTGTCCCATAGGTACCGAGATGCTGTAATTTATGCTGCTGTAGAAATCAACCATCTGGGATTTCCCGTTAAGACCCATAATTATAAAGAGCCCGGCTATTATATATTTTGTGTTTTTCATATTGCCTGTCTCCTCTTTATTTCTTTAATATATCTTCAGATTGTTTGAAAGCCTGGTTAATGCCCTCCCTGATCCTTGTCTCACCGGTATTCCCCTGCAACAGACCATTGATTGCAGCCATCCAGACAACCCCGACGATTTCATTTTCGAGATCAAACTGCAGTGGATCGATCATATTTACAAATACAGTTCCTGTAGAATAACTGTAGGCCACCGGGTATCCCCCGTAAGGGTATCCATATCCCCATCCGGGACCATAGCCGGGATAAGAGGGATAACCCCATCCGGGCCAATAGCCCCAGTATCCCCACCATCCTGGGTTATACAATAACCCGGAATTAGTTGATGTGATGGCACTTACAAGAAGTACAACATCTGCAGGATCCTGGGTTGTGTCAATTGGCATAATCTGGTAACCAAATGCATCCATATTGGTTTTTACCGTAGTTAGCATTAGCTCGTCGTAGGTATGATCAACATCTTCCTCCTTATCATCTTCACCGATTATGTGAATTACCGTATCAGGAATAGAATAGGTAACTGCAGCGCTGAAATTGAATTCCGCATCATGCATGGTTCCGACCACGTCAAGATCTTCTGTAGCTGAAGGTCCGTCCGGATAACATGAAAACATGAGAAGCGGAAGAACAAGTATTAAAGACCAGGATATGGCCCGTAGTAGTTTCGATTTCTTCATTTTTTAATGTCTTTATCTTATATAGTGTAAACAAATTTAGCATAAATCGACTAATACCATTATTTTATATCTTTAAGTCCGGATACGAACAAGATTACCGGCACTCAAAGGTTTGAAGCTGTCCGGTCCATTATTCTGAAACATGAAACATACTTTGATCATACTACTGATACTGGCGGGAATTACCCGGATTGTTAATGCCCAGGAACCAACAAGGTCAGTCGGTGTACGGATTTCATTCGGACAGGATGATAAGTCCTATGCAGGCGGAGAATTTTCATTTCAGAAGGATGTCAGGAAAATAGGCAGGAGAGAGACGGACATCGGATGGTGGTCATCCAGCCAGTGGGATGTTCTTAAATTTACCAGCATCAGGCAGTGGAAATTTATCAACGGAAAGCGATTTAATGCTTACGGAGGAGCCGGTTTCGGAGCTGGACTCGTAATGTATCCATTTTCACAGAATGACTGGTTTGGTACGGTAAACCTGGACTTCGGAGTAGATTATACATTTGGATTCCCAATCCAGATAGCAGTAGACTGGCGACCGGAATGGACCGTGATCAATGATTTCGGAACACCATTAGGCTACAATGCAGGATTTGCAGTTCGGCTCAGTTTTTGAGGAGTAAGCAAATACATTTTCACGGAGAATACTAACCATTCATGATTCTATCGAAATGAAAACTTTAGCAATAATCTTTCTGGCCTGTGCCAGTGTACTCGGGGCAAGCGCCCAGGATGATATGAAATTATCAAAATCTGAGCTTAAGATGCTGCAGAAAGAGCAGAAAAAGGCTGAACAGGCAGCACTGGAGGAAGAAATGAAGGGGCTGGTCGATGCCATGATCACATATCAGCAATTTGTACTTGAGGCCGATTATCTGAGTGATAAATATGGCACACGGATACCTGTACAGTCCACCATCAATTTCATTATTGCTGATTCACTGGAAGGAGTCCTGCAGTTCGGCTCTGCAATGACTAATGGCTATAATGGTGTTGGAGGCTCGACCATAAATGGAAGAATTAACAACTACAAATATCAAACGATTGGTAAAAAGAAAGATAGCTATTCTGTCTCCTTTAGTTTTAATTCATCACTGGGAACATATGATATTACAATTTTGGTCACATCAAATGGTAATGCCGATGCCACCGTCCGGGGTAACTGGTCCGGCAGCCTGAGTTACCACGGGAGGTTGGTCCCAATTTCATTATCAAGAATCTACAAGGGTTCAGCCATCAATTAAGTCTTCAATTATCTCTCCATATTTCGTTATCATAGTTCTTTTTTGCTAAATTTGAAAAAGGCTGTGCTAACGGCCTTTTTTATTTTGGCTAAATCTTAAAACCTGAAACATGAAACCACTATTCAGATCTTTAGGGGTTATTGCTGTTTTTTCGGCATTAATCCTTTCCCAGGGCTGCGCTACCATTTTAGGTGGCAGAACCAATAAACTTGTATTTACCGGAAGTAATGATGTACAGGCCCAGGTTTTTATTGACGATACTCTAAGAGGGGAAGCATACGGAGAGATAGTCCTGAACAGTCGGATTATTCAGCATGGCAGCATGCTTGAAATCCGTGCGGATGGGTATCCAACCCAGGAATATCTCATTCTGCGTAAACCCCATGCCGGATATATCATAGCTGATTTTGCTGTTGGCGGAATACCCCTGATTTTTGATATGGCCACAGGCCATCTCTTAAGGCCCGTGCCCAGGAAATTCGAAGTTGATTTCACAAAACAGGACTAATCCCATAAATCGAAAACAATGAAAAACCCAAAATACATTGCAGTCCTGATTTCGGCCCTGGCAATCCTTATTGTCACTCCATCGAGTATCAAGGCACAGGGATTCTCCAGTTTCGAACCTGAACAATACGATCCTGAGGTAAACTACGGCAGCTATAATTATGTTCAATTGAATTATTTTAAGGGTGACCACGCTGGTTACGCGAATGGTCTGCCCTCGGCTTTCGCCAACGGGTACAATGCCGCTGAACTTAAATTAGGCTGGCAGTCAACCGGGCGACAGGAATGGCAACGTTTACATAATTACCCCGTATATGGATTGGGAGTTTTTGTTAGTACGCTCGGCGATTCAGATATTGACAGTGTTGTTGGTGCTCCATCTGCACTTTACTTTTTTTATGGGGAACCCATCGCAAGATTCGGTGACTTTACTTTCCTGTTCGACCTGGGAATCGGCTTATCATACGACTTTAATCCTTACGACGCTGCAGAAAATGCCTTAAACAAGTTTATCGGATCAAAGGTTAACCTGTATTTTAACGGGAATATGATGTTGTATTACAAGGTCGATGAAAACATTGATCTGTCAGCGGGTATAAATTTCATCCACTTTTCCAACGGGAGGTCGAGTACTCCACAGAGGGGAATCAACCTTATGGGATTTAACGTTGGAGCGAAATATAATTTCAATCCAATGAAAAGTTACACTCAGTATGCCCGTCCCGATTACAGGCCACCCATACGTCCTGAGTATGTCGTGGCACCTAAATCACCCTTGCAACGCTATGGTGAGCTGCAGTTTTTGGCCTCGGTTGGTACAGTAGAGACCGAACCGGGTGAGACCAAGGCTGAAGATGGCTCCTATGATTCAATTTCCCAGCAAAGATATACCACAAGCACCTTCTCACTGGAATATGCCTACCTGGTTACCAGAACACTAAAGTTGCATACCGGATTCGATTTTATGTTTGATGGGTCCATGGAAAACTATCACGATAACGTGCCACCCGGTGATGTGGATTTTGCGGGTAAATTTATGGCCGGATATCATGTTGGCTTTCAGTATTTGATTGAACGGTTTGCCTTTTACTATGCACTTGGATGGTATGTTTATAAAGAATCTCCTACCCGGGGAACCTGGTACATGAGGGCAGGCGGAAGGATTGGGTTAACCCCCAGGCTGGATGCCCACGTCGCCCTGAAAACCCGAAACGGGGGAATTGCGGACTGGATAGAATGGGGAATAGCCTACAAGCTGAGAGTGCACGGGGGAAAATAATTCACCCAGGAAACATATTTCCCCTGGGGGAAATAAGCGGTACTGCTATTTTTAATTTTGTTAATTTGATTTTTTGTACTTAACTTTGTACATATAATTGTACATATATTAATGAATCATGTTGACAACTACGATCTCCGAGTTTAGGAATAACATTAAAAAATATCTTGACAATGTTAGCAGAGATTTCGAAACTCTGATCATTAACAGGGGAAAAGATAAAGGTATAGTTGTTATGTCATTGGAAGAATATAACTCCCTGCAGGCCACCCTGCATGAAATGTCATCATGGAAAAATAAGAAAAGGCTGGATGAAGCGATTGAACAATATAAGAGGGGTGAATTTTTCGAAAAAGACCTTATTGATCCATGAGGTTTGTCTTCGTTGAAAGATCCTGGGAAGATTATTTGTACTGGCAAAGCACAAATAAAAAAATACTAAATCGTATCAATTCCCTTCTGAAAGACATCTCCAGGAATCCGTTCAAAGGTATGGGACTCCCGGAACCACTAAAACATGAATATGCCGGATGCTGGTCAAGAAGAATTAATAAAGAACACCGGCTGATCTACCAGGTTAAGGAAGATGCAATCATCATCTACAAGTGCAGGCTTCATTATGATTAATACCGGTTGAGTAACAAATACCTCACAAATTCGTCTTATTTTGAACTCCTTGATGTCAATGGGAATGATGGATGTGCTGGAAGAGTTACCCATTTAAACCAGCTGCTCTTCGTCACAGAACCATAGTGACATGCTATAAAATGCTGGGAACAAATTGTTGACCGTTTGCTACTGGTTGTATGGATTGTGTCACCGGGTTTTTACAATATGCTTTTAAGTTTAAACATCTCATCCGCCCTCACCCCCTTCATTGTGTCCTTCAGTGTGCAGCACTGGTTCTCCAGGTCGTGGTAGAAATAATAGATGTAATTATTTTCGAGCGACTCCTTCAGAAAATCTGCCTTTTCCTTCAGGGAGACAATGGGCTGGGTATCGTACCCGCATACCCATGACATGCTTATATTTCCTACAAGAGGTATTAAGTCAGCATTATTCACAATGGTTTTTCCATTGTAGTGAACCAGGGCGATGGCTTGTCCCTCAGTATGTCCGTCAAATTGTCTTAGCTGAATACTTGGAGTTAGATCAAGTTCACCGTCAAATAATTTCAGCTGTCCCTTGTCCTTAATGGGATCAACATTTTCCTTCAGGAAGGAAGCCCCCTCGAGTTTATTCGGATTCTGTGCCAGATCCCATTGCTTATTGCTAGCCCAATACTGTGCATTTGGAAATACCGTGAGCAGTTCAGATTTGTCTTCGTTGTATTTGATACTTCCCCCGCAATGATCAAAATGCAGATGGGTCAGGACCATATCGGTGATATCATCCGGGGTGAGGCCCAGCGCGTTGAGCGATCCCGTAAGGGAATCATCCCCAAACAAATAGTAATAGCTGAAGAACTTATGATCCTGCTTATCCCCTATCCCGTTGTCAAATAATATTTTTCTATCTCCGTCGATCACCAGAAGGCTCCGCATGCTTATCTTAACCATGTTATTCTCATCGGCCGGGTATTGTTTTTCCCAAAGGCTCTTGGGAACAACCCCGAACATGGCTCCCCCATCCAGTTTCATGTTTCCGCAGGCGACAGTATAAATCTCCATATCTTTGCTTATTTTGTGCAAAGATCGTAAAGATTTTCAATAATGCGGGTTCACTTTATAGCGATTGGAGGGGCAGTCATGCACAACCTGGCCCTGGCCTTGAAGCAAAAGGGGTACAAAGTCACAGGTTCGGATGACGAGATATTTGAACCTTCCAGGAGCAGGCTTTACAGTGCAGGACTCCTGCCTGAAAAAAACGGCTGGGATCCGGAGATGATTACTTCCGACATTGATGTTGTGATCCTGGGGATGCATGCACGAGACGGAAATCCGGAGCTTGAGAAGGCGAGGGAATTGGAAAGAGTACCGGGATCCGGACTGAAAATCCAGTCTTTTCCCGAGTTTCTTTATGAACAGACTGCGGACAAAAAACGAATTGTAATCGGGGGCAGCCATGGCAAAACCACCATTACATCCATGGTCATGCATGTTCTAAAATCAAACGGGATCCAATTTGATTACATGGTCGGATCGATTGTTGAGGGGTTCGATACCATGGTGGGACTTAGCGAGGAATCAGAGATTGCGGTGTTTGAAGGTGATGAATACCTTACCTCCGCACTTGACAGGCGGCCCAAATTTCATCTTTACAAACCACATGTATCTCTGATTTCCGGTATCGCATGGGATCATATGAATGTATTTCCCGAGGAGGAGGATTATTTGGAACAATTCCGGATTTTTATTGAAAAAACCGAAGTTGGTGGTTCTCTTGTTTACTGCGCTGAAGATCCCATCCTGCAAAACCTTATTAAAAGCTCCGGTCGAATACTGGATTACATTCCCTACCGGGAACACCGGTTTGAAAATATATCCGATAAAACACAGCTTATATTCAACGGCGATAAATACCCCGTAAATGTATTCGGCCGGCACAATATGCAGAACATTTCCGCTGCCAGAACTATCTGTGAATTGCTGGGTATTAATCATGCGGATTTTTACACCAGCATCGCGTCGTTTACGGGTGCCGCAAGGCGAATGCAGTTGCTGCAGGAAAATGATGAGACGGCCGTTTACCTGGATTTTGCACATGCCCCTTCGAAGGTTATGGCCACAACCACGGCAATGAAAGATCAGTATCCTGAACGGCATCTTGTAGCAGTTCTTGAGCTTCACACATTCAGCAGCCTGAATGCTGAATTCCTTCCCCGGTATGAGGCCTCCATGGAATGTGCAGATACTGCCATTGTCTATTACAATCCGAAAACTGTGGCCCACAAAAAACTGCCGAAAATTTCTGTACGTCAGATCGCTGAGGCATTCAACAAGCAGGGCCTGGATGTATATTCAGATGCGGATAAATTGATGCAGGATCTGAGGGGATTTAGCTGGACCGGAAGTAACCTTTTGATAATGACCTCCGGGAACTTTGACGGACAGGATATGCAATCTCTTGCATCATCCATAATCGATCAGTAGAAGCAGATAATAGCAAGCTTATATTTATTGTATCTTGGATATGTTCGTCAAAATAGTTATCTTTTTTGAATCTCAGATTAATCGGATCAGGTAAACCCATAAACCAAAGAAAATGAAATTAAAAGCAATTCTATTTGTGATGAGTCTCTTAATTATCACACCAATGGCAAATGCACAGGACCTGCACATGCCCAATGGTGTAAAAATGATCAGCAACAAAAGCTTTGACGATTCCGAGGGGGCCAGACAGGAAATCCTGGATATTTATAAAGACCTCAGGTTGACAGATGTCCTGGACGGAATGGATCTTATAGGCTTACAGGACATCGGACTTATGCGTAATGACATCCGGCCCCTATGGAGGGATGTCGAAAATTTCAGTCACCGGGTAATAGGATTTGCGGTTACTGTTCGATATGTTCCTACTGATCTTCGCGTGGGTCAGAATTCATTTGAAAGCACCGATGAAGCAAAAAAATGGAAGAGTGAACAATATGGCAGGGCAAAAGATACTGGCTGGGTAAACGCAGGAAAACCGGGTGATGTTGTTGTAATGGATGTAAACGGCATTGAGGAATGCGGCAATATCGGATCCAATAACAGCCTTGGTTGGGCCAAGGCAGGATTTGTCGGAGTAGTTACCAATGGAGGTGCCCGGGATACCGATGAAATAATAAAAACCAAAGGAATTCCGGTATATTGCAAAAATGCCTATAGTACAAGGGGAATAAGGCCGGGCAGGCTGATTATAGAATCATACAACTACCCCATGAATTGTGGCGGCGTGCTGGTATTTCCGGGAGACCTGATTGTGGCTGATGGCGATGGTGTTATCGTTGTGCCTAGAGAACATGCCAAAGAAGTTGGAGAGCTTGCAAGGGGAGTAATGACGGGAGACCAGAAAAGTCGAGCAAAAAAATACAAAGACCTTGGACTACCGGTTGATGAAACTGTTAAACCATATATTGAAAACCAGTAAGTTCCTGTATTCATCGGCATGACCGGATTTTTAACGAATTTTTTTCATTTACTACCCTTGCCAAAAACGAAAAATCAATTATATTTGCACCGCCGATAGAAAAAACGGTCCGTTCGTCTAGGGGTTAGGACGCCAGGTTTTCATCCTGGTAACAGGGGTTCGATTCCCCTACGGACTGCCAGAACGCAGTTAGGAGAATCAGAAATGGTTCTCCTTTTTGTTTTAGATCCTCTTACAAGCGTTTTGACAATACCTAAATCTTGACCAAGTGCATATCCCGAAACCCTTAACAATAAAGCTATAGAATAAGGTTTGAGGGCATGACATTCGATCCAATCCTGGTCGATCAAAACTATGATCCTGTATGCTGGGATTTGGAATACAGTTTATAGTCGATGGGCTATTTGTCTAAATGTTGGTTACCAATACGGATACCTACTAACATATTTTCATAGAAAGGTATTCATTTAGGTCACAAATTCTTCTCTATCTCAATAATAATCTTGCTTACATGAGTAATAATAATTTAAACTTAAGATCATGAAAAGCAAAATTTTTGTTCGGTTCTGGCTACACAAATCAAAAATGAATTCAAATGGAGAACATCCCATTTATATGAGAGTAAGAATTGATGGAGAGTTCTTTATTAAATCAATCGGAAGGTATATTAAACCGTCTACATGGGATAAGAGTGCAATGAAAGTAAAAGGCATGAGTAATGATGCTACACTAATCAATAATCAGATTGACACTCTAAAAGTTAATGTATACCAAATATTCAATCAATATAATTTGCTGGGTAAGCCCTTCTCTGTCTTCGATATAAAGAGTGCTATTGAAGGGAAGGATAAATATCAATTAACATTAATTCAGGCGTTTAACGAGCATATAACTGATATGACCAAACTACTGGGTAAGGGATATGAATTAGTAACTATAAACAGTTACAACATCACAAAGCGTAGAATTAAACAATTTCTACAAGCTAAGTACAAAAGAAACGATATTAACCTATATGAGCTCAACCTGAACTTTATAAATGAATTTGAGGTCTTCTTAAGAGATAAATATAACAATAGCTCTGCGACCTGTTATAAGCACTATCAGAGGATTGCTAAAGTCTTAAACAAGTCAATGGAGAGGGGATATATTGAAAAATTTCCATTTTCTGGTTACAAGTTGAGAATGCCCAAAAAACAAATCGAATATTTAACTAAAAATGAGATTAGCAGAATTGAGGCATTAGAATTCACTATTGAAAGACTTAACATTATACGAGATATATTCATTTTCTGCTGTTATACAGGATTAGCTTATTGTGAAGTTGAATCGGTCACAAGAATCAATATTATTGAAGGTATTGATGGTTCACCTTGGTTAAAGCTTATTAGAAAGAAGACAAAGCGAGAATATCAAGTTCCATTGTTGCCCAAAGCATTGTCAATTATTGACAAGTATGAGTCACACCCTAAATGCATCCAAAGTGGTAAGTTACTGCCTGTTCCTTCTAATGTTAAGTATAATGCATACCTAAAGGAAATAGCAGATTTGTCTGGGATTGAAAAGAATTTAACTACTCATATAGCAAGGAAAACTTTTGCAAGTACAATCATGTTAGCTAACGGCGTAAATATTGCAGTACTAAGCAAATTTCTTGGTCATTCTTCTATACAAATAACACTTGACAGCTACGCGACCGTAATAGATGAGTTAATACTCTCCAATATAAAAATGTTGAAATCCAAGCTACCCGATTAGTCTATGATCAAAACTATTTCTTTTAAACTTTAGCTTACTATGGCATCAATTAATTCATTAAAGAAATCTTACACAGAGCCTTACACTTTAGTTGTAATAGATTGATTAGCTGGCGGATAAACCAAATTCAATTGTTCAGATAACCACTAGACATTTAGAACGGATTGTACTTCTTAGTCGTATTAATTCTGTCTTTGTATTGCATCATCTCGAATATTGTATTAATTTAATATGATATATGACACTTCTAGAGGCGTTTTCGAGATAATACAAGTTTAATCTTGTGATAAAATAATCTTTTATGAATAAAACTACTTTGAAGGCAAACGAGCTTGACAAAATTTATTCTGCATACAATTACGAAATCAAGAGTAGGAAACATCGATCTGTGAGGGTGTATGTTAAAAAAGTGGGAATATACAGCGCGGCTGAAATTATACCACTTCATAAGGAATATAACTATGCTAAAATTCAAAAAGAATATTCTGAATTAGGTTATGCCACTCGGGTAAGAGATTTCCAGACCATAGATCAAGTAGAAAACCTGCTGTTTAAAGAATATTTTTTGGATAGCCAGTTTTATCAAATTAACAGCACGCGATATGATGAATACGAAACAAAGCAAATGAATCTTCTCCCAGAAGGGAGTAAATATGAGTTTATTGAAGTACCCTATGACTTCCTTATCTATGAAAATAGTGGTGAAATGATAGATAAAGGGCAATCCGCGGGTCATGGGAATAATAATATAGTAAAACGTCTTTTAGAATGGATCGATTATGAAAAAAAACCTGTATTTATCATTATTGAAGCAGCTGCGGGTTTTGGGAAAACTTGTATCGCATTTGAAGTTTTAAGAGAATTAGTCGGTTATCATGATAAACTTGTTCCATTTTTCATAGAACTCTCAAAAAATAGAGATGCACGTGTATTTAGACATATATTATTAAATGAGATTGAAAACCATTTCCCTGAAGGTATTAACTCATCGATAGTACTAAATGAAATTACAAAAGGTAATATTCCTTTAATGATAGATGGTTTTGACGAATTGTTATCTAAAGACCTGTCTAAAGGTTCAAAAATTGAAAGCAATGTTGGGAATATGCTTTCTACTATAATGGAATTACTTACTGATAAATCTAATCTTCTAATTACCAGCAGAAAAACTGCGATTTTTGATGGCGAGTCTTTTAATGATTGGGCATCGAGCATTAGTACAAATTTTATAATTGCTCGTTTCATTTTGAAGGAACCATCCATAGTAGATTGGCTTGGATCTGACAAGATCAAAATATTCAACAATCAAGAATATGATATTAATAAGCTAGCTAATCCAGTAGTTCTAACCTATTTAAGAAACATTGATAAAAATTCTATCCTAGATCTAATTAGTAATGAGGAACATGGTTTATTTCGTAAATATTTTGAGTTTCTATTGAATAGAGAAAAAATAAGACAAAACTTATTTATCGAGATTGATGATCAAATTAAAATATTTAGAAACTTAGCTAGATTTATGGTTGAGTTAGATTTCCGTGCTGATACAAAAGAGGGTATAAAAGATTTTTTTCGTGCTTATTGTAAAGAAGAAATCGAAAGTTGCATCAATAATTATCCTAAAACTGAGAAACCCAGTTTGGAGGATCTTGTCGAAACCCTCTCAAATCATTTATTCCTTGATAGAAAAGAGCAAGGATTTATTGGATTTATCAATGATTTCATTTTTGGATCCCTTATTGCGGAAAGCCTTGTATTGAATGAGTTCAAATTAAAAGACAAGAATTCGGAGAGTTATATTGGTGAGGCTAATTGCGAATTAGCAGTAGAGGCGTATAAAATAAATAATGAACAGAATGGTAAAAAATTATGGAAAGTCTTTACGAATTCAAATTTTCAATTTTTACATGAATTCTACTTTCTTTTGGATATCATTTTCATGAGATGTATAAATCGCAATTATAAGAATCTTCAAATTGAAAGTAGGTTACTTTTCGATGTCAAATTTATAAATCATAATTTGAGTAATATTCAATTTATCCGTTGTCAGTTCACTAGATGCGATTTTGACCCGAATTTAATCTCTAACACAACCTTTCAGAATTGTTCATTTACTGATTGTGAAACAGTTATCGGGAATAATTGGGATGATTCTGTAGTTATGGAGAAATGTCAATCCAACAACAATCTCACCAAATTATATGTTGAAAAACCAGTTCCATTGAAGCAATCAGAAGGCATCTCTAATTATAATGAAGTATCGATACATGGAATATTGCTCAGATTATTTTTTAACTCAATTTCTGGGGCGCCAAAGAATACCAGTAAAAGACAAATTTTTGCATCCCATAAGGAAGATGACCCAGTGCACATCAAAAAGGGCTTAAAAGATCTTGTATCGAAGGGATTCTTACATCCACAAGGTGATATGTATTTCATAAGTAAGGAAGGTAGAAGTTATTATAATAAAATAAAATGATACCAGGATTTCAAGTTATTGATAGTGATCTAGTTTCTGATATTAAGGGGAAATTAGATAGAGCCGGAATATTCTATCGATTATTTAATCGAATTAAAGATCTGCATTCTGTTGAGGAGAAAATTAAAAAGAAAGGTCATTACTCAGAGGATAAAAAAATGCAAGATATTTTTGGCATTCGGATTATTACGTATTTTAATGATGATGTTGACTTGATATATAATTACCTTAAAGAAGATCTAGACTTTTTAGATGAACAAATTGATGTTCCAAATTTGACTGAGTTCAAACCAAAACGTACTAATCTAATTTTCAAATTAAACCCAGAATTAGAAAAAATGTTTAGGAATGCACTTGATACTCTCAGTTACGACTTTTGCAATTTATTAGATTCAACATTCGAACTTCAGTTAAGAACAATTTTTTCAGAAGGTTGGCATGAGATAGATCATAGTCTGCGGTACAAATGTCAAGAAAACTGGACTGACCTGGATGAGGAGGAGAGATTGTTTAATGGGATCTTCGCTAGTTTGGAAATCTCTGATATGATTTTATCTAAGTTATTTGATGACATGTCATACAGTCACTTTAAAAGGAAAAATCTTGATAATCTGGTTAGAACAAAATTTCGATTAAAATTTGGAACATTAGGCTTAAGTAAAAGACTGGAGACATATATTATCGATGTTGTCCCAAACTTAGTTGAAATTTAAGAAGGAAGAATCAGCCTTTGATGAGCTGATTCTTCCGAGAGGTTCCTTAAAATGTTAAATTTATGATCGACTAAAATCAAATTAACATGGAACCTAAGAGTAAAGATAAA
>DRHS01000160.1 GCA_011053095.1 Bacteroides sp.
ATCCCGAATTCTCCAAGTATAAAGATGAGGCCGTCCTGGCTATCGAGACATCTGAAATAAGAGTTATCGGTTCTCCGGAAAGTTGGGCCATACCCATTTTTCCACTTCACTATGAAAAGCAATTCAAAAAGAATCCACCGCCGCTCGTATCTATTCAGGAAGTCAGGAAAAACAGGGATCAGTACATGGAAAAAGCTCCCGAACAAACCAGGGGTTGTCCTTTGGAGTCTCTTAATGGTCCGCCAGTGGCCGAAGAGCACTTAAATGATAATCCTTACGAGCGCGGTGGATTCTTTTTGAATTGCTTTTCATAGTGAAGTGGAAAAATGGGTATGGCCCAACTTTCCGGAGAACCGATAACTCTTATTTCAGATGTCTCGATAGCCAGGACGGCCTCATCTTTATACTTGGAGAATTCGGGATTCAAATACGGGGGCAAAGTGTGGTAGTTCAGACCCATGACCGGAGTTGTTTGTGGCATCAGAGTATTGAGCTGGATAGTGTCAACTTTCAGCCGGTTTCCCAGTTCGATAAAAGATGCCACTTCATGGACGTTCTGATTGATCACGGTCATGGAGATATTGACCAGTGGGATTTTTCTATTATTGGCTCGAATGGCGTTCTTCTCCCTGATTGTCACAAGGCGCTCGATACAGGAAATTATTCTGGTGAAGACTTTTTCACCCAGCCCCATAATCTGGTTATGAGTCTCTGGAGTAGATGCATTAAGGCTGATATTGAAAGTATGGCAATTTATATCTACCAATAGATCAAGATAACGATCCAGTAGTGCGCCATTGGTTATCAGAAAAAGGTGGCATCTTGGATCAACTATCTCGTGAATCTGGATAGCCAGTTTTTCGAACTCGGTGTGCATCAACGGCTCTCCATGTCCAGCCAAACCGAATAATTTTGCATTTTTCAACAGAGGGAGGAAATTAGCATATTCATCGAGATTCAGCTGGCGGGTGCCCCGGATCCAGGAATTGCAAAACGGGCAGGTGGCGTTACAGGTATCGGCTATAGGTATGCAAACGTTCCAGGGGTAGGTAGTGAGTTCCGTTTCTCCGTTCACATATTCCCAGATATTTACAATATAGTTAGAAAACCATGGGTCATCCTTGAAATAATCTCGCAGTACTTCCCTGGAGTATTCACTTATTAAATTCTCGAAATATTCGGTGCTGAACCGGGGGACACCGTAGCTGTCGCGGAATACCGACCAATCGGTATTTTGTGAAATACCCAATATGATGCGAGTGGACTCTTTCCTTTCCTCTTCTGTAATATTGGCTCTAGGCAATACGATATGTTCCAGTTTAATCGATACCGGCAGGGAGACAGGAGATTTATTGTTGCTGGCTAACTTGAGGCGCACTTTTTCCAGATTATCAGGCATCGTAGCATAAGTGGTTTTTTCACCTTCTAAAGAAGGCGATGTTTCTTCAGCATAGATTGGCATGGTAAATATCGTATCGTAATTCTGGTCTTGAAGGAAAAGGATGCAATTTCTCCCCGGTACTGTTCTTTTCGAATAGCTTATTTTTATTCTGAACAGGTTGTTTCCTCTTTCATTTTTCTTAATTTCAGCAAAGGGAGTCGCCAAGTGATCATCCTTGAATATAGGCTTGAAAGCAAAAGGCTTTCCATCTTGCTCGATTAAAATCCTGTAATATCCTTTAGTTCCGCATTTGAGCTCGCGCAGTTTGATTTTCAATTTTGAGATTAGGCCTTTCGCTTTAAAACCATACGTCACCTCTTCTAACCGGTTCCTAAGGTTAAAGCCTGATAAATTATACAACTCTTTCAACAGAACGACTTTATTATCTAAGTTTTGATCCGGCATAATTTGGTTACCAGAATGAGTTGAACACTTTTAAGCGTGATTGATTTATCAACAGCAATCCTTTTGCACGCAAGACCCAGGCCACACCTGCAACTGAATCCGGAATTCGACACTTGAGTACACATGGAATATCTGGAATGACTGCAAGACAAAGCATTCAATACTGAAACAGACCTTGGAGTGCACATCATAATCTGGCCAAAGTGTGCAATTATCTACGGTATTGAGCCTTTGACTGTCCATAAGTTCCCTGTCAGGGACAACTTCCCAGCGATAGTGATTTTCTGTGAACTCATTCAGTATCTCAGGCTTCAGGAGGGCAGCGCATGCATTGGCTGAACAGAGGGCCCTCTTTCAAACGTCTACGCAACTCTACCATGGCTGGAGAGTTCCAGGTCTCGAAGAAGTCATAGCTGCCGTCGTAAATCATCGGCTCGAAACCCGGAATATCCCAAATATAACAGCAGGGATTCAGTCGGAACAAAAAGTCGTTAAGATTCAGGTTGTAATAAACAGAAGTGCATCTATGCCTCGGGGTACGCCCGTAAGGATTAGTCTCTTCCGTTTCTTCATTTGTTGCCGGCAGGCTGTGAACAGGCAGAGGACATCCTTTGGTCAGCTTGAGAGCTTTATCTTGATATTTCGCCCTGTTCTTACGGGCCTCCTGAACAGAGATACGAGGTGGAGGATTTTTCCTGATTTCCTCTTCCAAATGAGATGGATAAATCGGTGTGTCCCAGGTATTCGGAGAGGTGAGAACCTTTGCCTTGGACTTGGCAATCGCCCTGAGCGCCTCTTCCTTGTACCGGAGGAAACCGGGATTTAAATAGGGCGGAAGAGTGTGATAATTCAATCCCGCACTCAAATAAGACTGAGGCATCAGTGTATTAAGATGGATGGTGTCCACTTTCAGCCGGTTGCCCAGCTCAATGAAAGAGGCCAATTCATGGATGTTCTGATTTATCACTACCATAGAGATATTGACGATTGGAATTTCTTTTTTCTCGCTGTTCTCCCTGAGCGAGACAAGACGTTCTATGCAGGTAATTATCCTATCGAATATTTTTTCGCTCACTCCCATTACCTTACTATAGGTTTGGGGTGCGGCGGCATTGAGGCTGATATTGAATGTCTGGACATTTATATCCACCAGAAGGTCAAGGTATCGATCAAGCAGTATTCCGTTGGTTATCAGATAGAGCACGCATCTGGGATCGAGAATCTCATGAAACTGCCTGGCTATTTTTTCGAACTCGGTATGTATTAACGGCTCACCGTGTCCCGCCAGACCAAGCAATTTTGCATTTCGTAAAAGGGGTAAAAAGTTCGCCGACTCATCGAGGTTCAGCTGGCGGGTGCCCAGAATCCAGGAATTACAAAACGGACAGGCGGCGTTACAAGTGTCGGCTATGGGTATGCAGACTCTCCAGGGGTAGGTGCTCAGAACGGTCTCTCCGTGGACGTATTCCCAGATGTTGATAATATAGTTGGCAAACCATGGATCAGTTTTAAAAAAATCCTGCAATACTTCTTTGGAAGAAAAGGAGGCTACTATTTTTTCATATTCAGTAAGAGAATAACGGGCGAATATGTTTTCTTCATTGCGGAGCGATGGCAGAATTTCCTTTTGTGATATAGTTTTTAAGATTCGGTCTGTCTCTTCTTTCTCTGCCTCGGAAAGTTTGTCTAAAGGAATTGTAAGGTGTTCCAAAATAATTGCTTCGGGAATATAGGTAGGAGTCCCGTCTTTGCTATGTATGAGAACACGTATTTTACTCGTATTTTCAGGATATGAAAAATATTTAACTTCACACCTGTCATGAGGTTGCGTTTGATTTGAAACATAGCATATCGTAAAGAATATTTTTTCAAACTTTTCGTTTTGAACCGATATCAAACATTTCCCATTTGAATAGTCTGCTTCCGAATAGCAAAGTGTAAGTTTCAGCAGATTTTTTCCTCTTGCATCTTTCTTGATTTCAACATAATGAGTTGCTAAGTGATCCTTTATGTCTAAGGGTTTAAGAAGCAGTGCATTTTTATCTGTTTTGAAAACGATAAAATATTCTTTTTCAGATGCATACGTACACTTGAGGCACCTACTTGTGAAATCATCACTCGATAGATAGAGTAATTTTTCTGATTTTATAAGGCTGCTATCGATTTCAGAGTCATTCAAATTCCATCTCTGCTTGAGATCTGTCATAATGCTCGAAAGCTCTCCCTCCCTGCTGTATTCCCTCTGGGAAATGATTTCTCTGATCCGATCCGCTCCTTTTCTCTCTTTCTCTGTAAGGCCGGGAAGTACCGTGTGTTCCAAAATCAGCCTTGCCGGCAAGTAAACAGG
>DRHS01000161.1 GCA_011053095.1 Bacteroides sp.
AGGCTGAACTATATGGCGAACGTCCGGCTCCTCCAACTTATAATCCTGTTGCAATGAAAGCCTGGTCGGAATTCGTGGAGGCGGCAGTCCTCCGATACAAAGACAGGATAAAATACTGGGAGATATGGAATGAGCCAAACCATCATGCTTACTGGGGAAAAGGTCCTGATGCAAAAGATTATGGAAAACTGGTAGAAGTAACTGCCACTCTGATCAAAAAACTGGACCCCGAAGCAAAGGTCATTGTGGGAGCAACGGCAGGAATATTGCCGGAGTGGACCGGGGAATATCTTGAAATGGGATTTGCCGATAAAATTGACATAATATCTTACCATCAATACGGAGGCGAACCTGAAGAAAGATTTCCTAAGACTCTGGAATTGAGGAAGGTAATTGATAAATACAATCCGGACATAGAAACCTGGCAGGGTGAATGCGGCTATCCATCGCAAAGCAGTACCCGGGACTTCAGGGGCAGGGCTCCCTGGGGAGTGAATATCCAGGCTAAGTGGCTGCTTCGGCAGGCCTTCACCGATGTGGCTTTATGCGGATCAACACTGAGCAACTATTTTAAGCTTTATTCCGATGGAGACCGCAACATACTTCAAACTCGTTCCTTCCTGACTGAAGTTGACAGCACAATAGGCTATTACGCCGGATATGGCAGGGTAAGAGGCGCCGGAGTGAATGAGAAATGCCTGCTTCACAATCCTACAGGAGAAGAGAAGGCGGGATATTATGCGTACCAGAATCTTTGTGCGGTTGTCGACAACAGATATGAATTAATCGAGTCCAAAGCAACAATTGAAATTAAGGATCCGGGTGTATTTTATGGGATTGGTTCATTTGAAGACGCATTTCCATCAGTGCCGCTTTCGGGGGCATTTAAAACAAAAAACAACAATCATTTAGTGGTGTATTGGCTTCCCTGGCACGGACAAGAAAATTTGCCCAAACTGGCCTCTGTTGATCTGGCTATCCCACTTAAATTCTCAGATCCCGTTCTGGTTGACCTGCTGAGCGGTGAAGTTTACCAATTAGACGTGGAAGCTGGAGACAATAATTCAGCTTTTAAGAATCTGCCACTTGCTGATTATCCGATGCTTATCGTTGAAAAAGAAGAGCTTGTTTTAAAAAACTGATATTGCGATGATACAAAGCAAGTTGAAAATTGCGTTTATTCTGGCACTGATCCTTACCGGATTTTCAGTTTCCGCTCAGAGTAGTCTGGAGGATATGAGATGGAGACAGGTAATAGATCAAATGAATGATGACTGGTATGGATCAGTGGAAGCTATGCGGGTAGCAGATAATGTTTTGCTCTACCAGAGAGATGTGGGGGGGTGGCCCAAGAATACACCCATGCATATGGTCTTGAGTAAAAAGGAAAAGAAAGAGCTGAAAAAACTTCAGGCTGTTGGTATTGGTGCCACAACCGATAATGCTGCCACAACTCAGGAAATGCTATTCCTTTCAAAAGTATATGGAAAAACCGGGCATGAGGCGTATAAGGCTGCATTTTTACGCGGTCTGGATTACCTTCTGGAGGCTCAGTATGATAATGGGGGATGGCCACAATTCTATCCTTCCAGAGGTGGTGATTCATATTCAGATCAAATAACCTATAATGATGAATCCATGGTCCATATTATGGAGTTTATGAAAGCAATTTCAGAAAAGTCAGATGAGTTTTCAATTGTTGCCGACGATGCCAATTTGATTAGAGCTGCTGAGGCGTTTGAAAAGGGAATAGAAGTTACCCTGAAAGCCCAGTACCAACAAAATGGAGTGTTGACTGTATGGTGTGCACAACATGATGCTGTTACCCTGGAACCAGTTAAAGCCAGATCCTATGAATTGCCTTCATTAAGTGGGGGTGAGTCCAGGGGAATTGTCAGAATGTTGATGGATATTGAGAATCCTTCGGATGAGGTCATTGAATCAGTGGAGGCTGCTGTGGAATGGTTTGAAAGATCAAAAATTACGGGCATACGTGTTGAGAGATATAAGAATGAGGATGGAAAAAGGGATGAAAGAGTCGTGAAAGATCCCAAGGCTCCACCCATATGGGGGAGGTTTTATAATCTGGATGATAACCGACCTTATTTCTGTGATCGGGATGGGATTAAAAAGTACTCACTGGCTGAAATAGGAATCGAAAGAAGAACCGGATACGGCTGGTATACCTATGCACCGCAATCTGTTTTGGATGAATATGAGGAATGGAAATCAAAATGGGTGCCTGAAGAATGCGGATACATGTTCTCATATTTTACCGGGAATGGTGAAGATGGATTGCATCTTGCTTACAGTAACGACGGACTAAAATGGGAAGCCCTGAATGATGGGAAATCATTTCTGACACCTGAGGTTGGAGGGGATAAGCTGATGCGTGATCCCTGTATTATCCGGGGAGCAGAAGGTCGGTTTCATATGATCTGGACGGTAAGCTGGGCAGAAAAGGGCATAGGGTATGCAAGTTCTGCTGACCTGCTTAACTGGTCGGAACAGATGTACATTCCGGTTATGGAATACGAAGATTCTGCCATGAACTGCTGGGCTCCGGAATTATTTTACGATGAGGATTCTGAAGAGTATATGATCTATTGGGCGACTACCATTGCTGGGAAGTATCCGGAAACAGTGAAGTTTGCAAAGGACCGTACGCGGGATCACAGGATGTATTATGTTACCACCAGGGATTTTAAAACCTTCTCGGAGACAAAACAGTTGTATAACCAGGGTTTTAATGTGATTGATGCCGTTGTTGTCAAAGAAGGGGGAGAGTATATTATGTTGCTTAAGGATGAGACCCTGCTACCCGAAGCACAGAAGAATATTAAAATTGCCCGAAGCAAAAACCTGAGTGAAGGTTACGGAAAGCCAGGGGCTCAAATTTCCCCGAAAGGTATATGGGTTGAAGGACCTAGTTTAATGAAATTCGGTGATGAATGGATCCTTTATTATGATCAGTACCGACTTCATGCCATGGGAGGGATGAAATCTTCAGACCTGGAGCATTGGACTGATATATCGGATCAAATCTCTTTTCCGGAAGGGACCAGACATGGTACAGCTTTTAAGGTACCAATTGAATTGTATAACAACCTGTTATTTAATGATATATTCGCAAACAGCGATGAGGAAGAAAGATTTGATGAGCTGTATAAATCTGCCGGGGAGACTTTGTTTTCGGATAATGGAACCGGAGACTGGTCTGAGAAATGGCATCTGGACGGAAAGATAGGCTATGTTGAGAATTCTAAGGAGGGAATGGACTTCCATGCCGGTCCGGAGATAAAAAATGACGCCCACCACGCAGTACTATGGACAAAGGAGACATTTGCCGGTGATCTGTTGATAGAATATGATTATACCCGGCTGGATACCAGTGATGCACAAGTAAATATTATCTACATAGAAGCCACCGGAAGCGGGGAGGGTGAGTACACAAAAGACATTTTTGAATGGAATAAACTCAGGGAGGTACCTTCCATGAGTACCTATTTTAATAATATGAATACCCTTCATATCAGTTATGCTGCACTTGATATAGAAGAAGATTACGTGAGGGCTAGACGGTACCGGCCGGATCTTGGAACAAGACTGAAAGGTACCGATCTAGGGGCTACCTATGGAACTGGTTTTTTTAAAACCGGAGTCAAACATCATATTATCATTGTAAAAAAGGGTTTTGATCTTTATATGAAGGTCTCCAACGATGAACAGAGCGAGCTGTATAAATGGAATTATGCGGATCATCCGGAAGTAAGAGAAGGAAGGATCGCACTCAGGCATATGTATTCCCGCAGTTCACGATACAAGAATTTTGTGGTTAAAGAAATTTCCGGGGAGTAGGTGATCAATTCCCTGTAGAATAAATTGTAAGTATTTGATCGCATAAAACTTAATATTCCCATCATGAAGAGGTACTCATTTTCTCTTATGATTTTATCGGTAACGCCTCGAAACCCGGTCCCGATTCACAATCTCCGGGATGGGTTTACAGTGCCGGGTCAAAATATTTCAGGGGATATTTTGAGGGTAATTCCTACGATGGAGAAATTCCTGCTGACCCGTGGGAATTGGTTCGTCTGGGTGAGGACTGGACTGAAGAAGAGATTACAGAGTACAAGCAGAAGAATCCTTTTGAGATGGGATATGTTAAGATTAAAACCTCAGCGGAAGCCTTTGCGAATGTACTGGAGAATGCCGGAGCGACTTTCCCCAAAAGGGATGCCATTGATGTCAGGGTTTGCGGCGATGTTACAAACAGAACTGGAAGACAGGAATGAAGATCCGGATAATAATGGTTATACAAATCTGGAGGAATACCTGCATAGCCTGACTGCAGGACTCCAATAATTAATGCAAATTATTACAACAAACTAATACACAAAGCTATGAAAAGGACATTTTTTTATCTGGTTTTTATTTTAATTGGGTTTACACAATGTGCCCAGGAAGTTGAACAGAAGGAAGTGGTGGCATTCCCCGGAGCTGAAGGATATGGAAGACATACCCCTGGCGGCAGAGGTGGAGATGTTTACATAGTTACCAACCTTAAGGATTCCGGGGAGGGATCATTACGTTATGGAATTGAAAATGCAGATGGACCAAGGACCATTGTGTTTGAGGTTTCCGGTACCATCCTGCTGAAGGATCATCTGATAATCAGCAAACCTTTTCTTACCATCGCCGGACAAACAGCACCGGGTGACGGAATTGCCATACGGGATTACGGGCTAAAGATCAAGGATACCCATGATGTCATTATGAGGTATGTCAGGATTCGTCTGGGAGATCAGAATAAACCCAGTCCAGCAGGATTTGATGCCATTGAAACAAACGATGTAAGCAACATTATCTTTGATCATATCTCGGCCAGCTGGGGTATTGATGGTACACATGATCTGAGGGGTGAAAAATTTACCCTGCAATGGTCCATATATGGAGAAGCCCTGCACAACAGTCTGCATGAAAAAGGTCCCCATGCCATGCTTGGATCCATGCGAGATCTGACCGATAATATCACCCTGCATCATAACCTTATGCACAGTAGCCGGCATCGTCACCCTTCACTTGGTGGAGGAAGCAAGACCGATGGGAATTCAATAGTCGATTTCCGGAATAATGTACTTTTTAACTGGAGTGGTCCTACCAATCTTGGTGAATGTAATATGAACCTAATCAATAATTACTATAAGCCGGGTGAAGACACAAATCCAGAGGAAAAACCTATGGCTGTTAAGGCTCATATTGGGGAGAAAAGTAAGGGGTTTTCTTCAGGTAATGTTTTTTCCTGGAATGAGGAATGGACCGCTGATAATTTTTCAGCCATTGAGTATGTTCTGGGTTGGGGAAGCTATGACAGCACTACCCGTGAGGCCTTTGTACTTCCTGCAGAAGTAGTTGATGGCGATGATAAGCCACAAACCCATTCTGCGGAAGAAGCTTTCGACCTGGTTCTGAAGCAGGCAGGAGCATCCTTACACAGAGACGCAGCAGATGCAAGGGTTGTTGCCGGTGTAATTGCCGGAACAGGGCGCCTGATTGATTCCCAGGAAGAAGTTGGCGGATGGCCGGAGCTGAAGTCTTTGCCTGCACCCACTGATAAAGACCGGGATGGAATGCCGGATGCATGGGAAAAAGCGAATAAGCTGGATCCTTCAAATCCCGAAGACCGGAATGGAGACAAAGATAAAGACGGGTATACCAATCTGGAAGAATACCTGGCCAGCATTGTAGAATAAATATCTATGACCGCCAAATTCGGTAAACGCATTAATCTGTAATGGTTTACAATCGGTCGATATTCGATTTTTATTCAAAATAAGCAATTCTGGGTGTTTTTTGCACTGTTTTTTATCAGTTCTTGGAGATTTCGTGAGCAAAGCATGACAAAGTATAGAGTTAAAATGATATATTTGGTTTCTATAATCTATACTTTATCAAATGAAAGACGACTCCTTGACCAAAAACATCCTTGGATGCTACACGGCTGAAAACAAGATTTGTACGTTTGAGCGTATGTTTTCTTTATGCAATTGCAGTGAAGCGACATTACGCCGCCGGATACACTAAATCAAGTTATTGGTTTCCTATAACCACAACTCCAAGTTCTATACTTTATCAAGTTTTGCAGATTTCGATAAGTTTGGCATTTGGGCATGGCAAGAGGTGCTATTTTCCCGCCACGGGAGCCTGTCCACCACGTGCAGGATACT
>DRHS01000162.1 GCA_011053095.1 Bacteroides sp.
AGATGTTTTTTGGCAAGTTTTCCTCCGACAGCTTCGTAGAGGGATCGCATTTTTGGATTGAAATCACCTACCCATGAAAGTTCAATTTCCGTAATCCATGGTTTCTTCCTGAATGAGCTCTCCAGATGTTTGAATATGCCCGATTCTATACCGGTATTCTGGAATTTTGGAATAATCCCGGCTGCAACAGCCCTTACTCTTGTAATTTTCCGGGTCTTAGAATGGTACAGGAATCGTAGCTTATTTATAAAATGCAGCTTCCCATTTAATCTTTTCAGAATCTGGTTGGCATCAGGTAATATAATGTAGAATGCTATAGGTTCACCACTATGATATACAAAATAGATAAGATCTTCTTCAAGGAATACCTTCGATCGTTCTATTGCATTTGAAAGATCCTCCAGATCCATCGGAACAAAATCTTCCTTAAACTCTGACCAGGCGCTGTTAAAGATCGTTATTACATCCTGTGCATACTTTTCTATTTGTGAGAATTCCGCATGCCTGAATTCATATTCATCTTTTTGGGCAACCCACTCGGCGATCTTCCAGAACCTTTCCGGGAAGGGTTCAGTTATATCGACATGATAACTGTACTGCTGGAAATAGGTCTGAAAACCATAATTCACGAATAACTCCCGGTAATAAGGGAAATTATATGGCATGCCATATCCCGGATGAGTGAAACCGGCAATCAGGAGTCCCCAGTTCACATCATTGGCACCAAAATTCACCGGCCCATCCATCGCCTCCATGCCCTCATCTTTCAGCCAGTTGCGCGCAACATCAAAAAGCATATTCGCCGCAGCCTGGTCATTGATGCATTCAAACCAGCCTATTCCCCCGGTGGGTTGTTTATTTGAGGTTGCGAACTCAAGATTATAAAAAGCTGCAATACGGCCAATAGGTCTGTTGTTGTCACTTTTTAATATCCACCGCCTGGCATTTCCCTTTATGAGAAGTTTATTTTCCCCTGGATTAAATGCCGCTTCTGTATGTCTGTCGAGGGGACAAACCCAATGGGGATCCTTTTTGTAAAGGACTTTCGGGACTCTGAGAAAATCTTTTCTGGTCTTTCGGTCTGAAACTTCTATTATCTTCATGGCTTACAATCTGAACCATTCAAGGTGTTTTTCAGACGGGCCTGACTGATGGTCCTTATGCATATATTCATTGGTTTGTTTCAGGTACAGGTAGTCCTTTTCCCAGTCTGAAATATTTTCAATTATTGTCTTCAGAGACTCAATGAAAAATCTGACTTCTTCATCTGTGGTAGTTGGATGAAGTGACCAGCGGACCCAGCCTGGTTTCTCGGAAAGATCCCCATGGTTGATCTTGTCGGTGATCTCCCTTGACCTTTCGTAGCTAACTTCAAGAAGGTAATGGCCATAGGTTCCAGCGCAAACGCAACCTCCCCGAACCTGGATTCCAAACCGGTCGCTGAGAAGTTTTACAAGCAGGTTGAAATGAATGGCTTCATGGTAGAAGGAAAGAACACTCAGTCGATGTTCAATATTATCGGCAAGAATATGTATCCCCCTGATTTTTTTCAAGCCTTTGAATGCCTGGGAAACCAGCTCATGCTCACGTCTGAGGATATTAGCCACACCCATTTTTTCCTTAAGCTCGAAAGCAAGTGCGGCACGTATTGCCTGCAGGAAGCCTGGTGTTCCGCCGTCCTCGCGCACCTCGATATCATCCACATACTTGTAATTTCCCCAGGGATTGGTCCAGTCTACCGTTCCCCCGCCAGGGTTGTCAGGTACCTCTGCACTGTACATGCCTTTATCGAAAATCAGTACACCGGAAGACCCCGGGCCGCCAAGAAACTTATGTGGTGATAGATAGATTGCGTCAAGTTTCATCTCTGGATCATTCGGATGCATGTTGATATGCACATATGGAGCTGATGCCGCAAAATCTATAAAGCAGAGTCCACCATACTCATGCATTAGTTTTGCCATCTCGTGATACGGAGTTTCGATACCGGTCACATTCGAGCAGGCTGTGAAAGCCCCGATCTTGAATTTCCGGTCTTTGTATTTCTCAAGATTTTTTCGCAGATCATCAAGGTCTATGAGAAGGTCCTTATCCGGCTCGATCATTACCACCTCTGTATTGGTCTCGTACCAGGAGGTCTGGTTCGAATGATGCTCCATATGGGTTATAAAGACAACAGGTTTTTCCTTTTCTTGCAGACAGTCATCTCCTGCAAGTTTTCCGCAGGACTTAAGTCCCAGAATACGCTGCAATTTATTAACCACTGCGGTCATCCCAAAACCGGCTGTCAGGATAATATCATCAGGTCCCGCATTGACATGTTTCTTAATAAGCTGATGAGCATGCCGGTAGGAATTAGTCATGAGTGTTCCTGTCTCACTGGCTTCGGTATGTGTATTTGCGACGAAGGGACCGAAATTCTCTACAATTCTCTTTTCGATCGGTCCGTATAGCCTCCCGCTGGCAATCCAGTCACCATACACAATTTTCTGTCTTCCATAGGGACTCTCATACCCGGTGTCAATACCAATAATATTGTCCCGGAATTTTTGGAAGTATTTTTCGAGTTCTGTCATTTTCTGCTTATTAAACCATCAATTGCGACTGGCTAACTTGGAAAGCAATCTGAGGATTTCAAGATAAAGCCATACCAGGGTAACGATCAGTCCGAAGGCTGCATACCACTCCATGTATTTAGGCGCAGAGGAGGCTGCACCCTGTTCAATAAAATCAAAATCCAGTACAAGATTCAGTGCGGCAATAATTATAATGACCACACTGATGCCAATAGATAACAGTGAACTGTTATGCAGGTAACCTACTCCGACACCGAACATATTCAGAATAAAAGAAATGAAATATAGCATTGCCACCCCACCCGTTGCTGCAACTACTCCCAGTTTGAAATTCTCTGTAGGCTTGATCAGACCAGACTTGTAGGCAATCAGAAGTGCGAAAAGGATACCGAATGTAAGAACCACGGCATTGACAACAATACCCGGATAACGATACTCAAAAAATGCAGATATACCACCCAGGAATAATCCCTCGAGCATGGCGTACAAAGGTGCGGTATACGGAGCAGCAGTTTTTTTAAAAATAGTAATTAAGGCAACAATGAATCCACCTATCCCTCCAACAATCATCCAGGGAAGAATGGTCCTGTTGGCCAGTTGAGGATCTGCCTCAAGGACCTCGAAGGCAAGTCTCCAGGTATAGATTGCCCCTGCTAAAACAAGAAGGAGCATTATAGCGATCTTGTTGACTGTCCCGGAAAGGGTCATCACGGGACTTCCTGCTGTGGCGGGAAAATCTAAAAAAGTATTCTTGTTTAATGCCGGATTCGCGGTACGTGCAATAGCCATCATATTTTGTTTTGGGACACAAATATACACTCAATTTAAGAGATTTTCCAATGGTCTTGTTGAACAGCATTTAATATATCCCTATTTTTATACCGTACATGAAAATCAAACTACCCGGGCTGGTAAAAAGTGAATTCTTTAGAAATGTTTTCACACTGATCTCAGGCACAACCCTCGCCCAGATCATATCGCTTGCAATCTATCCGGTATTATCCAGGATGTATACACCTGAAGATTTTGGTGTATTCGCACTTTATATGAGTATCCTTACCATCACCAATGTTTTGGCCACGGCCAAATATGAGCTTGCCATACTTATGCCGGGGAAAGACAGGGATGGTTTGAACCTGGTAGGATTATCGTGTTTAATAACAGTTGGAGTAAGCCTGGTATTGCTGGCCCTGGTTCTGTTGCTGAACCGAAAATTAGCACTGGCACTGGGGAATGAAAGCATTGCGGTCTGGCTCTACCTTATTCCGGCTTCCACTTTTTTAAACGGACTTTATCAGAGCCTGAACTATTGGTCCATACGCAATAAGCGATTCAGGAACATCACCCTGGCCAACCTTTCTCAAAGCCTGGCAAATTCTTCGGTGAAACTGGCAGGAGGTGCTCTGGTGGCAGGTCCATTTGGACTTATCCTGGGGGCACTTATGGGGCAAATCGCCGGATTTCTGACATTTTTATTGAGTTTTATCAGGAAGGACCAGGATAAACTTAGACAGATCCACAAACCTGAAATGAGGAAGTTGGCAAAAGAATATTACCGCTTCCCTAAATTCAATATGATGCTGGCCATCAACAATAGCATATCAAATAGCCTGCCTGTTTTTGTTTTCACTGCCTGGTTCTCTGCTGCCATCACCGGTTTGTATTCATTTGGAATTACCATGATCTTCAGGCCCATGAGCATGGTTACCACTGCTCTCAGGCAGGTCCTTTCGCAAAGAATAATTTCCAAGGTAAATCAGGGACAGCCAATACTAAGTGATGTATCCCGCCTGTTTATTAAAATGCTGCAGTTTTCCATTTTGCCCTTCGGCCTGGTTGCAGTATTTGCCCCATTAATATTCAGGGTTGTATTCGGTCCCGATTGGGAAACTGCAGGGGAATACACCCGCATCCTGATCCCATGGCTGTATGTTGTATTCCTGTCGGCACCTTTCGCATTCCTGCCCGACTTATTCCGGGAGCAGGGTAAAGCCCTTGTCATTGACATCATAAAATTGATACTTCGGGCACTTGCACTTTTTGCAGGTGTATATTATGGTGATATATTTGTGACCCTGTTTCTGCTCAGCGGTGTAAGTACTGTGGTCCTTATCTATCAGATCTATTGGTACTTCACCCTGGCAAAAAGACAGGAACTTAAACTTGAAGGTGAGAAAAAGATTGAGACAACAGACTTTACACAATCCTTTACACAGGAGGGATGATTCGTCCGGTGGTGATGTCTGGAAGAAGTATGTCAGGAAGAATCATTCCCTTGATATGGGATTTCCAAAGATATACCTGGACTCACTTTTTGACCGGGAGATCTATGATGTAGGTCCCATTTCACACCTGAATGCGGGGATGATGCCTTCAGATCTCGCGCTGCTCAGGGGACTCGCTTCCCTCTATACGGGATGTAAATATTTTGAAATAAGTAAACGCAGAAGTGAATCAATCGGAAATATGGCAGCCATTGCAAAGGAGTGCTATGCCCTCAACCGGCCGATAGAGGAAATGCGTAAAAAGGGGGTCCGCAATAAGTACATGTATATGATGGGTTCCTATTCCAGGGCCATGGATAATGTGGTAATCCTCTCCGGAGATTCACAAACTTTTGATTTTTCTACCCTCGGAAAGAAATTTGATATAGTCTTTATTAACAGCGGACGTGGATACAATCGGGTATTGGGCGATACCCGAAAGGCATTTGAGTATCTTGTTCATGAAGACTCCACTGTCGTCTGGCACGATTACAGCTACTTTCCGGAGGATGTAAGATATGAAGTAATGGCAGGCATTCTTGACGCTACTGATCCCGTTCATCGTGAACAACTATTTTTTGTCTCAAAAACCAAATGTGCTATATTTCTGAGAGACAAATTTAAAGATCTTGGATAGCAGCAAATCATCAGCATTAAGAGTTCTTATTCTGCCTTCCTGGTATCCTCCTGATGGGGGACAGTTTTTCCAGGATCATGCGGAAGGATTGGCAGAGGCCGGTTTTAAGGTTGATGTTCTTGTCAATCGCCAGATTGGTATTACCCAGCTTAAATATTCAGAGCGCAGGCTGTATAAAAAATTCAGGATTACCGATTATAAGGGCACCCGGATTATACGTTCATATTACCTGAAACCTCCCAGGAGTGAGATGTTCGCGGCGAGGCAATGGTCAAAGTCCACCTTAAGGCTTTACAAAAAATACCAGTCTGACTTCGGGAAACCCGATTTAATCCTGGTACACAGTGCTATGTGGGCGGGTTATGCTGCCTACCTGATATCAAAGAAATTTGATATCCCCTATGTCATCAATGAACACCGGGGCAGGTTTGCCGTGCTGAGCAAGGAAGCGGAGGCAATGCTTAAACCCGCATACAAACCTTTCCTTGAGGCCGCCTACCAGAATGCAAGCAGGATAGTGTCGGTATCCGACGCTCTGCATTACGGAATCCGCAGATATGTTCTCCCGGAAAAAGAGTTGCAATCCATTCCGAACCTTGTTGATACTGAGTTTTTTAAATTATCGGCCGCAAGGGTGCAGGAACCTTTTGTAATTCTCTCAATTGGAAGGCTTGAAGTGGAAAAGGGGATGGATCTTCTGCTGGAGGCATTTGACCTGTTCGCAGAAGATCATCCGGATGCCGAGCTGAGGATCGTAGGAAAGGGTTCACTTGAGCCTGAGCTCCGGGCAATGGCAGAAAGATCCAGCCACCCTTCCCGAATCACATTTGTGGGACATATTTCACCCGAAGAAATACTGGAAGAATTAGAGTTTGCAAATGTACTTGCCGTAGCCAGCCGGATCGAAGCATTCGGAGTGGTATTCATCGAGGCTATGTCAACCGGACTCCCTGTTCTTGCTACCAAAACCGGCGGACCTGACAAGATCATACCTGATTATGCCGGTTTCCTGGCCGCTATTGAAAGCGTTCCTTCAGTTTTTGTGGGACTCAAAAATATTTACTCAGGCTATCATAAGTATGATCCTAAAAAAATCCGAAGGCACGTTGTAAAAAATTTCAGCAAACAGGCAGTTATCAGCAGATACTCAGACCTGATCCATGAACTTTGCGATAACAGAAAATGACTTCAATTGACCTGATATACAATACCGGATTTGCCTGGTATTCCAAAGGAGATTCCCATGTAAAAGGTTTTGCCCATTTGCCGGACGGAAAGTTTCTGACCGGCGAATCCCTGCTTGAATCCTTCATTGCTTCACCGGATCTTGACGGATTTAATTCAAGAGTCCTGGGAGCAAACGGGATGTTTTCAGTGATTGTATCCGTGGAAGGATTTGTCTGGTTGGGAGTCGACAGGATGAGGTCTTTTCCTGTATTTTATTCCCTTCCGGGGAAATCAGGATTGCGGATATCAGATTCCGTTGACAAAATAATCAGCTACACCGGGAAATGGAAAATGAATGTACCGGCCAGGAATGAATTCCTTGCAACCGGGTATGTTACAGGAAATGAAACACTTGTCGAGGAGATTTTTCAGGTTCAGGCTGCAGAAATTGTGGAGATCAATACTTCTGATGAACCAAATGGAAAAAGGATAAACAGTTCTGTTTATTCAAGCTACAGGACTGCCATGTCCGTACCGGAGCGGCCTTCAACATCTTCTTCAGGAAAACTTGTTGACGAATTAATTCAGATTACGAACAGGATATCCGAACGGCTCGCAAGTTCCCTGGGAGGCAGAACGGCAGTAATCGAACTGAGCGGAGGTTATGACTCAAGATTGGTTGCCTCAATGCTGAAAAAACATAATTATTCTCAGTTAATATGCTTTTCATATGGACGGGAGGGGAATCCGGATATGATGAGAGCAGAGGAGGTCGCAGGAAAGCTTGGTATAAAATTTATCCCAATTATTTATACCGGTGAGATGATTAGTGGGTTCCAATCTGATCAGGAGTTTCTTGAATATGTACGGTTTTCCTCTAATAAAACCTCCATGTTTTTCATGCAGGAATACTTTGCCATGAAGTACCTTGTAGATGAGGGACTTATCCCTTCGGATGCCGTATGTATCCCGGGGCATTCAGGTGATTTTTTCGGTGGAAGCCAGCTTTTAAAACATGGACTTCATGATGGAGATGAACCGGTTGCGTCCACAATTCGCAGAATTTACGATACAAAATATGCATGGAATAAACCTGCCGAACGGGTAAAAAAATCTCTGATGGACAGGATTGGGCGGACCCTGGCAGATAAGGATATTGTTTCTGGATCAATTCCATATACAGTTCATGAGGATTGGGACCTCAAGGAAAAATTCTCAAAGTTCATTGTCAATTCCAGTAATATTTTTGCATGGTTCGGATTTGAGTACCGGCTTCCTCTATACGATTACGAACAGGATATCCG
>DRHS01000163.1 GCA_011053095.1 Bacteroides sp.
TAAATTGAGGTATTTTGTTGTATTGATCTGTAAGGACGGTATGGGATTTTCGGAGCTGCAACAAAAAATTATCAACAACGAATTTGAAATTAGTCTGAAGAAATACCAAGCCGAAATTGAGAAGCTGAGTTTTCTTGACAAATATGCAACCCTTTTGGTAGTCATACCACTCAGGGTACCACTCAAGGATGTTTTCCGCGATGCTGTTGCTGAATGCAATGAGTACGGTAATTTTCTGAAATCCAATTTCATCGTCACCAATGTACGTGAACTGGGTCTGGAGGAAATAGAGGATTTCCTCAGGAAACAGGAACAGACCAACCTCAAGAAAGACCCCTCTTAGAAACAGGGTTTTTCTAAAACCATTAATTGTCGCTCAGAAATGAAAAGCTGGTGAAGACTCAGCTCTTCGAGGTGTCTTCAAGATCTTCGAACTCAACGTCCGAGAAACTTTCAGTGATGGGTTCCCCCGCCTCCTCTTTAACATCCACATCCGAAGTATCTGCAGCATCTGTAACTTCTTCAGGGGTAACATCTTCGGCCTCGGGACTTTCCACATCCTCTGCTTCAGTAACTTTTTTCTCAATTTTGGATTTCGTCGTGACTGCATGTTGAGTTTCCATTACATCCTCAGGATCAAGAAGTTCCGGGGCGTTGATTTTGATGTATTCGATGGTTTCTGTTAATCCATCAATAAACTTGTCAAAATCTTCCTTGTAGAGAAAGATTTTGTGCTTCTCGAAATAAAATCTTCCATCCCTGTTGAACCTTTTTTTACTTTCCGTCAGGGTCAAATAGTAATCATTCCTCCTGGTAGTCTTGACATCAAAGAAATAAGTCCTTTTTCCAGCTCTCACTGATTTTGAAAAAATTTCTTCTCTTTCTGTCCTGACACCGTCCTCAATTTTCTCGGTTCCGTCTGCCATCAGTGTCTAATTTAGTTATCGATTAGGTTTGAATACCTAAAAATAGAAAATTATTTTAGAAAATTGCAATTAATCAGGACTTTGATCAAGTCTCATAACAATCTGACAATAGGCCTTTTTTAGGCGATTATCGTTGAGGATTTGGATGGATTTGTCAAAATATTTGGTTTACTTTGCCTCCGTTTCATAAAAACCAGTTCTTATTAAAGATGTTTAGCAGAAGGTTACTTCGGATAAAGGTCCTGCAGACCATGTATTCCTTTCAAAAAGTTGAAGGAAAAAC
The DNA here is from genome assembly GCA_011053095.1 of Bacteroides sp. Classification (GTDB taxonomy): domain Bacteria; phylum Bacteroidota; class Bacteroidia; order Bacteroidales; family SM23-62; genus SM23-62. Next base: position 1,210 of record DRHS01000163.1, read on the forward strand.
ATATACTTCTTCTGAGAAGGACCTTCTTCACAGTATTGAGAAGTCATACGAGCTCTACCATTTGCTTATGGTGCTGATGATAGATGTGGCCGATTTTGCCTCATCCAGAATTGACCAGGCCAAACAAAAACAGATTCCAACCCAGGAAGATCTCAATCCAAATACCAGGTTTATTGAAAATACTATTCTGGATCAACTCAGGAACAATGATGGATTCAATAAATTTCTAAGCAGGTGTCCTTTAAGCTGGATACAAAACCCGGAAATTGTAAGGAATCTTTATCTGCTGATTCTGGATACGGATTTATACTGTGAATATATGTCGGCTGTTGACAGTTCCTACAATAATGACAAGAAGTTAATTGAGAGAATATATCTGGACCTGGTTATGAATTATGAGGATCTTTACCTGAATCTTGAAGAACAGAGCATATTCTGGATTAATGATGTGGACTTTGTAATAAAGATGATCGTTAAGACCTTTAAAAAATTCAGTGCTGACAACCCTCAGGGAGGGTTGTTATTACCGATGCTGAAGGAGAAAGATGATCTTGCCTATAGTAAAAAGCTTTTGCGCACTACTATAAAGAATGAAAAGGAATACCTGGAGCTCATTAAAGCTGCGGCAAATAACTGGGATCTGGAAAGGATAGCCGTTACCGACAGCCTTATCCTGCAACTTGCCATTTCTGAAGCAATTGAATTCAAGTCTATCCCTTCGAAGGTTACTATTAATGAGTATATAGAGATATCCAAGATTTACAGTACCCAGAAAAGCAGCCAGTTTATCAACGGAATGCTTGATAATATTTTTACTCGCTTAAAGGCTGAGGGTAAGATTGTTAAAACTGGCAGGGGACTGATAGGGGAGGTGTGAAAAGATCTATTGCCGATGAAACAAATTTATTGTTACTTTGAACTTTCTTAATCAAAACAAACCATACGTGATGAATAATTTTATGTTGATTTTCCTGATGCCAAGTGCCCCGGACCAAAGTCCAGTTCCATCTTTCGTTTTTCTTCTCCTGATTATCGTGGTTTTCTATTTTTTTATGATCAGACCACAAATGAAGAAGCAGAAAGACCTTAAGTCTTACAGAGCGGGACTGAATAAGGGAGATAAGGTAGTAACCACAGGGGGTATTTACGGAAAAATAACTGATATTAAGGATCAGACAATTACTGTTGAGATCGCAGACAACGTCAGGATCAGGATTGACAAAAATGCCATTCTGAAGGATAATGCAGACCTGGCTAAGCAGAAGTAGGGAAATTCATCGCATGGTTAACAGTTTGAACTTGTTCAGCTGGTGACATATGCAGGAAAAAAATCCAGGGAAACAAAAGCTAGGTGACCTTGTAAAGAGGTTTACCAGGGTATCTGAAAGGAAAAAGATCACCCTGAATAAGAGGGTTGTGATCTTTTTATTCTTTCTTTTGTTGTCTGTACTTTTCTGGTTTTTAACCGCACTGAATAAGGAGTATGTAACTTCCATATCCTACCCGGTTCGTTATATCCGGTTCCCGGAAGATAAGGTACTTGTAAATGAATTACCTGACAGGCTCGAATTGACGGTGAATGCAAGTGGCTTTGTCCTGCTGAGCTACAAGTTAAGATCCAGGATCACTCCTATTATCTTCGATGTAAATTCGCATTCTCCGAACACTTTTAAAAACGATCCTTCTGCAGTCTATATACTTTCCAGCTCAGCTAAGGAAGGAATCGCCCGGGATCTTTCAAATGAGGTAGAGATACTGGACATATATCCTGATTCACTAATTTTTAAATTTGCCGACCGGGCCGAGAAACTGGTCCCCGTTATTCCTGTCCTTGAATTCAGCTTTGAAAAACAATTTATGCAGACCGGTCCCATTGTAATAGAACCTGACAGTGTACTTATTTCCGGTCCGGAAGTTATCATCGACAGCATTATAGCAGTTAAGACTGAAGTATTTACCCTCTCCGGTATTAATGAAAATCTGAGCCAGGAACTGAAGATCCAGGCTCATACCAAGGTTGACTTTAGTCCTGTTGAAATTTGGCTGCAGTTACCCGTTGAAAAATTCACAGAAGCCAGGCTGAGTATACCAATTGAAGTAATAAATTTGCCCGATTCACTGGTATTGCGAGCTTTTCCCGGCAAGGTTGATATAACCTGCCAGGTCGGATTAAGTGCTTATGAAACGCTTGGTGAGCATCTGTTTAGGGCTGTAGTTGATTACTCCGATGCTAGTACTCTGATAGGGAGTAAACTGCAAGTCAATCTTGTGAAAGTTCCTACTTATATCCAGGCCCTGAATTATACCCCGATAAGTGTAGAATATATTCTGGAAAAGTAATGTTTAAAGTTGGTGTTACAGGAGGGATTGGATCCGGCAAATCAGTTGTTTGTCGCATCTTTCGTAATCTTGGTGTCGCCATATATGAGGCTGATAATGAGGCCCGACGAATTATTGTTGAGGATACTGACATCCGTAAGGAACTGGTAAAAAATTTCGGTAACAAGCTGTTTTCCGAGGGACAGCTTGACCGGAAATATCTTGCTGCCAGAATATTCTCAGATTCAGACGCACGCATTTTCGTAAATGGGCTTATACACCCCAGGGTCAGGGAGGATTTCATGAGGTGGACCGAAAACCAGGAAGGAGCCTATGTGATAGAAGAGGCAGCATTGTTATTTGAATCTGGTGCCTGGAAAGAAATGGATTTCAATATCCTTGTTACTGCAAAAGAAGAGATCCGGATAAATCGAATCATGAACAGGGATGGAATACAACGTGGTGATGTCCTTGCAAGGCTTGCAAGCCAGATAGATCCTTATGAGGCAGCCAAATTGGCAGATCTTATTTTGCAAAACGATGAAAATGAGTTTGTTATCCCGCAGGTACTTTCAGCTGACCGCCTGATAAGGGATCGTTTGTCCGGGGAAAATGTTTAAAAAATGTCCTTTTGTACGATAGAACTGGCTGATTGGAATAATATTTGAATGCATTAATTATCTTTGAAACTTTTGAGATTGAGTTATGGCGAAATATGGTAAATGGATAGGAGGGGGACTCGGATGGGCTCTGGGTGGTCCAATAGGTGGGATCCTGGGATTCGTAGCTGGTTCCATGTTTGATAAACGGAGCAGCAGACCCGGAGAGAGCGGTTCCCGGCAGAGGATTTTTAGCCCGACAACCCACGGAGACTTCACTATGAGTCTTCTGGTTCTTGTTGCGGCGGTTATGAAAGCCGATGGAAGGATAATGAAATCTGAGCTGGATTATGTCCGGAATTATTTCGAAAAGAGTTTCGGTCCCGCAGCATCCCAGGAAGCCATGCTTTACCTGAGAGACCTGTTAGAACAGACAATACCTGTCAGGGATGTAAGCGCACAAATAAGACAACGCCTGGACATCGCATCCAGAAGACAATTGCTGCACTTCTTGTTCGGGGTTTCCCAGGCTGATGGGAAGGTGCACCCTCAAGAAGTCAGAGTGATAGAGGAAATAGCCATGGGCATGGGCATTACGAAAGAGGACCTGGAATCCATCAAAAATATGTTTTATGAGGATGTGGATTCAGCCTATAAAATCCTGGAGATCGATAAGTCCTCAAGCGATGATGAAATAAAGAAGGCATACAGAAGGATGGCCAACAAATATCATCCGGATAAAGTTGCTTATCTTGGGGATGATATAAGAAAGGCAGCGGGAGAGAAATTCCGGAAGGTAAAGGATGCCTATGACAAGATCAAAAAAGAACACGGAATACGATAACCTATTCACAAGTTATTCCGTAATAGTTAGATGTAATACCAAGACCAATGGCAGAGAAAAAAGAAGCTGAAATGAAGACGGGTAAACCTGAAACCGCTGAAGGAAAGGAAAAAGTTGAGGCTAAAAAAGCCGAGACTTCAAAAGAACAGAAGGAAGACAAATCCGGTACTGAGGAGGAGCAAGAGGAGAGTTATCTGAAAGACCTGATGGCTATTTCAGGTCACGGCGGACTCTTCAAATTTGTTTCCCAGGGACGCAACGGTATCATTGTTGAACATCTTGAGACAGGCAAACGGATGCAGGCCTTTGCAAGCATGAAGGTCAGTGCCCTCGATGACATTGCTGTTTATACAGAGGAAGAAGAGATTCAGCTTGCCGAAGTATTCACTACCATTCATAAATATGAGAAAGGGAAGGAAACCATTTCTCCCAAATCAGATGGAGATGAGCTGAAGGATTATTTTGGAGAAATTCTTCCTGAATACGACAGGGACAGGGTCTATGTTTCCGATATTAAAAAGATCCTCGGATGGTACAATATGCTTCTTAAATATGACCTTCTTGAAATCGATAAACCTGCAAAGAAATCCCATGACAAAAAAGATGCAGAAGCGGCCGGTAAGGAAGCAGAACCCCGCACAGATGACAAAAAAGTTTCCCTGAAAAAGTAATCCCTATTCAACAATTATCCGGCTCCTGTAAATCTGCTTCCCTCTGAGTTCCAGTATATAGTATCCTTTGCTCAGATCATCCCGGTTTATCGTAAATTTACTGCTGATAATGTCAGTCCTTATCATCACTACTTTTCCTGTCAGATCCATTAAATACATCCGGTAGGATTCCCCTTCATTATTCGGGAATTCAACCCTTGCTGATTTTGTAAACGGATTAGGATAAACCTTAACATGCTGGTCTTCACGGCCATAAATCCCAACCGTTTCATCGACATCCAGTACTGTTAATACGAAGGCCTTTTCAATAAAATTCCTGCCCAGATCCGTAGATCTGACTCTCAGCGTTAAACTGTTTTGTTTTTCAAAATCAAACACTTCTGCAGCAAGTAGCATGTCACCGAAAATGGAGAAGCTGGAATTATCATCGTCTCCGGTTCCTTTCACCAGGTGGTAGGTATGAACATCAAATGTATCTGCATCGGATGTAAGTAACCTTGCAACGAGGCTACCAATGGGATTGTTTTCTGAAATACTTTGCGTGTCGAGCTTTATAGTATCCGGAGGTGATGCACCTGTTACTATTGGTACAACAGGTTCTTGGGTATCATTAACTTTAATTATAAAGGCTTTCTCAATCGAATTTGACCCAAGATCAATTGAGCGAATTCGCAATGTATAGCTGTCTTTCGTTTCGTAATCAAAGCCAATCGCTGAAATAAGAAGTTCCCCATAAACGGAGAAACTGCTGTTATCATCATCTCCTGTTCCTGCAGTCAGTTGATAGGTAAATGCATCTATCGTATCGGGATCGGCTGTATGCAGACGGCCTACAATCATTCCCGGCTGTCCGTTTTCATCGATGGATTGATTATCAAGGGTGATGGAATCAGGGGGACTATCTCCAATAGCTGTTCCTCCTGTTGATTCATCCGTATCGTTTATGGAAATCACAAATACTTTTTCAATATAGTTGGCTGCCATATCAGCAGAACGTATCCTGACAGAGAATGTATTCTTTGTTTCGTAATCGAAACTACCGGCTGTGATCAACAGGTCACTGTAAATTGAAAATTTGCTGTTGTTATCATCACCTGATCCCTGTACCAGAAGGTATGTATGCGCATCAATCGTATCAGGATCATGGGTGTTCAGTCTTCCGACCAACATGCCGGCTACACCATTTTCATCGACACTCTGGCTATCTAATGTAATTGAATCCGGGGGACTTGCTCCAATCTGTGGTTGTTCCTCCGGTTCTTCTGTGTCATTAACCTGGATCAGGAAAGATTTCTCAATATAATTTGCAGCCATATCGGTCGACCGCACTCTTACAGAGTAGCTGTTCTTTGTTTCATAATCGAAACTTGTTGCAGCCACCAGAAGATTGCCGTATACTGTGAAGCTGATATTGTCATCATCCCCGGTACCGGTTACCAGCTGGTATGAATGTACATCAATGGTATCCGGATCGGTAGTTTGCATCCGTCCCACGAGTGTCCCCGGCAATCCTTCTTCATCAATAGTGTTATTGTCAAGTACCATATCGCTTGGAGGATTTTTCCCTGTTACCGGTCCCCCGGAAGGTTCCTCCGTATCATTAATTGAAATGGCAAAGGCAGTGTCAATATAATTGCTTGCCATATCGGTTGACCGTATCCTGACGGAATAGGAACTCTTTGTTTCATAATCGAATGTTGTAGCAGAAAGCAACATATCTCCCACTACTGTGAAGCTCGCATTATCAGTATCTCCTGCACCCTGAACAAGCTCATATGTATGATGATCACCACTGTCAGGATCGGCAGTAGAAAGACGGCCTACAAGCATTCCGGGGATTCCATTCTCATCGATAGTATTATTATCGAGCAGGATGGAATCAGGAGTAGTTTCACCGGATTTGAGTTTATTGTCATCAAGATTCGACAGAGAATGTTGATAAGGTCCTGTCCCGGCTTTTTTGCTTCCCCCTTCCGGATAGCATGCGGATGGTTTTTCAACAGCGATCCTGTAGAACAGATCCCCTGCAACCGGCAGTGGATCTGTCCATGAATTCAGACTGCTGGCCATTGAATGGACCAGGTCGAAATTGGACCCTGTCACACTGCGGTATATACTATAGGTCTGGTATTCAAAACCATGATATTTGTCCCACGCCAACTGAGTGGTATTCAGCTCCGGATTTGTGGAAACGAGCAGGTGAATGGTCTTATGAGGCTGACACAGATCCGCATCCGTTTCCTCACCATCCATCATTATTGCTGTCATTTTATATAGATAGGCCTGTACGGTCGGATCAGCAGCAGAATCGGTAAACTCACTCAAATCATCAAATGCAACTGTTCCGAGTATATCATAAATTCCTGAGGCCTGGGTTTCCTTGTAGATATTGTAGCCAATGAGGGATGCATTGGTCTTCTTCTCCCAGACGATCAGGTTTTCTCCCGTGGCCGGATCCACTGTCACCATGCAGATCTGGGGAGCAATCAGGAGATCCACCGCAGTGGTTATGTCCTCACCACAACTGTTTGAGATAACACATATATATGCTCCTTCAAAGGATGAGTCGGCCGGAATGAATTTATATTCCGGAAGTACCGCTCCGGGTATATTCACACTATTCTTCCTCCAGTTATATTGAAGAGGTGAAGAACCATTTACCAGTACACTCAGGTTAAGAGGCAGGTCAGGCCTTACCCATGAAATATCGGGTTCTACCAGGATCTGAGGAGCTGCCTTAACACTAAGGAAAACGGGTATGGTGTTTACGGTTCCAAAAGTATTATTCAAAACACACACATAATTGCCTTCATCCATGAGTTCAGCCGGATCGATCTCTAAGGTATTGCTTGTTGCACCTGGAATAGTTACCCCGTCCTTTTTCCATTGATAGCTTACAGTATCCGTTTGGCTGTATTCTACCAACAATGTTATCTGGTCTCCGGTACAGAAATTCCCTCCCTGCGGATCCGCAGTGATCATCGCAGGCTGGCCTTCCTTTTCGAAAGCACCCATATCTACTTGTTCATTGGAGATCCTGGGATTACCTGCGATGTCAAAAGCTGGAAGTCCCAGTCCACTGGTATCCTGAGCGCCGGCATTGATGGCCGGCGAGATATCCAGCAGTTGCCAGTTTGTTCCAGTAGCGTCTTCACCAGAGCCGGGCAGGACTGTCGGGTTGATAAAATGAGGTTTCTGGTCCAGGCAATTAACAAATTCCCCCGTAAATGAAAAACCCGAATAGGTCCGTATCCCGGATTCACCGTCTTCAATCAGGCAATTATAAAGATCAGGATCGGTGTTTTCCTCAAACATAAAGATGGATGCGTGGCTTGAACCTGCCCTGTTACCGTATAGAATAGAATTGGTAATTATCAATTCCGTTCTGGTCAGTCCGATGCCTCCTGCAAAATTTGAGTTGGTATTTTTATTGTTTACAATGGTGGAATTTGTGATACTTGCAAAACAGCTGGAAAAATCATATACCGGTCCGTTTGCCGTCGTATTATTAACGGCTAGATCATTAATTATGGTAACCTCGGCATTCCCTGCTTCGATAACAACACCGTTGCCAGCCCATGTAAAAATACTATTGTTGTGGAAGGTGTTATGAGATGAAAACAGCGTGCCATACTGCACATCCAGGCATACACCATTGGAGCCGATATTGTATTTGAAAAGTGAATTGGTAATAGATACATCGGAGTCGTAGAGGTAGAAGGATCCTTTTACATTATACTGGTCTTTTGAATAATTTGAAATAACACTGATGTGGTCGAATTGCAGGTTGGAATAATAGGAGGACAGAACTGCATTCCCGGTTGCGCCTCGATTGTATCGGAAGACAGAGTGTGAAACAGAAAAATCCGGGATCGAACTAAGGGAAAATACGGCGCCGTCCCCATCGTCGGTCTTCGCGTATTCGAATATGCAATACTCGAAGGAGGAGGGAATATTATCATCCATTGATGAGCCGCTATTCTTAACTGAAATGCCTCTCCAGCATCCGGCATCGTAGTCGGATCCTCCGAATCCGTTTGTATCGGCAACCGTGAACCAGATTGAATCTGTCTCAGTCCCCTCCGCAAGCAAAGTCCCGTTTACATCGATTATATATGGTCCGTCGAAAATAATCCTGCTGCCTCCCGCGATGGTCAGGACAACATCGTCATCTATGGTGATATGGCCGGAAACAGTTATGGTATCGCCAATCAGAGTTTCGTGGCTGCTGTATGTCGTCGGACCGATATCCGTTTTTGAAACACTTCCCTCCGCTGCTCCGATATCAATGTAGCTGTATTTCACCCTTTCCTTATTGTATATATCCGTACTCAGAAAGTTCTCTTCATTAAGCGAGGGATCTCCCTTGTTAATGGCGGGGGAGGTTGAAAGCAATCCGAAATCAGCTGCTTCAGCATCGTACGATGGGCCTGTCCCGGAGGTTTCATCGACGAATTTCGGGGGAGTTTCAAGGTTGCCGTGTTCCGTACCGGTAAAAGCATCCCCGGTAAAGCCGGCAATTCCCCCTTCAATCAGGTTATATATAAAAGATGGTTCGCTGGTTCTTTCATTGTAGTAAACAGGATCGGTGTTCCCATAAATGATATTGCCGTTAAATTCCCCCTCATTGGTATTAACGTACAATGGATATGTGCCGGAATTGTTGACAATTGTGTTTTGTATGATTTGCGGATTGCCGTCATTTATCAGAATTCCTCCCCCGTCATTATTGGCTATCAGGTTTCCATAGACTTTTGCATCGGAATCTTTCAGATAAACGGTCCGTTTTCCAGGATTAATCTCATTATTGATAATCAGATTATTGACAACGGTGGGATTTGCCTTATCTCCATCTGCCCAAATAACATAATCTACCTTGTTGTTTTTAATGATATTCCTCTCAATGACAGGGAAACACCACCCATATACAGATATCATTATCGTAAATGAATTGTCCTCAACCCGGTTGTTATAGAAATAGGGATTTGACTGGGATGTCAAAAGAACATTATCCCCTACATTATTAATGAATGTATTATTTCTTATGGCGACATCCGCCAGCCGGCAATCCACCCCGTTGACTATGGAATAATTATATTCGAACATACAGTTAGCCACCAGGAGTCTGGGTATCCGCTCGGTGCTGATTACTCCACGTTTGCCTGATACATAGTCTATTACTTTTGCATATTCAAAACGGCAATACTCCAGCCGGCATGTATCACCGGATTCTGATGAATAATAAAACTTTAATCCATTCCAACCTCCTTCGTCTTCACCCCCGGCTACCAGTCCATTGGTATCAGCAATGGTGAAAAGTATCATTTCATCTTTAGTCCCGACCGCAATCAGGTCAGCAGATAAGGTTCTGATATAGAAATGTCCCTTGAAGATTACCTCCACGCCAGGTTCGATTACAAGTGTCTCGTTATTTGGTACTGAGATATCTCCATATATATAGTATGGAGAATTGGCTTTTGTCCAGGTTCCTGATTCTTCAGGTCCATAGATATCTTCCGCATTTATATATGCCAGTGACAGGATCAGAGCTATGATCAGGAGAGTTACTTTTTTCATTATGGTTGGATAAAAGGTTTTCATTAGTAAAAATACTACATAAAAGACTAAATGTCAAGAGGTTAGATAGATTATAATTATCTACTACTCCACAACCCCCATTCCGCGGTAGATGTGAGATCCGCGTAATTCAAAAATATAGCAACCTCTCTGCAGATAATCCGTTTTTACAGTAATAATTTCGCTTCGAATATCATTCTTCATTATTACCACTTTTCCATCAAGGGTGGTAATAATAAGCCTAAACGGATACTGTTCCGGGTTTGGAAATTTAAGTGTCGCTTCGGAGGTTATCGGATTTGGGAATATCAATAATTCTTGCATTTCTTCTGTCAGAGACAAACCTGTTTTCAGTTTATTATCGTCCATATTGGAAAGGGCATGCTGATAGGGGCCGGTTCCTGCTTTATTCTCACCGCCTTCCGGTGTACAGGGCAGGGGCCTTTCCACAGAAATCCTGTAGAACTGTTTTCCTGATACAGGATCCGGATCAGTCCACGAATTAAAACTGCTTGAGAGTGAGTGCACCTCCTGGAGATCCGTAGTCGTATTACTGCGGTATATTCTGTATGTCAGATAATCGAAACCCACATATCTGTCCCATTCCAGCTGAGTAGAATTCAATTCAGGATTCGTTGAAACCAGAAGGTGAATTGTTTTATGCGATTTGCATAGGTCAGCATCGGATTCATTGCCGGCCGTGTCAAGAGCTGTAATCCTGTAAATATATCCCTGAACGGTCGGATCGGCTACGGTGTCTACATATATGCTGAGCTCATCTGCTGAAAGTGTTACCAGTCGGTCGTAGATCCCCGCAGCACTGCTTTCCCGGTAAACGTTATAGGCGGTTATGGGGGCTTTTGTTTGTTTCTCCCAGACTATCAGGTTATGTCCCGTTGCTGTGCTGACGGTAACAACACAAATCTGGGGGGCCAGAAAGATGCTTACCGGTTCGGTACTGACTGTCCCGCATTCATTGGACAATTCACATTGATAAACTCCTTCATAACTGCTGTCAGATGGGGTGAAACTGTAATTAGGGATATTCACTCCGAGGTCCCTGCCATCTAATTGCCATTTAATATCCATTGGCTGTGAGCCTGAAAGTTGCACATTCAGGCTGATGTATTTATCCGGTTCTACCCATGCATCTCTTGGCTGAGTCTGGATTACTGGTGGATCCTTTATGTTCACGAATACGGGCAGTGAATTCACAGTGCCGAAACTGTTTCTGATCCTGCAAGAATAATTGCCGGTATGTTCCAACATGGCAGGGAAGAGAATCATTTCCCTGTAAACTGCTCCTGGAATATCTGTGCCATCCTTTTGCCACTGGAGGAACGCAGTGTCAGACTGGCTGTATTGAACGGAGACCACTATGGAATCATCTGCACAGAAATTTCCACCGACCGGCTGTTTATCGATAAGAGGTGCTTTTCCCGATTTTTCGTAAGCTCCCATATCAATCCGGGTCGGCATAAAGCGTTTATTGCCAGCGAGGTCATAGGTCGGAAGCTTCAATCCTGTTGTATCTTCCATGCCGGAATTAATACAGGGTGAGATATCCAATAGGGTCCAGTCCCATGATAAAGTGCTATCAACCCTTCCACTCTGAGGAGAGGGCGATTTGAAATATGGAAGAGCATCGATACAGTCAATTAATTCCCCTGTAAAGGAAAATCCCTCAAAGGTCTTGATGCCATTAATACCTCCCTCTATGAGTGAGTTTATCAGGACAGGGTCTGAACTGTCTTCCAGAAGCATAATGGAGGAGGTGTCCTGCTCAGACATGTTCCCGTATAGAATGCTGTTGCGGATTGTCATTTCGGTCCGCGTAAGGCTGATACCAGCGGAATATTCACCCCAGCCAACATGGTTATTGGCCATTGTGCTGTTGTCGATTGTAGCCCTGGAACTGGTGAAATACAATATCGCATCATTATTGGTCCAGTTATTGGTGAAAAGGCAGTTTGAAATATAAACGTCAGATCCTCTTGAACTCAGGCATGATGCGAACCCCCTGTGTACCGCATAATTATTGAAGAAACGGGAGTATTTGATTTCCATCTCACAATCAAAAATATACAGGCTGGACCCATCGTATAAATTGTTTTCATAGAATCTGCAATTATCAACCAGGTTTTTTGAATTTGTCAGATTAACTGTCCCACGGGTAAATTCATCTCTCTCAATATGGATGATGGAAATCACATTGAATAAGATCAAAATCAGATTCCCGGGCAAATATCGCATGTCCCGCCTGATTGGAATAATTGTACCTGAATTCGCAGTTTTTGAGAATAAGTTTAACTGGGGTATGCACATGTTACATACGCTTAATTAGTTTATATTCAACAGGTTCATGCGTTACTGCTTGTTCAACTAATCTTTGAAATAAGAGTCCCCTGCTATTTGATTTTCGTCTATTGTACCTAAAAGTA
>DRHS01000164.1 GCA_011053095.1 Bacteroides sp.
ATGCCCATATGTGAAAAAGAGTGCTGTTATGTAGAATGATTACAAATAAAATGGAGTTGACATCACTATTTTTTTGAAAAAAAAGTATCAAAGAAACTATTGCTAAAAATCAATCATTTTTACCTGACTTGGACAGGAAACCCTAGCTACTACCTGTATATTCCTGTCCGGAAAACCATTACCGGGATGTACCAGTCAAAACAGGTGCACAGATATGAAGATGAGCAAGTGCTTAAAATTGCATTTAATGGCTCTGGAATGGAGGTTTCGAAATTCAGAATCGTTGAGATAATCACTCCTAAAGTGTTGTCAAAAAGGCAGATAAAGGAAAATTGGAAAGGTTTTTACGCCGGAATTGGGGGGACAGTGAATCAGAACCATCTGCTTTATGATCATCCATTTATGGAAAATCCATATCCTCATATTGAAAACACCCCATTGCTAAGCTATTCTTTTGGAGCAATAGCACAATATAATTTCGGGGCATCCGCAGGATTTCAAATAGAGCTGGTTTACAGAAATTACAAGGTCAGTCAAACCATTAACTCTTATGAAATAATTGACAATACTTTTCTGATTGATGAGGAAAACGACAGATATAACAGGATAGCAGAGGTTGATTCTTTTGGTTCTCAACTCAACATTACCATGATTGATATTCCTGTTCTGTTGAATCTGCGTCCCTATGCATCTCCTAAAGTTGCCTGGAATTTACAGCTGGGAGTCAGAAATCAAATAATCCTGAACGCAAGCTCAATAATGACAGGAAATGTTGAATACAAAGGATTTTACCCTGATTATCCGGTGGTATTATATGGTTTGCCAGAATATGGATTTACCTCCGATAGGTATCCTGGAGAGGAAACAGAACTAAAAACTGATAAATACACACTTCTGGGATCCTTTGGAACCGGACTGGACTTCCGATTCAGTAAACAATGGCTCCTGAGCATTGGAGTACGGTTAGATTATTCCCTACTCGACTTTAATATTACACATATGGCATTGAATGAGGATTACCATGATCTGATAATGCCTTCCTCTTCAAAAATTATGGTCTATAACGTATACATCAATCTTTTATATAAGATCTATTGACATGAGAACAGTACTGCTGATCATTTCATCTTTTATTCATTTGTACTCTTTCGCCGGGGAAGAGGAGATGTTTTTCATAACTGATAATGGTAAAAATGGCTTTTTCTCAGTTCGGGTGGGTCCGATTGTAGACAATAGTTTTGACCTTCGGCTTAAAGTCAGATGGGTGGATGACCGCTTAAAGGATATCGTTGATGATTACTCCTATCTGATATTGCGAAGGGAGGATCTGGATCTACCAATGAGTGACTTTATTGTCCTGGAAAACGATCCTTTCCAGCAAGGCTCCTATGCACGCATCCGTGATTCATTGACAATGAACATCAGCCTGAAGGAAAATTTTACAGGCGGAACCCTGAATTTTAAATTCCCTGTACAATATGTCTACGGTAGCAACGCTTCTCTTGACAGTTCAAACTGGCGCCAGCTTACTCAGACATATCCATACGATTATACGACAACCCTGGTTGTGAATAGTGCAGACATTAAAGATGTTACTCCCCCTGAATTAGTAATTCTTATTCCCGTTGTAGGGGAAGAAAAACCTGTCTTTGAGGAGAACAGGCTTTCCATAACTGTGGAAGCAAAGGATTTGGTAGGTATCCAAAACGTAAAGATTAACAATGTAGTCGCCTTGCATGTAAAAGAAAATATTTATACCGCTTCGGTTACACTTAGAACCGGAGACAATATGCTGGTAATCAGAGCTACGGATAAATCAGGAAATACAACCCGGGAGGAACTGGTTGTTGAAAGTACCTATTATCAACCCTTTGAGATGGATGAAGGTATATATTACGCCTTGATTATCGGAGTTGAGGAATATGATGATGAGCGCCTGCAGGATCTTGACCAACCTATCGGAGATGGACAGAAGTTCTACGAAGTGCTGACAACACAATATTCCTTTGAACCTGAAAATGTTGTATTTCTCAAAAATCCCACACGTACAGAAATTATTGTAACCATGGATGAAATGAGCCAATATGTTACAACCCAGGATAATCTTCTCATTTTTTATGCAGGGCACGGGCATTACGATGAGAAAAAGAATCTTGGTTACTGGCTGCCCTCCGATGCAGTATTCACCAATACCGCCAACTGGATCCGAAACAGTACGATACGAGATTATATCATGAGTATCCAATCGAAACATACCCTTCTTATTGCTGATGCCTGTTTTAGTGGTTCTATCTTCAAATCAAGAAGTCTGGATGATGCTCCAAAGGCAATTGACAGGCTTTATAAGTACAAAAGCAGGAAAGCCATGACTTCGGGAACGCTTACCGAGGTGCCGGATCAAAGTGTGTTTATACAGTATTTGCACAAGCGCTTAGTTGAGAATGATCAAAAATTTCTTGCTTCCGAATTCCTGTTCCGCAGTTTTAAAGAAGCAGTCCTGTATAATTCCAATACAAATCCCCAGTATGGTACCATTCAGGGTGCGGGGGATGAAGGTGGAGATTTTATTTTTGTTAAAAGATGATCTACCTGGCTTTATATACCATAGTTAAAACCTTTCTCAATAAGTTCTAAATTCTGTTTATTTAGTCTGAATAAATATTAATCGATTATCTTTATGGGGATTTTATGGCATCCATAACAGAGATAACAGGAAAACTTGGAAGGGCAAGAGCTGCCCATCTCCTGAGACGCTGCACTTTTGGTCCAACACCTGGCCAGATAACTGAATTTGCAGAGTACACGGCGACCGAGGCGCTTGACCTGCTTTTCCAGGAGCCCCTTGAAAATCCTAGTCCCCCGATAGATCCTTTAACAGCCAAAACATGGGTTGATCCTGCCGGACAATCTAAAGCGGGAACATCAAACTCAGAACAAGATGATCTCTTTAAATTCTTCCAGGCATGGCACCTGGATGTGATGTTTAAATCACCGGCCAGCCTCAAAGAACGCATCACATGGTTTTATCATACCCATCTGCCGGCACGCTGGTCGGAGATCCGTTCAAGTGAAGCAATTTATTACCAGAATTGCATCTTCAGGCATTATGCATTCGGAAGTTTCAAGGACCTCTTTAAGAAGATCTGCACCGATAATGCCATGCTCATATATCTCGATGGTTATACCAACCATAAGGATAACCCGAATGAAAATTTTGCCCGTGAAATGTTCGAGTTGTACAGTATAGGCAAGGGTCCGCAGATTGCAGAGGGAAACTACACAAATTACACCGAAGATGATATCAGGGCGGCAACCAGGGTTTTGACCGGATGGACCGAGGACGGGGACTTCGAAAACCTGGATCCGGATACAGGATGGCCAACCGGAATCATGCGCAAAACAACCTCTGCTGATCCACCTGCAGAATTGGCAACCGGACATGATTCCGGAAAAAAAACTTTTACAGATATATTTAATTCGGCAGTACTCGGACCTGATCCTGCTGATCTGGTAAATTCGCTGTCCACTGTGGAAGATGCCTACACCGAACTGTATAAAATGATCGATATGATCTTCGGCAATATCGAAACGGCCAGGTTCATCACCCGTAAGATTTACCGTTCATTTGTTTACCATTTTATTTCAGATGAGGTTGAAACAGACGTTATACAACCACTGGCCCAGCAATTCTCGGATAAGGATTTTTCAGTTAAGGAATTACTTACAATTCTTCTCAAGAGCCAGCATTTCTATGACGAAGACAACATGGTGACATCAGACAATAATACAGGTGCCCTGATAAAATCACCCGCAGATTTGTTCCTCGGACTCCTTCGGTTTTTCGATATGACCCTGCCAGACCGTGATGCCGAGGCCAGCACCTTCTACAAGGACATGGATTTTATTGTGAGTAAGTTAAAGGACCAGGGACTGAATTTTTATGAGCCTTTTGAGGTGGCCGGCTATCCTGCTTACCACCAGATACCCGGTTATAACCGGAACTGGATAACCACCTACGCCCTGGCTCACCGTTACCAGACGGGCCAGGTACTGATGGGCATTACAGGCGGCGGGGATGACCTGAGTTTCAAGCTCAACATTGTAGATTGGGTAAAAAACTCGGGGTATATCACCCAGGCTGACGATGCTAATGAGGTGGTCAATGTATTCATCCAGAACCTGATTGCCGTTGAACTGACCACGGATCGCAAAGCCTACTTCCTGAATACTGTTTTCCTTGATACCCTGACTACCACCACATGGCAGTATGAATGGAACCAGTATATAGCATTTAATGATGACACAGTTGTAAGAGAACGTCTTGAAACCCTTCTTTCGGAACTGATCCAAACCCCTGAATTTCAAATGTATTGATATGCAGCGAAGAAAATTCATAAAAAACCTTACCTACGGGGGTGCGGCCGGAATTGCTCTCGGGGGGATACCCGTGAACCTGCTGGGGGGGAACGGGGGACTAAAAGCGCTTGCAGCAGCAAGTGACAATGAAAATGTACTGATATTTATACAGCTACATGGTGGAAACGACGCGCTTAACACTCTGATCCCGGTTTCCCAATACCACAATTACTATGAGCTGCGATCAAACATCGCCATCCCTGATATTGGCACCCGGAGTTATATCAACGTGGACCAATCCGTAGATGAAAATATTCAGGTAGGACTCCACCCTGATATGCTGTCATTTAAGCAGATGTATGATGATGGAAAAGTAGCCATAGTACAGAATGTGGGTTATCCGGATATGAATCTATCCCACTTCCGGGGCCGTGATATTGTCTTTATGGGCGGGGATGCAACGTCTGATTACAATTCGGGCTGGATGGGCCGTTTCCTTGATAATACATATCCCGGCTACCCTGACGCATACCCCAATGACGATATGCCCGATCCAATCGGTATTGAACTCAGCGGTACGCTCTCACTTGCATTCCACCGCGAAAATGGCATACCCATTGGACTCAACCTTGGTAATCCCGAGCAGTTTTACGAGCTGATCTCTTCTGTTGGAGTGGATCCTCCAATTACCCTGCCTGACAGCCATGCCGGAGACGAGCTCAGGTATATCATGGAATTCGAAAAGAAATCAAACCAGTACGCGGGCCGTCTGCGTGATGTTTACAATGCGGGCAGCAACTCTTCTGTTGAGTATCCCGAAGCATACCCTTTCGCTACCCCGGGAAGCTACAGCAAGAATCCGCTTTCGGGACAACTGAAACTTATCTCACGTATGATCAAAGGGGGAATTAAGACTAAAATTTTCCTTTGCAGGATAGGGGGCTTTGATACACACGGAGAACAGGTTGAACAGTACGATTCCACGCTCGGACATCATGCATCTCTTCTATACCATCTATCATCCGCAGTTAAAGCATTCTACGATGATCTTGCCAACCTGGGAATAGACCAAAAGGTACTTGCCATAACTTTCACTGAGTTCGGCCGAAGGGCCTATTCCAACGCCAGTTACGGTACAGATCATGGTACCTCAACACCGGTATTCATATTTGGAAAGGGACTAAATTCCGGGATATACGGCGAGAATCCCGACCTGAGTGCTGAGGGACTCCACCGGGGAAATCTTCAGTATAATATTGACTACAGGCAGATATATACATCCATAGTCCAGGACTGGTTCGGTGCCAGCGATGAGAGTCTTATCAAAACCGGATGTATATATCTGCCTGTAGTCAATATTATACTGAAGATTTCCCCGGTGGAGTCCCTCAGCACTCAGGTCGGGATTCTCGCCGTATA
>DRHS01000165.1 GCA_011053095.1 Bacteroides sp.
GCAGATGGGCCGGAACTTTGTCTTTGTCCCTGGGCCCGCATGATGTTGAACGCTCGTTGATAAATTCATCCGTCAGAATATATTTCATAACGGAGATTGAAATACAATCTTTATTAATCTTGAAATTACCGTTGCTGAATCCATTTGCATTGATGGTGACCTGTTCTTCTTTTCCTGAAGACCAGACAAGAAACTGGCAATTGACACGTTCCCCTTTCCAGCCATGAAGCTCCATTGATTCAGCAACGGTAATTTCAAGATTAATAAAGATTGTATTTCAATCTCCGTTATGAAATATATTCTGACGGATGAATTTATCAACGAGCGTTCAACATCATGCGGGCCCAGGGACAAAGACAAAGTTCCGGCCCATCTGCGGCCTGACCTGCTGAGCAATGAAAACAGTTTCATAGCGGATGATCCGGGCACCCGTCCCATATGGATATCGGTAGACATCCCGGCAGATGCCCCTGCCGGATTATATACCGGCGTTGTTACCAGGCAATCTGCATCCGGCACATCAGAACATTCCATTACCCTGTCAGTACAGGACAAATTGCTGCCGCCTCCTTCGGAATGGTCATTCCATCTCGACCTCTGGCAAAACCCCTTTGCTGTGGCTAGATACCATGAGGCAGGTCTATGGTCTGAGGAACACTTTGACCTGTTACGGCCGCTCCTGAAAAAGCTCGCCGATGCGGGCCAGAAATGCATCACTACCACCCTGGTCGACAGACCATGGGGAGATGATAAACCATGTTACGATAATTTCGGTTCAATGATCCAGTGGACCAGGAAAAAAGAGGGGACATGGGAGTATGACTATACAGTATTTGATAAATATGTCAGTCTTGCCATGGAATGTGGGATTAAGCAGCAGATAAACTGCTATTCAATGGTACCAATAAACAATAAGTTTTCCTGGTTCGAGGAAGAGACATCCGATACTGTCAGAATGGAGGCATTTCCCGGAACAGAGGAATATGAGGATCTGTGGCAGAGATTCCTGGTGGACTTCAAGACCCATCTTGATGAAAAGGGCTGGCTTGAAATAACAACCCTGGCACTGGATGAAAGGGAGGAAGAGGAAATGACAAATCTATTCGAATTTCTAAAACAAACCGCACCTGAGCTTAAGATCTCCATGGCAGGATTCTATTATGAAGACATTAACCCGTCGATATATGATTTCAGTTCCAACTGGAGGCATACAGATAGAGTATCGGAAACTGCCATAGAATCCAGGAGAAACTCAGGCCTGAAAACCACCTATTATGTTGCCTGCGGCATACCGGAACCAAACAACTTCACCTTTTCACCTCCCGCTGAATCCTGTTATGAAGGCTGGTTTGCTGCAGCCGCCGGATTTGACGGATTTTTGAGGTGGGCCTATAACAGCTGGCCTGAAGATCCGACAATCGATTCCAGATATACCAAATGGCCGAGTGGCGATACATACCTGGTTTACCCCGGTGCGCTTAGCTCTGTTCGTTTTGAAAGACTGAGGGAGGGGATCCAGGATTATGAAAAGATAAGGATACTCCGCGAGGAACTGGCAGGAGAATCATCGGAGAGCGCTGCAGCTTCTCTTAAAAGGCTGGATGATTTCCTTGATTCAATCGATTCCGGCACGCTTGAAAACAGGTCTGCCGCAGAAGTAATCAATGAAGGAAAACAGATTCTAAATGATATCGTGAATCCTGGTTAAAACGGACAAAATTTCTGAAACACAATCAACGTATTATTCAAAGTAGGACTGAATTTGATTCATTAAGGGTTAATCCGTCTTCGGAACTGGGTTTTTCACATAGTTTTTATAGGTTCTCTTATCCAGTAAAATCATCTCCTGCATTACCAGACCATAAGCGCTTCCAGGCGGATATGACTTTATTTTCATATCGTTCCATCCCGATGCAAAATTTCCTGAATAACACAGCCATAGATTTTTGCCATCCTTTGAAATAAATTTGCTCGGAAAATTCAGAAAATATGCCTGCTCACCAAAATCCTTCAGGTAGGCAACAAGTTTCCAGGGACCGGTAATCTTGTCTGATTCCAGAATATACGAGTTCATTTTTTCTACTGTTGGCCAACCATCGGTGACGGTAAGAAGATATTTCTTTAATGGTGCATTATAGGTCATCGTTACACAACCACAATTGTTATTCCAGTCCACCAGCGGCTTTATCTCCTTAAAATCAGCAGTCCAGATAGGATTGCCATTATCGTCATGCCCTCCAAAAAATTCGTATTTCGACACATCATTGATATTTTGAATGGATGGAGTTACCCTGCACATATAAACCTGGTCTCCGCTTATCCAGCTCAGGTTTGCTTCTCTTGGCATTTTGTCATTTACATCCGCACCCATACCAACCAGGTACGCCTTTCCATCCGGAGAATGCTCCATATTTTTACCAAAATCAACAAAATGAGGGGCTCCAAACTTTACCGGATACCCCCACATACCGGTTTCTCCGAAAAGAGAACTATCAGGGGTATGTGGAGTATCCTCCCATGTTATTCCGTAGTCTGATGAGGTACGAAATCCAACCATTGGTCCAAGCCAGGGCCAATTGTACACAAAATCTCCAATTTTTGCACTGCCTGCCGGTGCCAGGCAATAGCTGCCATAGTACCAGATGCCATCGTAAACCAAACTTCCACATGGATAGCGTCCATTGTAGGGAGCCGGATCGCCGCTATACGTGCCAAGACTGTATATATGCATGTCAAGCGGATTATCCCCGACCATAACCGCCTGACCTGTTGTGGCCTGCATGGGATGTTTCCCTCCGACGTTATATACTATTTCCTTGTCGTAATTAAAGTGACCCGATTGAGATCCATCCCAGGAACCATCCAGCCTGGGACAGACCCCATCAGTCCATGGTGAATACATGGTATCGTTTGCAGCCCAGGTTGGATACCAGGTATCTGCAAAAGACCTGCCGTTTTTAAGTTTGTAATGCCTGTAGTTTTTAGTCAATGCGACACCCACAATCTCTGTTGATCTTTCAAAGGGGCAATCCTCCGGTGGCTCAGATTCCCATATCCAGGGATCGTAAGAATTTTCCGGCTGTGCAAAGAGAACTGATATACCAAAGGATACCTGAACGACAATTGAAAGGATACATTTATACATAATTATTTCATTTACAATTTATATTTCTGGTAATACCTGCTTAAGGCCTTAAAATCTTTCCACTGGCTTGGTGTTTTTCGCCTTCTCCCTCTGCTTTTCCATAAAACCTCCTATCACACCAGTCTGATCTCTGTCCCTGTAAGCCTCATAGGCAGGATCATTATAGCGCTTCATCATTTTCAGCATCTTTTTTCTGAACTTTTTCAGTTCATGGGCATAAGCCGGATCGCCGGCCAGGTTAATCAGTCCATCGGGATCCTCTTTGAAATGGTAGAATTCTTCGGGCACCCTGTATTTAAATAGTTCAACCCGTTTGGCGATCTCCGGATCTGTTTCAGCAGCTTTTATCATGGCCCTCCATGTAAGACCACCGGTGGCATCACCCCTGATCTCCAATTGCTGATCCGACCAGAAGTTATATATATACCCGAATTCCTCGTTCTGTATGCATCGCATGGTATACCTTACCCTGGCAAAAATCTGGTAGAAACTGCTGTAGGCGTAATCCCTGTCCTTCTGTTTCTTATTGTATAACAGGGGAAGAAAACTTTCACCATCAAGCTTCGGTACCAGGGGGAGTCCCGCTATTTTCAAAAGCGTCGGCATCAGGTCTATCCCGGTAACAAAGTGGCTGGAATCCACTGATCCTGGTGTGATGGTTCCCGGCCATTTAACGATTAAAGGTGTTTTGGAACTGTTCAGGTAACATTGCGCCTTTGAGAAAGGAAAAGCTGCCCCATGATCACTTAAAAAAATGACCAGAGTGTTCTTTTCCAGACCGCTTTCCTGCAGTGCCTTCAGTACCGCACCTATATTCTGGTCGCAGCGGTAAACACTGCCGTAATACTGGGCCACTTCCTTGCGGACATTTTCGATATCGGGAAGGTAACCTAACATTTCTGCCTCGTCCGGACTGATCTGCCGGGTAACCGGGGGCATGTTATCTCCCCAGGTAAGTGTATCACTGCGGCTTCCAACAAAAGGCCTGTGAGGATCATGAGAATTGGCGCTGAGAAAAAAGGGTTTCCCCTGGTCTTTTGCGATATCGAAAAACTGCTTGGAATACCTGTAAAACAAATCCGGATTTCGGGAATGCCCTTTTCGCCACAGGGAGTCCCGTTCCGTTTTGAAGGGTATAAAATCCCAGAAAAAACGGTCCCGGGGCTGATGGTGTATTTCTTTTCCCAGGATACCATTTATATACCCCTTGCTTTTTAACAGTTCCGGAAGTGTGGGTACGTCCTCATCAATAGGTTCAAAGCCCTCGGCTCCATTATTATGGGGAAACCTTCCGGTAAGCCAGGATTGACGGCATGGCTGGCATACGGGTGTATTGACATGGGCCTGGGTGAACCTGATTCCCTCTTCAGCCAGTTTGTCGATGTTCGGTGTAATACCGGGCACCTTGCACCCAAAGGCACCTACTGAATTGTATGCCAGATCATCTGCTGTTACTATGAGGATATTGGGAGGAATACTAAGACTACCTTCGGAATTTGATTGTCTGTTATTGCATCCCGTAAGGGCAATAATCAGAATTGATATTAACAGGTATTTTTCCATCTCTTTAAAATCTTTTTGGTTATTTTTTCGGGGTAACAACCCTGGTAATCTTACCCGGGGTAACATTATAAGGTATGGAAGGGCCTTTACTAAAATCAAATCCCCACTTCTCAGGATAATACTCTTTGGGTTTGAAATCTTCATCTCCGATTGCTTCTAACTTTTTTCGCAGCAGCTTGTCCATCCTATCCTGCAGCTTTTGCGATTCAGGCTTTCCAAGCAGGTTATTCATCTGAAAGGGATCAGCAATATTATCGAATAGCATGGTGGCTTTTTCCGGAGTTTTCACGTAGGTATACTGCATGGTTCTTATTCCCCTGTATTCTGTAATAGGCGTGGTGGTTAAGGGGTAAACACTCATAATAAGGACAGCCCTGTCTTTCTGTTTTTCCGGATTGACTATGGTGGAAGACAGGTCTTCTCCTTCTATGCGATCCGGGATTTTAAGACCGGCCAGGGAGAGCATGGTCGGCAGAATATCGGGAGTATGCAGGGGTGAAAATACTTCTTTACCCTCATTATCCCCGATACCGGGATATCGAATCAGAAAGGGAACTTTAATGGCTTCGTCCCATGCCATCGTCTTTTCCTTGGGCCTGATTCCGTGCGATCCCATCATTTCTCCATGATCGGATGTAAAAATTATTATTGAACTTTCGAAAATACCAAGATCTTTGAGCTTCAGTATCAGGTCACCAACGACTTTGTCCGTAGCGGTGCAATGAGCATAGTACCCCTGTAACTCCTCCCTTAATTGTGGATAGTTATCTTCGATCACATTTTCCCTCAGATTCAGATCCTCCAGAGGATACATCTGTTTATACTCCTCGGGTGCAGTATGATGCGGAAAATGCGGAGTTGCCAACGAGATAAAGAGTAAAAAGGGATTTTCATCCTTTGTTACCTCCTCAAGGTACTTTTCAGCATCTGCGATGATTGCAAAAGGAGAATACTTATTCCAGTATTTCATTTCGAAATCTTCATTCTCATAGTAGGGCATATTGTTATATTGATGAGAACATTCCAGGGCTTTCCAATGGTCAAATCCCTGTCTTCTGTAGGGTTGAACATTATTGTACCTGCCATGTCCATCGAGATGCCATTTGCCGTAAAAGGCGGTTTTGTAACCGTTGGACTTAAATATTTCAGCCATGCACAATTCATTCTCGGGTAGATAAAGGTCATTCATGAACATACCGGTGGAGGTAGGAAAGCGGCCTGTCATTAGTGCTGCCCTGTACGGGGTACACAGGGGACAAACCGAAACCGCATTCCTGAAGATCACAGATTCGTTCGAAAGATCATCAAGATTTGGTGTTTTCACTAAGGAATTACCGCTATACCCAAAAGCAGTTGACCGCCACTGGTCGGTAAGGATATATATGACATTTGGTTTTTGGGCCCTGCCCGGGGAACAGAGCAAGGTAATCAACAATACGAGGTATAACTTTTTCTTCATGATGTATCTGTTAGCTGTTTACATTCCTGACTACTCCTCTAATCCCTGCCGTGTAACAATGGGGACATACCCTACCTCCAGTCCTGCCGGTGGTGTGACGATCAAGGCAGGGTCAATATCCGCCAATTCCCCTATCATAGGTGGAGGAAGGTATTCACGATCCTTTGTCCAGTTCAGGTGAAGCTTTTCCACTCGCTTCTGCATATCTTCACGCTCCTCTTTACT
Organism: Bacteroides sp.; assembly: GCA_011053095.1. GTDB lineage: Bacteria > Bacteroidota > Bacteroidia > Bacteroidales > SM23-62 > SM23-62. The sequence continues at coordinate 6,393 of DRHS01000165.1, forward strand.
CAAATCCGCATTGAGCAATGCAGGCTGGTCGGCAAATCGATACCAGTAATATGTCACAGTACTCCCATCTCCCAATTTCGCCTTGTAAGGTCCGGCTACCGGGCCGGGGGTTTTCCAGCAACTCTTTTCATCTTCAGGAGTGATGTAAGTTAGGGAGGCTCTTTCATCAGGCCTTCTAAAGCTAAGCTCATGCAATCCCGTTTCAGCCGGCACATCCCCGGGGGCCACAGCAATCCATTCACCAACGTTATCATTACCGGTTTTTACAAGTTTATAATATTCAGGAAGTATTGCTACAGAACAGCTATTTGTTTCTCTCCTTGTTATAAACTCACCATCCCAGCGAACCCTTAAGGTAGCCGAATCAGTTAAACTTGCATCCAGATAAGAAGTAATATTCATCAGGGCACGCTTATCCTTAGGTATATGATCTCCATAAAACCTCCAGTTTGATCTGACTCCTTTATTAAACTTTTGCATGAAAGCTCCTTCGAGATCTATGGTACCGTCAGCCGGATCGCCTCCCTCAAACCAGGCTTCGACATCGTCCCAAAGCGCCTTCTTATTATAGACCATCAGGCGGTGTAATAATTCCGAATTGCCATCCGGTCCTGAAGGATACTGAGTCGGGGCCATACGGGCGTATATCTGACCTTCAGAGTCGGCGGCTTCAACGGAATGGATATGCTGGGTTTCCATTTGAAATGGTTTGTTGGCCCTTGAGGGGCGTTGATCTAAAAATAACCCGCTCAGTCGTGGGTCCTCAACGGATGCACGTGTCCAGAAATAGGGGGTAAAGAATGCAACCGGTCCCTTGAAATTACCAGTGTTAAGAAACAAGGTCCAGCACTGATTCCCGGTAGAAACGTCATTACCAGCCGTAGTAGATTTCGGTTCAGTGAGCGGCAAAGGCAGATACCCGCTGCCAAACAATTCACCGCAGGTACCCTGCCTTAGGTTCAGTCCATCGGGGGGCCACAACAACCAGGGACTCAGTTGAGCAACGCCGTATTTACCCTTAGGATTGCTCCAGTCCCTTCCCTGACCGGCACCAGGCCCGTTGACCCATCCGACAAAGTTCAGCTGTACTCCACCCATAATAAATTTTGGCGTTTCTGTTGCATACTCTGTATCACGCCACCATCCAAGTCCACCTTCAATATCCGTATATAATTTTTCTACTGGCAAAGGCCCGTCATACTGTGGATGCATCCATGTACCAAACAAGCCTGATTGAAAACTCCTCCCCGGATACTCTCTCACTAAAGGCCAGGCCGCTGCATACATTGAGTAACCTGCATTATATGATTCATCAACTTTCTCTCTCTGTGTAATCATATACCCACCAACATTCCCCTTTTTCATCGACTTATCTATAGTGTCCTGTGCCGAAGCTAGTGGAGCAAACAGAGTTACATTTAATAATACCAAAATGATTGTCAGTTGAAGTTTCATCTTCAAAGTTCTTTTATACTTAAAATCCAAATAGATTATTCTGACAGGACCGTAACCTCTTCACCTTCCAATCCTTCCGATTCGGCAAAAAGTGTAATCTCCCCGGTTTTACCTGTTGATTTCAGAATAACCAGGCACTTACCGTTAAAAGTCTTTCTTGTCCTGCTGGCAAAATTTTCCTCATTTAAAGGATCACCATTGTCTACAGCGATGATCTCTGCTTCCCCCTCCACCCTGAAATGAATCCTGTTGGATGCATCCGGTACAAATCTGTTCTCTTTATCCTCAATATTTACCTCCACATGTAGTACATCCAGCCTGTCGGCCTTCATGGTTTTCCGGTCAGCCAGCAGCCGAATTCCGGCCGGACTGCCGGCAGTTGCCACTTCCTTCTGGCATACTACTTCTCCCCTCCTTTTTCCTTTGGCCACCAGATTTCCCGGTGTATACGGTACCTGCCATACCAGGTCCATTTTATCACCCATCTCTTTTTCGCCCAGTGATTTTCCGTTTAAGAAAAGTTCAACACTTTCACAGTTTGAATAGGCGACCACTGGTATTTCGGTTCCTTCCTTACCGATCCAGTTCCAATGTGGAAGGATGTGTACCATCGGTTCTTCTGTCCACTGGCTCTGGTAGAAGAAGTAGGTGTCTTTGGGAAACCCGCACATATCAATGACTCCAAAATTCCAGAATCTGGCCGGCCAGCCAAACATGGTTTCGCCCAGGTAGTCATAGCCTGTCCAGCGAAATTCACCGCACATAAAGGGGAAGTCTCGTGTACGTCTCCATGAATCGCGGGCACCGATACGTACCATAGCATTATCGTATGAAGAGCTGTAATATTTAGGCACATTTGTAAAAACTTCTTTTTCCGTGAGGTTGGGGACCTTCATAATCCCACCAAGCGGATTCTGTCCCCTGTACCAGGAATGCGTCCTGTAAATTCCACGTGTCTGAAACGAATGGGGCACCTCGGTGGCAAGAAAAATCCGGTCCGGATAGGTCTCATGGTCTTTTTCATACATAAAACAGGAACCGCCGCCGCCATTGTAGCCGGTCACATCCAGCTGGCTGGCAAATCCGCTTTCATTGGCCAGGTGCATATGGGTGATCCCGCAGGTAACGGGCCGGGTTGGATCTTCCTTCCTGACAACTTCCATCAGTTTTTTTAAGCGCTCCGTCCCTATTTCAAAACAGGCGTCGGGTATCTCATTCCCAACACTCCAGAGAATAACCGAGGGGTGGTTCCGGTCTCTCCGGATTAGTTCGGTGAGGTCTTTCTCCGCCCATTCGTTAAAGTGAAGGTGATAGCCATACTTTGCTTTCCCTTCGGGTTTTTTTACACCTCCAAAAGGCCAGGATTCTAACCATTCGTCGAAAGATTCATCCATCACCATAAATCCCATTCTGTCGCACAAATCCAGGAGTTCTTCGCATGGCGGGTTATGAGCAGTGCGGATGGCATTGCAGCCCATCTCCTTTAATATTTCCAGCCTGCGTTCGAGGACCCGGTCATTAAGGGCTGCACCCAGGGCTCCCAGGTCGCTGTGATTGTTTACACCCCGGAATTTCATGCTTTCCCCATTCAGGGTGAAACCACTGTCGGCAGAAAAGCTGAAATGACGAATCCCGATATTTGTTTCCAACTCATCATAGGTTATTCTTTCTGCGCGTAAAAGGGTTTTTAACTTATAAAGTGACGGAATCCCGGGCGACCATAATTCAGGATTCAGTATGGTCAATTCCTGAATCTCTTCCATACTTTCATTACCCGGTAGTTCGATCCTTGACTCGGCCCTGGCAACAAGCTCATTTTTAGGCGAATATAGCTCACTAACCAGATAAAACTGTTTTAACTCCCAGTAATCATTATCAATGGTTGACCGTACTCTGACCACTGATGAGTCTTCAGTAACCGAAGGTGTTGTGGCATAAATGCCATGTCGTCCAAAGTGTAAGCTTGCTGTTTTAACAAGCCACACATGCCTGTAGATCCCACAGCCGGTATACCAGCGGGCATTGGGCTGCCTTGAATTATCTACTCTTACTGCCAGCACATTTTCACCCTTGAAGTCAAGGTGGGGTGTCAGGTCGTAATGGAAACTGATATAGCCAAAGGGCCGTTTCCCGAGATAATGGCCGTTGATCCACACTTCGCTGTTTTCATAAACACCGCCAAATTCAATGGATATTTTCGACGTGGCGTCCCGTTTACTTAAAGTGAAATCTTTCCTGTACCACCCTACTCCACCGGTTGCAAAACCTCCCGGGCGTCCGGTCGGATTGTCTTTAGAAAACGAGTCCGTAATGGCCCAATCATGGGGAATATCTAATTGCTGCCAGCGGGTATCGTCAAATTCTATTTCAGAGGCTGCCGGGAAATCCCCCCTGGAGAATTTCCAGTCAAAATCAAATCTGAGCTTTTGTCTTGCCTCTTCGTAGGGGGAAAAGTCATTCTGGGAAAAGGCGATCACATTGATCAGGCTCAGAAAAATTGAAATGTAGACCTTTGTCTTCCTGTTCATTTTTTCACCAATTCAATTACTTTTATCATTCCCGGTTCCAGGATTTCAGTCCGGTCGAGCTTATCAGTGAATTCTCCGATGTTTTTAGAAGATTTCCTGCCAATCTCTTTAATAAGCCATATGCCCTGCGGGAGTCCATAATCCCCGGGATTAATCCTGTATGGAAAACTAATTTCCCTGTCGACATAATTGGCGAAAAAAATTGCAAGGTTCCCCTCTTCAGATTTCCAAAGCCTTGCCTCGGCACATGGAACAACCGCTGAACGCTGCTTCTCATACATTCCCCATCCAAAGCCGCTGTCCTCGAAAGTACCTATCTCTTTTGTTGGTATAACAGGATCAAGAAGCTGCCCGTAAACCAGGTAATCAAGGTTATTTAACCGGTGCTTGCCACATTGCTTCAGATATGCAGCCTTTACCCTGTACTCTGGTTTAAAAAGTCCAAGGTCCATCCATCCGTTCTGCCGCCCGTCAATGAATGCCTGTCCCTGTGCATACCTGAAATAGTTATCACTTTTGGTGTAGTCGCATGGGCTTCCAAAGAATATGGTATAACCAGAATATACCATCTGCATGAAAGGGATCTCCCTCTCAGAGGGCTGTGACCAGAAAAGGTTGGCATCAAGCTTGTCGAAGAATACTTCAGAGGCACCTTCCGATGTGACTACCATTTTGCCCTCATTTCTCAGGGCCACATTTTTTACTTTCCCCAGCAGATCACGATTTCCACTGGTCCAGTAATTTCCTCCTCCAAGTGGATGCAGATGTGAGCGATCGAAGCATAATTCATGGAAAAGACCCGATACCTGGTCTACGTAGATCCCGGTTGCACCGTATTGCTTTCTTATATCATCCACCAGGGTTTCGATTTCATCCTGCCAGGGAGCCTGGTATCCGCACATGGAAAGCAGCCGGCCTGAATTATTTGAATAATAATGGTGCCGCAGACCTCCTGCCTCATCTTTTACTGCATGCGGCTCAAGCCTGGCAAAGTCAGCAATATTCATATCCACGCTGGATCCGTTGATATAGGGCATGACAAGTATATTATTCCTTCTCAGCTCATCAACTCTTTCCTTAAACCCGTCCTTTGCCGGTAAATAATATGGATACAGGTTATCAAAGGCTGGGGTATGCCACCTGTACCAGTGCAATCCAACCGGCACATCCAGTTTCTCAGCGGCCTCCAGCAGGGGTTTATTCATCTCTTCGGCTGTCCCCTCCGCATCGTTCCATATCCAGTTATCCCTTATCCATACACCTGTGTTTATGACACTTTCAGGTACATCTGTCCGGTTGGATAGCGGTCCCTCCTGTGTCCATTTCTGTTTCAGTGCCCAGGGCCGGTAGATCCTGGCGGCCTGGGTCCAGCCTCCCTGGTGGACACCAAATGCAACCGGGTAATGATCAGGGTAATCCGAGCCCTGCACTCCCATGTCATCGGGATAATGAATGATGTAGGTTCTCTCTCCCGGCTCAGGATCAAATTTGCGATGCCGCCTTCCGTCAAAAAGTATGGGATACCTCTGACTGTCAAGACCTTTTACGGGCTCAACTATAAACTCTTTGGCGCGGGCCTCCCCATCCATTCCGGCAAGGTATACACTGTTGCCACCGGTATCAAAGGAAACCATCTGCATGGGCCATGTGCTGCCGGGATAACGGCCGCTGATTTTCTGATCACATGCTGCAAGTAATTCTCCTCCCCGGGCAAAAGAGGGACGGGCGATATCGTATTTTCCGGATTCAGGGAATCCATTGACAATTGGGAAAAGGACAGACCATAATCCCCAGTAATCACTGTTGTTTTCCACGAAAATCCTCCACCTGGCTATGCCTTCATCTTCCGGCAGATCAACAATAACCGTTACTGAAACCGCATCATCTTCGTTCCACCACCGCAACCGGTTCCATTCCATCACCGCCCTGGTGGTACCATCGGGCAGATTCTCAATGGATGCAAATGAACAGGGTTTGTAGTTATTCGTAATGGTATAGATCTGCCTGCCCTTTGCGAATGCCACTTCCCAGAGCAGATGTTTACCATTAACTGGATTTATATGTTCATGGCTGGTTGAAAGGTCTTTCATTGAAGCGAGCCCCATATTCACCGGCTCAAACTCAAAACTGACATGTTCATTTTTTAAGGTGAACCTGCCGGATATGTCCACCGGTGCCTGGGCAATGATTACCTGTATCTGCAACAATAAAACTATTGCCGGAGTTATTTTGATCCTGATCATTTTCATCTCCTATTTTCTGTTTATCAAAGCAGTCTGCTTCACCGGGGTAAATTCAATCACTTTAACCCTGACCGGTTCGAGTATCTCAGTCCTGGAAATTGGTGTTCCCGATTCAGATATGAGCCGGTTTCCTTCCGGGGTTATCTCCGTTACCCGGTAAATCCCGGCATCAAGACCGTATTCAGCCGGATCAAGAGTATATGAAAAGGGGACTTCCTCATCTATATAATTGGCAATAAATATGGCTATACTGCCATCTTCAGCCTGCCAGAGTCTTGCTTCTGCAGAAGGGGCCCTACCTGTATGCATCCCTCCGCCCCTGAACTCCTCTTCAAAATAGGGGACATCATTTTCAGGATAAACAGGTTCCCAGAGCCGGCCAAAAGTGAGGTATTTCTTAGTATGCATCCTGTATCTGGCACAATTCTTCATGTATTCAACTTTTTTTCGGAACTGAGGCCTGAAAAGATCAAAATCCATCCATCCTATCTGGCGTCCGTCGATAAATCCCTGTCCCACACTAAAATTAAACAGGAGATCGCTTCCCCTGTAGTCGCACCTGCTTGCATAAAACAGAGTATAACCCGAATATACCACCTGCAACATGGGAATCTCATAATCCGTCGGTCGACCGGTAAACAAATTAGCTGTGACGAGATCATAGAAGATCTCATTGGCAGATTCAGAAGTGATGACAATATCTTTACCGTTCTGATGGGCAATATTCAGTGTTTTGCGGTAGAGCTTGCGGTACCCGTCCGCCCAGTAC
>DRHS01000166.1 GCA_011053095.1 Bacteroides sp.
ATATAGCTGTACATAGGTGCAAAGTATATTTGCAATAATAAAACATTGCTCTGCATTTACCAATTTATTTTCGATGCAATTATGAACAATAGCAACTGATTTACAAACATTTAACCTATTAAACAGGAAACCCTAATTATGGATTTCACATAACTGTAGATTTTGGTTTCAATATCGTATTCCGGCTAGATATGGATTAATGATGAAAGTGCTATATTGCAGCTATAGCATAACACATCAGGGCATTCCCGTGACGGACATACCACTTCTTCCCCTGAATGACCGGGTGGGCCCAGTGCTGGTCGGTTCCAAGTTGCACCTTGAAACTGCTGATCACCCTACTGCCACTCTCATCCGCATCAATCAGGGCTAGAACTCCGTCCGTACCATAACAATAAAAGAGTCCATCAGCAAAAATAATCGCTCCTCCGGCGATCTCGTCCATAACATAATTTAGCTTGCCTGATGAAGCATCAAGGCAATAAAATTCCTTTTTCTCGAAAGTTGAGCTGTACAGACCTCCTTCGTGGAGGATAAGCCCTTCCATCAGGTTGTACCATTTCTGGTTGCGCCATCCGACCTCGGCAGTTTTTCCGTCCTGCGAAAGTTCTATCATTACGTGGCCTTCCAAAGTATCAGCCTGTCCACTGGCACAAAACACTTTACCATCTCTGTACACGGGACTGTTAGCATTTATTTTATTGCCCTGTCTGTGTTCTATTCTCCATAAGGTCTGGCCATTATCCGCATCAATTCCAATGATGGAAGTAGCCGTCATCGTAACGATAAGCCGTGTATTGTTATGCTGCGCAAGGATAGGCGAACAGTAGGAAGATTGTTCACCGTGTCCTACACTGGTCCATATTGTCTCCCCGGTAAAGCGGTCAAGGGCAACCACATTGTTCTCCACACCACCCGGAGTGAGTATGATCCTGTCCCCGTCAAGCAGGGGAGACTCAGCGATTCCCCAGGAGGTTTTCTGAGCACCGAACTTCTCGAACATATCTATGCTCCAGATAACATCGCCGGTTTCCGTTTCCATGCAAAATGCTACGCCCTGCCCGCTTACAAAATAAAGCAATCCACCTATGATAGTAGGAGTTGAACGTGGACCGGTATAATTTTTATACCACTCCAGTCCGTATTCCTTTTGCCATAAAAGATTACCCTGCATATCAAAAGAATAAATTACACCTATAGTATCAGGCATTCCCAGAACAAATAACCGATCCCCGGCAAAGCTGACACTGCCATGTCCCACTCCCAGTCCCTCAAAAGACCATAGCATCTCCGGTCCCTCTTCAGGCCATTGTTTCAACAATCCTGTCTCGGAGTATTTGCCATTCCGGTCCGGTCCCCGCCATTGAGAAAGCTCTTCTCTACCGGAACATGAAACCATAAGAAAGATTATTACTGAAAAAATTGATTTATTAATCGTCATGGAATGATTTGTATTTTATTGAGGCATAAATATAACATTTGCCAGGAAAGTATGGTCTGTTTGCGAGAAATGTGTGGGAAATATTGCTATTGGGCCATAAAACAATTAATATTCCATCCTCTTTCATATAGAATTTCAGTAATTTTATTAAAATCACCCTTGCCCCTAAATTATGAATACAAAGTACAATCTGACATTTACCGGAAAATTGGTGGTCTTGTTATTATTAGGCTCCACCTTATTTGTCGCGTCTTGTAAAAATGACGTGAAATCAGCCGATGAAAAAGAAAAGGACTCTTCAATAAGGAATAAAATTGCCTTAAATGCTTATTCTTTTAATTCTCCTTTAAGAAATGACAGCATTGATATTTTTGATCTCCTTGACTTTTGCTCAGAGCTTGGTTTTGACGGTGTAGACATTACTGGCTATTATTTCCCCGGCTATCCAATACCTCCATCGGACGAATATATATACAATGTTAAAAAAAGAGCATTTGAACTGGGACTGGATATTTGTGGAACGGGAGTGAGAAATGATTTTTGTAATCCGGATCCTGCGGTTCGCGAATTGGATAAGGAACTGACTAAAAAATGGATCCTCGTTGCCGAAAAACTGGGAGCACCCGCCCTGAGAATTTTACAGGGGAATGATATTTCCGAAGAGCATTCCTGGGATGAACTGGCCGGATGGGCAACAGAAGTTATTATTGAATGTGCTGATTTTGGAAAGGAACATGGTGTGGTGCTTGAAATCCAGAATCATAATAATTTCCTGAAGACATCTGAAGATGTTATTAAAATTCTGGAACTGGTAAATCATGATTGGGTTGGACTTATGCTTGATATTGGCTCATATAGAACTGCTGATCCCTACCAGGATATTGAAGAAACCATTAAATATGCCATCAGCTGGCAGTTGAAAGAGAATGTACATATCGATGGAGTTGAAACACCGGTGGACCTTAACAGGATTAAGGAAATAATTCTCAATTCAGATTATAAAGGATACCTCCCCATTGAAACACTCGGTGCAGGAAACCCATATACAAAAGTCGAACATTTCTACAGTGAAGTGATGGGTATACTTAAATAGTAATTGAGTTTACTGTTCAAACCGGCTCAAATGAATAAAACTATAATTCTGATACTCATGCTTGCATTTATAAGTTGCAAGTCGAAGACCAGGGTTAATGAGAATCAGTCCAGTCCCAATATCATTCTTATCCTGGTTGATGATTTAGGGAAAGAGTGGGTCAGCTGCTATGGCGCAGAGGATATTTCAACTCCAAATATTGATGCACTGGCTGGCAGTGGAATGCTCTTTAATAATGTATACTGCATGCCCCAGTGTACCCCAACCCGTGTAACATTACTGACTGGACAATACCCATACAGGCACGGATGGGTAAACCATTGGGATGTCCCACGCTGGGGAGGTGGAGCGCACTTTGATGAAACGATGAATCCCTCTCTTGGGAAGGAAATGAAAAAAGCCGGTTACGCCACATGTATTGCAGGAAAATGGCAAATTGATGATTTCCGGATTGAACCTGATGCCTTAAGCAGGAATGGATTTGATGAATATTGCATGTGGACCGGTTTTGAAATGGGAATAGAGGAAAGTGCCAAACGATACCAGGATCCCTATGTGTTTACAAAAGAGGGAGCAAAAACATATGAGGGTGAATTTGGACCGGATGTTTTTACTGATTTCATTGTCTCATTTATTGGAAAAAACAGGGGAAATCCGTTTTTTATCTATTACCCAATGGTCCTGACACACTCACCTATGGTGAATACTCCGGATGAGATCGCAGAAGATAATTTAGGAAAACATAAGGCGATGGTAAGATATACGGATAAGCTTACCGGAAGAATTATTACTGCCCTGGAGGAGGCCGATGTTCGGGACAACACTATAATAATATGGACAACGGATAATGGCACCGGAGGCAAAACAGGAACATACAAAGGCAGGAAAGTTAAGGGAGGAAAATCCAAAACGACAGAACCAGGGATATGCATTCCCTTTATTGTTAGCTGGAAAAATCAGATAAACCCGGGACAGACCTCAGAGGCACTTATTGATTTTACCGATCTGTTTCCAACCTTTCTTGATTTAGCAGGTGTTGAACCCCAAAAAGAGCACGTTGTTGATGGAATATCACATCAGATAGATGGCTACTCCTTTAAGAATGTATTGATCAAAGGCGCAGATCACTCACAAAGAGAATGGATTTTAGGTATGGGGGGACAAAACAAAGCTAAGCTTACTGAAAATGGGGTAGAGAATGAATATATTTTCAGAGACAGGGTGGTTCGAAATGAACAATACAAATTGTATATAAGCACAAATCGAAAACCCGAAAAATTCTTTGATTTAATCAATGATCCTGCTGAAACCAATAATCTATTAGATAGTGTTAATACCAAAGAAAGAATAGAGAATTTTCAAAAACTCTCAAGCATCATCGAATCCTTTCCTTTAAAAGACAGTGACCCAAAATATCATCCCAATCCAGTCCAATCCTGGGATAAAGAAATATCTGCTGAAAGCCAGATCTGGAAAAAGTAAACCATATTAAAATGAAAATAAGATCTTTAATAACTCTCTCCGGAGCATTGATTCTTCTATTGAATATAATAGGATGTCAACAAATCAGACCCAGACCAAATATCATATTGGTCATGACAGACGACCAGGGCTGGTTTGATGCAGGATTTAATGGTAATGAATTAATAAAGACGCCTAATCTTGATAAGCTGGCATCAGAGGGAATAGTTCTGGACAGGTTTTATTCTGCATCGGCAGTTTGTTCACCAACCAGGGCAAGTGTCATAACAGGGAGAAATCCACTGAGAATGGATATTCCTTATGCCAATGCCGGCCATATGAAGGATCAGGAAATTACTCTTCCGGAAATCCTGAAAGATCAGGGTTATAATACAGGCCATTTTGGGAAATGGCATCTTGGAATACTCACCAGGTTAACCCTTGATGCAAACAGAGGCGGAAGTGAGCAAAACCTTGAACACTACAGCATACCAACAATGAATGGGTATGATGAATATTTTTGTACAGAATCCAAGGTGCCGACCTTTGATCCAATGGTTTATCCTGCTTCAATGGAAGAAGGAGAAAGCAAGAAATATGGGTGGAAAGCAAGGGAAGAGAATGAACCTGTGGAACAGTATGGCACTGCCTATTGGACAGGAATTGAAGAAAAAGAGACAAGCAATTTAAATGGAGATGATTCAAGAGTTATTATGGATCGGGCCATTCCGTTTATTGAAACAGCTGTTAATGAAGCCCATCCGTTTTTCGCGACAATATGGTTTCATACCCCTCACCTTCCCGTAGTTAGCGATCGTGAACATCGAAACCATTACAGTACGATGGAAATGCAACAGCAGATCTATTATGGAGCGATAACCGCAATGGATGAACAGATCGGCAGACTCTGGACAAGGCTTGAAGAGCTGGGTATTCAGGATGAAACAATGATCTGGTTTTGCAGTGATAATGGCCCTGAAAACAACACCCCAGGAAGTGCGGGCATTTTTCGTGGCCGAAAACGGAGCTTATATGAAGGAGGAGTGAGAGTCCCGGCTTTTGTGGTCTGGAAAGATCAATTGGAAGAGGGTCGCAGGTCAGACTTCCCATCAGTGACAAGTGACTACCTGCCTACAATACTGGATATCCTGGATGTTGATTACCCGGATGACAGGCCCATTGATGGAGAAAGCCTCTGGGGATTGTTGAAAGGCAAAAAAAAGGAACGGGAAGAAGCGATAGGTTTTATATATAAAGATAGAATCTCATGGGTTGATAATCAATACAAACTCATTAGTCTGGATTCAGGTGAAACATATGAGCTGTATGATTTGGTCAATGACCCGGTTGAAAAGGTAAACATTATACAGAACGAGCCCGAGATAGCAGCAAGAATGAAAACGGAATTATCTGCCTGGAAAAATTCTGTCGAGAACAGTAAAAATGAAATGGATTATCCCAAGTGATCCAGGTAGATGATTGTTTTCATTGAAATTTATTCCGGGTATTTCTAACTTATTAACCCATGGATCCCTGCTCCACTCATTATGAGCGAGAATATCAGGATAACAATAAAAATCAGGTTATGCATGGTTGTTGCCCTAAAATCACCCATCAATTTCCGGGAATTGGATAAATACATAATACAGCCAATGGTCAGGGGCAGTAGGACTGCATTGAATGCCTGGGAAGCAACCATTACCCAGATTGGCTGGGCATTAAATAAGGGGACAGCAATCCCGAGAATTGCCATACCAATGACGATAACCCGTACAGGAGTGGATTTCATATCAGCTTTTTCTCCTTTATAATCGCTGATAATCCAGGGAACGACAAAAATATTTGGGAACTGGGAAGAGATAGCGGCAGCAGTAATACCCAGTACGAAAATATTAACAGCAAATGCTCCTGCAATCGGCCTGAGTACATGAATCATATCTTTTGTATGAATCAGATTTACTCCCCGCAGGTGTAAAGTCCCCGCCGCCGATGCCATAATTGCAGCGCTGATCAGAAACATCATACCGGCACTGACAATAGCATCCGTTTTTTGTGTTTTGATATCTTCTTTACCCCAGCCCTCATCCTTTACAAGAATTGCACGGACTACGAAAATGACCGGGGCAACCGTTGTACCGACCATTCCGGCAACTACAAAGAATGGAGAAGAACCATTGGCTTCCGGTATTCCAGGAACCATGCCTTTGACAATTTCCTTAAGAGCCGGGAACATGATGATAGCGTTCGCAATAAATGATACGGCCATCAATACTACCATAACGGATAAGGCTTTTTTAAATGTTTCTGTATTTCCCAGAAGAAAAAGTATAATGATAAACAGGGTGATCGAAATTGCCCAGGTCAATGATGAAATGCCACCATCTATCCATTCCTTAGACCATTCCTGCAATACATCAGAAGCAATCCCCATAACACCCATGATGCTCCCGCTTACCATAACACCAAGGGAAACAAGTATAAAAATGGCTATTGAAGGATGAATATGTTTGCGGATGCCTTGCAGAAAAGTATGACCCGAGGCAATGGTGAACTTTCCGAACATGTGAATCAGGTAAAAGGTGAACAAACAGGAAAGCACCAGTGCCCAGAGCAATGCCATTCCAAAATCCGCACCGGATTTAATCATTGCCGTTACACTTCCTGTACCTATATTAAATCCGATCAGGAAAATGCCTGGAAGGATTTTTTTGATAACGGAGTTTAGCTTCATACAGATTTTATTCCAATACCAATTATTACTTTAAAATCATATTGTTGCAGCTGTGTATACACGAATTGTATATTGCAGACTTAAACCGGGAAGTCAAGATGCAGGACCTTGACTTTCCGGCAGGTTTTTGGGTGAGCTGTACCCTCAGCAGGAATTAAATCTTTGGTTCCCAGCCGGGTTCGTAGTCACGACCCCAGAGTTTCATCGCCTCACGGTCGTACATTTTTCCTGTAACATCATCAACATCAAATCCTTTTCCAATACGATATGCAATGTTTGAATAATGTACCATTGCCATGGAAATAGCACCATCTGAAATAGGCGCGGTTAATTCACCTTTGCCACGGATCTTGTCGAAGAAATTTTTGACATGTGCAGTTGTCATATCACCACCGCCGCCAAGTGCAGTACCAGACTCATTGGAGGTTGAATCGCTTCTCCTAACTTCCTTCCCTGCACGATCATACAATATGTAGATACCGCGATTTACAAAAACAGATCCTTCACTTCCAAAAATTACGGTTCCCCGATCGTATCCATAGGTTTGATAGCCATTTCGGCTTTTCCCATCCCAAATAATTACTTTATCTCCAGGAAACTTGAATGTAGCCTCCATTGTATCATACATTTCCCAGCCATCATCAAGAAAATGTCGCTTATCGGCCTCAACATCAACACGGTTGGGATAATCAACCTCCAATGCCCAGCGAGCTACATCCATTTCGTGTGTTCCATTATTTCCGGCTTCTGCTGTTCCATAGTCCCAGCCATACCAATGCCAGAAGTAATCCCATGTCTCCTGGGTATACTCCCGCCTCGGTGCGGGTCCCTGAAAAAGTTCCCAATCCAATCCATCAGGTACCGGGACTTTTTTCTGAACCTCACATTCACCTCTTTTATTTGAATAAAAGGCAATTGCCTTATATGGAGTCCCGATTACCCCATTATGAATTTCTTTAATAATTTCAATTGTATGATCAGAAGATCTTTGTTGATTTCCCATTTGACAAACCTTATTGTATTTTTTCGTGGCAGCAACAATCAACTCATTTTCAAACATGTTGTGACTGCAAGGTTTTTCATTGTACACATGTTTGCCCGCGGCAAGTGCTATAATTGAACCGGGGGTATGCCAGTGGTCGGGTGTGGCATTAAAAATAACATCAACTTTAGGATCAGCGATCACTTTACGCAGGTCATTTTCAAGGGTTGCTTTATGATCTACCTTCCTGGAAAACATCTCTGCAGCCCTTTCTCTCTGACTCTTCATTACATCGCAGAGGTAAAGCAATTCAACATTAAATTTTTTAGTGGAAACCGGTGGAATATAAGCTTTCAACCGACGCCCCAATCCGACAATCCCAATACCCAGTCGGTCGTTGGCACCAATTATTCTACCATAACTGCGGGCAGACATACCCATAGCGGAACTACCAACAGCAATACCTGCTGCACCTGCAGTTGCTTTTCTTAAAAAATCTCTTCTGTTTGAACTCATTTTATTTTAATTTATATAGTTGCTAAAACACCTTTAACATAACCCAGAGATTCCATCATTCCTGGTAGCGGATCATTTGACTCTGCTTCATATTCCAAAGCTAATGTTCCTGCATAATTCAGATCGACAACCGTATTCAGAAAGGAGACGAGATCTATTACCCCGCGGCCCATGACGCAGGTCTGGCCCTCTGGATTCGCAGCAGTCACATCTTTTATATGGATATCGAAAACACGATCAAAATAATCCTTTACATCCTGTTCAGGGTTACGGTTTATGCGCTTTGTATGACCAATATCAATACAAAGGCCCATGCGCTTATCCATGTTTTTAATTTTTTCAATTGCGCTTTCAGCACTTGGATATATATCATCACCTGGTCCGTGATTGTGGATTGCCAATTTGATATCAGACTCTTTAACTTTTTCTTCTACATATTCGAGAACTGCAGGATAAGGAACACCAATTATCATATCCAGTTCAGCTGCTTTTGCATATTCAAATGCCTGGTCAGCATCTTCTTTTGTTCTCATTGTAATTACTCCGGCTCCATACAGATCAATTCCTTTTTCTTTGCATGAAGCAAGTGCAGCGTTAATGGTTTCCTTGTCAGAATCCAAGGGAAGATGCATGCTTTTAAATGTTATGCGGTTTACACCACACCTCAGTGTCATATCCAGTGCCTGCTCCTGCGTGAATTTACGCAGTGAATAGGATGCTACACCAAGCTTAATATCTGCAGCTGATTTTTTTTTCCTGGCAGGCACTAGAGAAGCATCTGCCAATCGGGGGATAGATACAGCCGCCATGCCAATTCCAGCAGCTTTAAGAAAAGATCGTCTGTTTGTCATCATTTGGTTTTTAGTGAAAATATTTATGTGATGTTATGAAATTACGGTGTAATTTTTACACGCAAATCTTGAGCCAGTTTTGCGCTATCTTTTAGCTACTTCACGATACTGTTGTAAATATAATAAATCATATAATTAATCCCAGTTCTTTATGAATTCATATTTTACGATTACATTTGGAGTAGAATTAAAAGTATAAGTCATGAATAAAATTATAATTACAATTCTTGCCGTAATATCTCTTATGGGTTGTGCCGGGAAACAGGATAAATCCGGATCATCAGATACTCCTCCCAACATACTTTGGTTAACTACCGAAGACATCGGTCCCGATATAGGATGTTACGGAAGCAGTGATGTAACCACCCCTGTTATTGACAAGCTTGCGGCTGAAGGACTCCTTTACAATAATGCCTATGCCTCTGCTCCTGTCTGTGCGCCGGCGCGGTCTACAATTATAACCGGGATGTATCAATCCTCAATCGGTTCTCACCATATGAGAAGCAAGGGGATATTCCCCGAACAGTTCGATTATTTCCCTCAGTACCTTATGGAAAAAGGATACTATTGCACGAACAACAGCAAAACTGACTATAATCTTGTTTTCGATGCAGCAAATATCTGGAATGAATCCAGCAATAAAGCCCACTGGAGAAATAAAGAAAATGCTGCTCAGCCGTTTTTTGCAGTATTTAATTATACCGGAACCCATGAAAGTCGTGTTAACGGTCTGCAAAGCCACCTTAATACGGTTAAGGATGTACCAGAGGAATTACTCAAAGATCCTGATGAGGTTTTCATCCCTCCATATTTTCCTCCTACCGAGGAAGTAAAGGAATTATGGGCACGGTATTACAATAATATAACTGCACTGGACTTCTGGGTAAAAGACCTGCTGGATCAGCTGGAAGAAGATGGACTGGCGGAGAACACCATTGTCTTCTTTTATGGAGACCATGGAGCAGGTGTTCCCAGGCATAAGAGATGGTTATATGACAGTGGATTAAAAGTGCCCTTTATCGTTTATGCACCTGAAAAATACAGACATCTTATACCATCCCGCCCAGGATCAGAAACGGATGAGCTCATAAGTTTTGTCGACCTGGCCCCGACTGTTCTTAATCTTGCAGGTATTGAAAAACCTGGAAATATGCAGGGAAGGGCATTCCTTGGCACAAACCTGACGGATCAGAGGGAATATATTTTTGCAGCTCGCGACAGGATGGACGAAAGATATGATATGCAACGTGCTGTCCGGGATAAGAAATACAAATACATCCGGTATTACGAGGCTGCAAAACCCTTTACCCAGTATATGAATACTCCTGAAAAAGGTGCTATCATGATTGCCATCAGGCAGGCTCATGAAACAGGTACTATGCCTGAAGCCGGAGAGAAACTGATGTGGCCGGATAAACCTGCCGAGGAACTATTTGACACGGAGGCGGATCCGTATGAATTAAATAACCTGGCAGGGGACCCGGAGTACCAGGAAATACTTGAAGAAATGAGGAATGTGCACAAAATGTGGTCTACTGATATTTATGATGGGGGACTGATCCCGGAGACTATTCTAAGGCGGTGGGAGAATGAATTCAACCAACCCATTTATTCAGCACTCCGGAATGAGGATATTCCCATGGATGATATCCAGGAGGCAGCCCTCACCACAGATCATAATATCCTCTCTAAAGGGCTAAAGCATGATAATGAAGCCGTTCGCTTCTGGGCTGCAAATGGTCTGGGCAATGATGCCGGAAATGAGGATTATAAAAAGAGCCTCCCTGCCCTTGAAGAATTATGCATTGACCCTGTTCCTGTGGTCCGGCTGGTTGCCGCAAGGGCGATCTGTAAAATGGGCGATCCTTCTGTTGGATTGCCGGTATTAACCGCTGAGCTGAAGCATGAGGATGAGTGGGTACGATTGTATGCAGCCCTCGTGCTGGACGAGCTGGGTGAAACCAGCCGCCCTGCAATCGATGAGCTGCAATCTGTAATGGAGGATCCGAACAAGTATGTGGTCCGCGTTGCGAATCACTCTCTGAACCATTTACTCGGAACGAAAAACGTAGTTAGGTAAAGCTAATTTACTTCCACTTAAAGGCAAAGTATTCGCATTGCCCTTTTCCCGCATTGCTGATGCCGTGAGAATCATTATCCAGAAGAAGATATAGTGAACCTGGCCCACCTTTATAGG
>DRHS01000167.1 GCA_011053095.1 Bacteroides sp.
CTGCCTGAGTAGTAGCAGTCCCGGATTGGACCGCACAATTGTCTTAAGAGTGATCTCGTCAGTTGCATAGAAATCGAATCCAAGATCCATCTCCTCCCTGACCCGGGTTATATCATCATCAGTTGAAGAAGTCATACAATAGAATGAGTACCCGCTTGCAAGGCACCATGATGCAAGTTCATCGGCATATGTAAGTGCCTCTTTGTCAGCATCTCCCAATTTTTTACTGATAAAAAGGAAGCTGTATCCCTCATCGTTCAGGATATCATTGGCATAATCATAGCCAAAATCATCTGTAATTGTAAAATCATGAATGGGAGGTTCATAACCCTGGCTGATCAATATGTACTTGCTATCAACAAACTTCCAGGTGGAATCTTCCCATGGGAAGTTTTCTTCAGTAAATTCCCGTGTTTCTCCATCTTTTTCATAATACAGATAGGTCTGGTAAACATCCTCAGGCGCTCCTTCAGGAACATTCATCTTTCCAGGAATATGGGTTCCCACACTATATGGTCTGAAGTCCATCATGGGAAGGTGCCTGTAAGCATTAACTTCGATGGCAAGGAATAGAATACCGAATACGATTAGTCCCCCGTTAGAGAAAAACCCGGGTCCCTGTTCAGCCTTTTCATTTCTGAATATGAATACGGTAAAAACAAAAGGAAGGAGGAACAGGTTTTTGAAAAATGTTTGCCAGTTGGTCATTATTAAGGCATCACCGAAACAGCCGCAATCGGTTACAGGATTCGTTAATGCCAGGATAAAGGTAAGAACAAGGAAGAAGCCCATAAATACAGATACTGCCCAGGCTCCAAGCCTGAACCGGAATCTGAATATCAGGCTGATCCCAATCAGGAATTCGACGGCAGAGAGCATGAAAGCGAGTATTATTGCCAGAGGTCCCAGAAATCCAATGCCGAAAGCATTAAAATAATCCGAAAACTTATAGGCCGAACCCATGGGGTCCACACCTTTAACAAAACCACTAAAAATAAAAACGAGTCCGAGTATTACCCTTGAGATTATGAGTAATACAGAAATAATCTTTTCCCTTTTCATAGCTTCATTCAAATAATATATTCCTGATTTTAATAAATATTTCATCCGGTGGCAGCATCTCACCCTGCTTATCCGCACAGTCCAGTATTTGTACACTGGGATCTGCTGATGCCTGCTCAAGATACACTTCCCTTACTTTCTTCTGAAAATCAAGGTCCTGTTCATGTATGTCGGGTTTGCCATTCAGGTATCCCCTGTCATCACCATCCCGATCACCTGTTAGTTTCCTGGTAGTAAATTGAAAAGGAACGTCAAGGAATACATTTATATCCGGACGGGGAATATGATGATAATTATATTCAAAACTAAGTATCCATTCCCTGAGTTTGTTTCTTTCTGTACCTGTATCAAGTTTTGCACACTGGAAAGCAATATTGGACACCACGTACCTGTCCGCAATCACAGTTGTACCTTTATCGAGCCAATCCATAATAGTTTCTTTGGAGTCTAAACGGTTTCCTGCATAGATCAATGCTACAAGATATGGATGTACGGAGTCCAGGGGACCCAGATCACCTCGAAGGAATCTAGCCACAAGTTCTCCATAGTAACCATCATCGGTTCTCGGAAAATGAAGATACTCAAAAGGAATACCTCTATCTTTCAGAAAAGCAAGCAAAAGATCAATTTGAGTTGATTTCCCGGACCCATCCAGTCCCTCGATGACAATAAAACGATTACCAGCCTCTTTCATTTATCTCCTGAATTACGGGTCAAATTGTTACTTTTACACCCAGAACATACTGCCTTTCAATGGAATTTAAAGATACATTTTTTTCAGATAAGCAATCCATGAATTGCAGGGGACGGCTGCTCAGTTTTGAGCCTGCCCTCGTTATGGGGATCCTTAATATCACGCCGGATTCATTTTATGCCGGCAGCAGAAAAACCATCCCTCGAGAGATTTTAAAAAAAGCATCCCAGATGATAGACGAGGGAGCAGATATTCTCGATATCGGAGCCTATTCTTCCAGGCCCGGTTCAGTTGACATCAGTGAAAAAGAGGAATATGCCCGGCTGGTCACAGCCCTGGAAATTGTGCGTAAGAATTATCCTGAAGCACTTATATCGGTTGACACCTTCCGCTCAGGTATTGCCAGAAAGGTTGTCGGGGAGTTTGGTGTTGATATGATTAATGATATTTCTGGAGGTGAGCTTGATAGTGAAATGTTCGATACAATAGCCAGTCTGCAGGTCCCGTATACGATCATGCATATGAAAGGTAATCCGGCAAATATGCGTGAACATACAGCTTATGATGATGTAGTAAAAGAGATTGTCAACTATTTTTCTGAGAAAATACACCATCTAAACAAGCTTGGTATAAATGATATCATCATCGATCCCGGGTTTGGATTTGCAAAAACCATAGAGCAAAATTTTCAAATTCTCAGTCAGATGCAAGCCTTCGGAATCTTCAAACAACCCATGATGGCTGGGATCTCGCGTAAATCCATGATATACAAAACCCTTGAGGGAAGTCCCATGGAAGCTCTGAACGGATCTACAGTCCTTCACACCATTGCCCTCATGAAAGGTGCTTGTATTCTCAGGGTACATGATGTAAAAGAAGCCAGGGAAGCAGTATTGCTTGTAAACAGAATGATGGATAGCGGAATATCCTGATAATCTGTTCTCCTCTGCTACTTTGATAGCTACGAGCCGTATTTTTCTTATTTTTGCTTAATGCTGCAGGGATTTATAACGATACGTGTTCTGGATATTATTGATATCCTGCTGGTGGCTTACCTGATGTACCAGGTCTATCTTCTGATACGGGGTACGGTAGCCATGAATATATTTATCGGAATCCTCTCTGTTTATCTTGTCTGGATTATTGTAAAAGCACTTGAGATGCAACTACTTGGGACCATCCTCGGACAGGTGATCGGTGTGGGGGTTATTGCCCTGATTATAGTTTTCCAACAGGAGGTGAGGCGTTTTCTTATTTTTATTGGAAACCAGTACTTCAACCGTAACAGGCTTACCCTTGAGAAAGTTATCCCATTTGAATTGACCCAGCAATCAAAAGTTCGTATCAAGTCTGTTATAAAGGCTGTCATTAACATGGCAAAATCCAAAACAGGTGCATTGATCGTTATCTCGAAGAAGTCCGAACTGACTGTTTTTGCTGAGACCGGGGATAGATTAAACGCAGATACTACAAGCCGCCTTATCGAAAGTATATTCAATAAAAACAGTCCCCTGCACGACGGTGCCATGATCATAACAGGAGACAAATTAATAGCTGCACGTTGTGTTCTTCCGGTTTCCGATAATCTGAATCTCCCGCCGAATTACGGGATGAGACACAGGGCCGCACTTGGAATGTCAGAAAATACAGACTCTCTGGTTATCATTGTCTCGGAAGAAACGGGACAGATTTCATTCGCAGAATCGGGAAAGTTGCAGCATAATATTGACCCCAAGGATCTTATGGCCAAACTCGAGCTGAATTTTGGCTGATACGTTCAGATTAAGCTTGATTGTCCTTTCCCCTTCCAAGTTGAAGTTTTGATTCCTCTCGCCTGGCAAGTCTGCCAATGTTTTTTCGATGTGTAAGCAAAATCAGCAATGAGATTAAACCTGTGAATATCATTAGCTGCACCGGGTGATCTGAAAGAAAATATACAAGTACAGGAAGGGAGATACCAGCAAGGATTGAACCCAGTGATACATAACGGAAGGAAATAAAAATAAGGATAAATACCCCAAGACATGCCAGGGCCGGTACAGGCATCAGGCCTAATAACACACCGAACAGGGTTGCTACCGCTTTGCCTCCCCTGAATCCTGCAAGAACGGGGTAAATATGTCCCACCGCTGCAGCTATTCCACAAATTACCCTTATCCAAAGAAGTAAATCCGGATCAGAACTGAGTGAAGAATAGATATATGGAAGAAAGGTGGCTGCGAAACCCTTGCTTATATCAAGCAGAAGTACCGGGAGTCCAGCCTTCCAGCCCAGTACCCTCCATGTATTCGTAGCCCCCGCATTTCCACTTCCATGCTCACGTACATCTGTATCAAAAAATCCCCTGCCTATCCATAAAGAAAAAGGCAGCGAACCTAACAGGTAGGCCGCCACCGTAAATAGAATGCCCGTAATAATTACCTCCTGAACAGGCAACATCGCATTATATTTGTGGACCTGCGGCAATTAAAGCCTTGGTCGCTTCAGAATCAGCAAAGGGTTCAAAATTTGCTATGAACCTCTTTCCGAGGTCAAGCGCCTGAGCATCCCATTCTGCCGGGTCAGTCCAGATATTCCTTGGATTAAGAATAGCGGTATCTACTCCGGGAACGGATTTTGGTATCTGAAGGTTGAATACCGGGAGTGATTCGAAACCTACATTGTCAAGGCTGCCATCAAGGATGGCGTCGATAATCCGTCTGGTACTGGTGATGTCAATACGCTCTCCTCCTTTTCCATAGCCTCCGCCGACCCAGCCGGTATTCACAAGCCATGCACTGGCACCATGCTCTTTCATCTTACGTGTAAGTTCATTTGCATAGATGATGGGGTCAAGCAAAAGGAAAGCTGCACCAAAGCATGCCGAAAAGGATGGCACGGGTTCAGTGATTCCTCTCTCCGTACCGGCTACCTTTGCTGTATATCCGCTGATGAAATGATACTTGGTCTGATCTTCTGTCAGCCTTGAAACAGGAGGAAGAATTCCAAATGCATCTGCAGTCAGGAAGATAACGCTCTTTGCGTGTCCGGCTTTTGATACCGGCTTGACAATATTATCGATATGATATATTGGATAAGAGACCCGGGTATTGGCAGTTTTAGCTCCCGAATCCCAGTCAACTTTGCCATTGGACTCATCGTAGGTGACGTTTTCAAGAAGTGCGTCACGCTTGATGGCATTAAAAATTTCCGGTTCCTTTTCAGGATCAAGCTTGATTGTCTTGGCATAACATCCACCTTCAAAGTTAAAGACTCCGTCATCGTCCCATCCATGTTCATCGTCTCCGATAAGAGCACGTTTGGGATCTGCAGAAAGGGTGGTTTTTCCTGTACCGGACAATCCAAAGAAAAGGGCAGTATTACCATCTTTACCTACATTAGCTGAAGCATGCATAGCTGCAATGCCTTTTAGCGGAAGGTAATAGTTCATCACTGAAAAAATTCCTTTCTTCATCTCGCCACCATACCATGATCCTCCGATGCAGGCTCGCTTTGCTTTCAGGTTGAACAGGGCATATACATCTGAATTTAATCCGTGCTTCTCCCAGTTTTTATTGGTAGTCTTCGCTGCATTCAGCACTACAAAATCAGGTTCAAATGTTTCGAGTTCTTCTTTTGTGGGTCGGATGAACATATTTTTTACAAAATGTGCCTGCCATGCTACCTCTACGATGAACCTGACCTTTATGCGAGTGTCATCGTTGGCGCCTGAATATCCATCCTGTACATACAGTTTTTTACCGGATAGCTGGACTGCGCTGTTGTTATAAAGCTCATTCCAGATTTCTTCTGAGACAGGTTTATTATCGGAGGCCTTTCTGCGATCATTCTTCCACCAGATGTTTTTTTCATTTTCATCCTCCTTAACAATGTATTTATCTTTAGGAGAACGACCGGTGAAAATGCCAGTATCCACTGTTACAGCACCTGTATCAGTTACGAAACCGCGTTCGAATCCTTCAAGTGAATCGTCTGTTTCGTGCTC
Source organism: Bacteroides sp. (assembly GCA_011053095.1). GTDB lineage: Bacteria > Bacteroidota > Bacteroidia > Bacteroidales > SM23-62 > SM23-62. The sequence continues at coordinate 5,742 of DRHS01000167.1, forward strand.
ATAAAGTTCATCGAAAGAGAGATTATGAAATATCTCCTTCACATCGCTTATCCCATATTGGGAGAGGTCTAAATTTCCATGTCCGTCTGCCATAATTATATTGTATTAATAATTTATTTCATTATTGTTTCGCAAATATAAAAAATTTGTATGTATTGGTATCCTCTTATGAAAAAAGGGCTGCCAGAACCTGACAGCCCTTGATATTTCAGTGTAAGTTTCTATTTATTGTCTTTTATTGCTGCCTGGGCAGCAGCTACCCTTGCAATGGGTACCCTGTAAGGAGAGCAGCTGACGTAATTCATACCAACACGGTGACAGAATTCAATAGAACTGGGTTCACCGCCATGCTCTCCACAAATACCAACTTTCAGGTCGGGTTTTGTAGAGCGGCCCTTGCTGGTGCCCATTTCAACAAGCTGACCTATACCTTCCTGATCAAGAACCTGGAACGGGTCATGCGGAAGAATTCCCATATCAATATAGATGGGGAGAAATTTACCAGCGTCGTCTCTGGAATATCCAAATCCCATTTGTGTAAGGTCATTGGTACCAAATGAGAAGAACTCGGCCCTTTCAGCAATCTTGTCTGCTGTCATGGCAGCCCTGGGGATTTCAATCATTGTTCCTACCAGATATTCAATTTTATCACCACGCTCTGCAAAAACTTTCTCAGCAGTGCTGCGAATGATATCCTCCTGCATTGCATACTCCTGGTGAGTCCCGATCAGGGGAACCATAATTTCAGGAATGGCAGTGATGCCTTTAGCTTTCAGGTTGAGAGCTGCCTCAAAAATTGCCCTGGCCTGCATCTCTGAGATCTCAGGATAGGTATTTCCCAGGCGGCATCCACGATGACCAAGCATTGGGTTGAACTCATGGAGTTCTTCAATCTTAGCCTGGATATCAGCAACAGTAATGCCCATCTCGTCAGCCATGACCTTCTGATTTTCCGGCTCATGTGGTACAAATTCATGAAGTGGCGGATCAAGCAGTCTTACTGTTACAGGAAGATCATGCATAGCTGCAAATACGCCTTCAAAATCCTCGCGCTGTATGGGAAGAAGTTTATCAAGAGCTTTACGGCGTCCTGCCTCGTCATCGGCAAGAATCATTTCCCTCATGGCTATAATTCTGTCACCTTCAAAGAACATATGCTCAGTACGGCAAAGTCCTATTCCTTTTGCCCCAAATCCGCGGGCAACTTCACAATCTTTGGGGTTTTCTGCGTTTGTACGTACACTCATCTTGGTATGCCTCTCTGCAAGATCCATCAGCTTACCAAAGTCACCACTAAGTTCCGGATTCTTGGTGCCGATTTGTCCCTCATAAACCTCACCGGTACTACCGTTGAGAGAAATCCAGTCACCTTCATTAAAAGTCTGGCCATCAACAATCATTGTCCTCTTTTTATAATCAATCCTCAGGCTTCCTGCACCGGAAATACAGCATTTACCCATTCCCCGGGCCACTAC
>DRHS01000168.1 GCA_011053095.1 Bacteroides sp.
AGAATTTATAATAATCAATAAAAAATAATAAACATTATTTATGGCTTATAAAGGTGTAATCGAGGATTTTCAAAAGATCAGAGAAAATAAAATTCCAAGCCGGGTTCCCTGCCTTTCAAATAGTGAGGAATTTGATGTAAGGTGGCATGAAAAATACACCTATGAAGAATTTTGCCAGGATGGGGATAAGATTTTTGAAGTATACAAAGCTGCCATTGAGAGGTTTGATTATGATTGGGCCTGGGTCCAGATTGACGATTGTTTTGAATTTGAACCTATTGGCGTAAAAGTCAAGGGCAAGGATAATATTTTACGCGCAACCTATGAATATCTGCCTGTCAGCCTTTATCCTATAAAAGTTCTATGGAAGGGTACGCCTGAAACCATAGAAGCAGAAGTAGAGCGAATCATGGGTGTTTGCAAAGAAGGTGGTGGATTTGCCTTTTATACCGGTGAAATGGTACCCCGATTCGTACCCGAAGAAAACATGGATGCCTTTATGTCGAGTGCCAGGAAACTGGCAGCCTATTAAAGTATATTATTCCCTTACAATAACATATTGCATGGATACAATACAACTGATCAGTAAGGAAATTGATGTGGTTAATTCTGAAGTTTTATTCGATAAACTCATTACGGATGATCATCTGAAAACTGACTGGGAGACCCATAATTGCTTATGGACGGTTGAGAATGGATGGCTTACCGGGAAAAACCACGAAGAATCAGCAGGAATGGCTTTTTTAAAACAGGATTTCCCGGGGAATATTCTACTCGAATTTGAAGGCCGAACTGTGCTCCCATCGACCCATGATATTGATTTCCTTTGGAATGGGGAATGGAGCGATTCACTGAACAGTTGCGGTGTGGGTTATATTGGTGGTTTAAGCGGGTGGTGGACCGGAAGAACAGGGATTGAGAAATCCCCGGAATACAATCTCAGGGCTACTACCAAAAACTTTGTGCTTGAGGCTGGCAGAACGTACAAGGTTCATGCAGGAAGTATAGATGGATATTGTTTTTTATTTGTTGATGGGGCAGAAATTGTAGCCCTGCAGGACCCCGATCCGATTGATAATTCAAAATATGGAAAGATAGGATTCACAGCATGGAGCAGCCATATTCAGATACGGAATATCATTGTAAGGCAAATCAGCTGGAAACACCTTGATATGGAATACAAATCTGAATTCCATCCCGAGAAATCAGGACTTAATATTAAATAATCAAAATCTATTAAACACATACCTAAACATGAGATTGCTTAAAGCCATTATCACAATGTCACTGGCCCTCCTTGCCATATCATCCTGTACAAACAACACCACTGTATCACCGGGCTGGTATGCCTCAGGAAACGGGGGTATTGTAGCCGCCGGTAAACCGGCATCGGCTCAGGCAGGTATTGATATCCTCAGCCAGGGTGGCAATGCTGTAGATGGTGCAGTGGCTGTAATATTCTGCCTGGCAGTTTCAGATTACGGAAGTTTCTGTATCGGTGGTGAAGTGCCCTTCATATTTTACAATTCAGAGAACGGAAAAGTGAAGGTTTTCAATGGCATGGGTGGAGCACCGGGAGACCAGGATGCAATCGACTGGTGTTATCAAAATGGGATACCTGATCAGGGCATACGGGCATCCACGGTTCCAAGTGCTGTAAGCACCTGTCTGACTGCACTTGAGATGAATGGCACAATGACACTTGAACAGATTATCACTCCTACTCTAGCCCTTCTTGATACCGGCAGTGAGCCCTGGTATGAGAACCTGGCCAAAACATTCCGGAAATTAATAGAAACAGAGAAAAACACAGAGGGAACACGTGAACAAAAGATCCGGAAAGCCAGAGATCGTTTCTACAAGGGGGACATTGCCGATGAACTCAATGATTATTATATCCGATCAGGAGGATTTTTGCGCAAAAGCGATCTTGAGGCTCATAGGACAACTGTTGAAGAACCTGTTTCTTTTCAATACAGGGACTATTCAGTGTACAAATGCAATACATGGACCCAGGGTCCGGTGCTATTGCAATCTCTCAGGCTTCTGGAAAAATTTGACATAGAATCCATGGGACACCTAAGTGCCGATTATATTCATGTAACAACTGAAGCAATGAAACTGGCCTATGCAGATCGGGACAAATATTATGGAGATCCTGCATTCGTCGATGTCCCCCTGCAACAGTTGCTATCTGACGAATATACCGATGTAAGATGGCCATTGATAGATATGAATCAGTCCTCAGAGGAAATCCGTCCAGGAAATCCCTTCAATCTTGCAGCGATTGACGGTCCTGGACTCTACTGGGGAGGGGGACACGGAACCACCAATTGTGTCGTCGCCGACAGGTGGGGCAATGTGGTAGCCGCCACTCCAAGTTCAAATTCTGAATATGGAATTTGTGAAAGTCTTGGAATAGCTCATAATACGAGGCTCAGCAGCCTGAACACCCAGGAAGGACATCCCAATTCTCTGCAGCCGGGAAAACGTCCCCGAATAACCCTGACCCCTACCATCGTGATCAGGGACGGTAAACCAGTAATGGCAATAAGTGTGGCAGGTGGCGACTGGCAGGACCAGGTGGCACTTCAATTGTTTCTTGACAATGTTGAGTTTGGACTTAAACCCAAAGAGGCAATTTCATCTCCCCGCTTCCAGACATATCAGGTGGAGGATTCCTTCAATCCTTCATCCGATCCAGTCTCAAGAATGCTGAATATCGGGGTCCTCGGAATCTATAGTACCGATCCATCGCTTCTTGATGATCTCAGGGACAGGGGACATATTATCGAGATAGTAACAGAAATAGCTCGTCCGGTCATAGTTTACATGGATCAGGAAACCGGCATTGCATATGCCGCAGGAGAACCAGTTTATAAACATTGTGCGGCTATCAACATACCTGAATCGGTAAGGTAAACCAGGTAAACCTATTTAAGAAGAACCATTTTGTTGGTCCAGTATTGATTTCCACATTTCAGACGGGCAAAATAAATGCCGGCTGGAAGAGATCCGGCATCAAATCGCAGACTGTAAGGTTTCCCGGATTCTGCAAAATCATTAAAAATTGTTGCGACTTCTTTTTCCATCATATCAAAAATTCTAACTTCTGCATTACCCGCAATCCGGACACTGAATTGTATGTAGGTTTCTGAATGAAATGGATTTGGATAATTCTCGAGGAAGGATAATCCGGGACTCTGATTAGCAGCCAGTCGTACAGCATCCAGTTCACCAATATAGGGTAAATACTTAGAGTTGGTTTGCAAATTCTGATAGGTTACAAAAACCCAGCCTGGTCATCTCAGATTTCTTCCGGATGTATGACTGGCATAACCACTTTTAGTTAACGCTGTAGTTGTTCCGTCTGACAAATTTCTCTTTATTACCAGTCCATTGTGCGGAGCAGATTTTGCTACACCAACAACTACCTCATTACTGTCCTGATCAATCTGAACATCAAAATGACTCGGCAATCCATATTCATTCTCTGACCAGACTTCAGTTCCGTCATTGGCATTCAGTACCGTTAATCTGTCACTATTGTGGCCTATAACAATATACGTACCCCTAGGTGACATTGTACAATTGTCAAGGTCTATTCCATCAAGTTCAATATCGGGCCCTTTTGTTTTATTTACCACATCGACTACAAATATTACATATGTCCCAGCACTGATTCTTTTCCCGTAAATGGCTGCTTTATCACCATCTGTGGTAAAATTTCCCTCACCTTCACCAAAGCTGCAGGATGTGTATTCTTTCAGATCAATCAATTCTGTCGAAATATCAGTAACAACATCCCAACTCCCAATGTGACAATTCCCTGACTTACCTGTATGATACATAATATTAGGCTCTGTATGGCTCCAGCGCAGATAACTTCCCGGTTTGTTCCTTGTAAATAATACCTCATATGTCTCTCCGTCCAGCCAGAGGTTGGGATAATGCCTGTCAAGGTACATCATACTCTGATCACTGTTCCAGACTGATCTTTTAGAATACCCATGCCTTTGCTGCTCAAATGCCCAGGTATAACCCGGAACGTTAGGCAGAGGTGTCCCCCGGTTCCCCCACAATCCTCGTGATTTTGGTGCCAAATGTAGGATCCCATACAGACTTGAGGTATCCTGGCTTATCAATTTCAGGTACCGGTAGATAGGTAGTATTATTGGTTATAAGATCGCATTCGACATCCTGGGCAATACCATAAGAAGACAGGAGGCAGAAGATAATGATTATGATTATTTTTTGCATAATGCTCTAATTGAAACGTAAAAATACCCTTAGAAAAGTACTATTTAAAGTTAATGTTTTCCTGGCTCTCAGGGACTGATAAATATCCTTCGTTTATACATCCAGTGGAGAATGGCCCATTCCAGTGCAAGGTAGGCCAGGGCGGCAAAGAAGGGCCCGAATGATCCCATTGAGTCAGCAATTCCATCGGTAAACACATCCGTAATTTCAGACAGATTCATCACTGTGCTGGACAAATAGACAGCCAGGGCATTCATCCCGATTACGACAAACAGGAAGGCTCCCTTTTTATATCCTCTGACATCTATGAGCCAGTAAAAAAGTAACAACATTGAACAGGCCCATCCTGCGCTTATTAGTCCATAGGATACAGTCCACATTTTCATCACCACCGGAACAAAGATTGACAGCAGGTAACCTGTTATCAGAACTCCGGCACTTGTCAGGGCCATAATTTTAAGTTTATAAGCCGGGGCATTCTTGCTCATTAACACCTGTCCCATTAATAGTCCAAGAATTGTAGTGGATATTGGCGGGATCATGGATATAAGTGTTCCCCATCCCCCAATGAATACTGAATCTCCGATACGGCCAGGCAGCAGTGTCTTGTCCACGAACCATACAAGGTTTGCATTCTGAACATAGGATCCTGCTCCTGCACCGGGTACAGGAATCAATGCCTGAGCCAGTCCATAGACAAGCAAAATGCCAAGGGCAACCGCGGCCTGAAATTTCCAGGTTTTCCGGACAAGAAGGAAGGATGCAAGGTAAGCCACTGCAATAGGCTGCAGGGCACTGCTGAGTTCAATTAATCGCGGACTGCCAAGACTGACTGATTCTCGAAGCGAACCCAGAAGAAAAAGGATGGCAAACCGTTTAATGGCATGCTGCAACATCCTCGGATAGCTTTGAGTCTGTGAACGCTTTGCAAATGCGAAGGGTATGGAGACTCCAACCATAAGCATGAAACTCGGCCAGATACAATCGTAGAATCGAAGTCCCACCCATGGTGAATGGTCTACCTGGCTGATTAAAAAATTGGTGAACCCGAAATTACCGAAGTGCTCGAGTGATTCGATCAGTGCACCGCCACCTACAATCCAGAACATGGTAAACCCACGCAAGGCATCGAGTGAAACCAAGCGGGAAGATTTCTTTTTTTCTACTGTCTCCATAATTGTGCTGTTGAGTTTATCATATAAAAAAAGGGTGCCCTTTCAGCCTCTGAATAATAGTCTCACCGGTGGTCTGGGAAATAGCACCGACAACACTTTCTTTCTTCTGCACTCCATACCCGACAAAAACTACTTCTTCAAGGGCTGTGGAACTCAATTCCAAAGCAACCAGCATTTCCCTTTGATCACCAACGGGGTTGGTTACCGTAGTATATCCCACAAAGGAAAAACACAAAACTGCTTCACTATTAGGTACATTTATAGTGAATCTGCCGTCCAGATTTATTACTGCACCCGTATAGGTTCCTTCAAAATAACATTAACACCTGGCAATGCCTCTTCGCTGGATGCGTCAGCGACCTTACCGGTAATGGTTATGTCCTCAACAGCCTGTGCGCTTATTGTCCCCCCGGGAGCAAAAAAAACAAGGGCAAGAAGAATCAATAAAAATCGGGAGAAGTAATTAGTAATGACCGACCATCTCATTTTGTACATCAGTAAAATCTTTAAATTATGGCTCATGGTATTATTGATTAGTATGTTTAAACTTGAACAGCATAAACTTTGGTGTACTTAGCATTGCATTGTCCACATAGAGGAATGATGAACTATTTAAAGGAAACACCATGATTCCAAAATTAGAGTAATCGAACTTCACTAAATAGTACTAATCAATAAAATCATAGTACTTATATTGCATATTTCAGAATTTTAACACTCAATATGGTAAATATTTATGATATTAGTATCAGCAACTCTGATTTGTATTTGGCTGGATTAGATAATGATAAATCAATAGCTCTTTAGTTGTTCCTGACCCAGAAATAGTATGTTTAACCTAACTATTAATATCATATAAAGACATGAAACCGGAAAAAGTACATTGGAGCGGTCTGATATTATTCTCCGGATTGTTCTTCCTGATCAGTTGTACTACAACGGATGACACTGTCAGATACATAGACAGGGCTCCCATTCTCGAACCGGATTATGCAGGTGTTACAATCCCTCAAAATGTAGCTCCAATGAATTTCATTGTTAAGGAAGAGGCGAATTCTTTCATGTTGGAAGCCAGCTCATCAAACGGCCGAAACCTGTCTATTAAATCATCGGATGAAGTTATTAAATTCCCGGTAAAATCCTGGAACAAATTACTCTCTGAAAACCAGGGAGGGGAGATAATTCTAAAGGTACAGACATTGGATAAAGAAAAGGTACTGACGCAATATGATCCTGTATACCTGTATGTTGCCAATGAACCCATTGACCCGTATCTATGCTACCGTTTGCTTTATCCCGGATACGAATCCTGGTCGCAAATAGAGATTATACAAAGAAATATTGAGGATTTCGATGAGTCATCTCTGGTAGAAAACCAAATGATTGAAAACAACTGTGTTAATTGCCATAGTTTTAACAAAAATAACCCGGACAAATTTAAAAACAGAGGATATGCCTATTGCAGTGAAAAATCTTATGGAAAATCATTCCATAAATTAATTGAATCCATCCTACCTGACAATTTTGCATTTATATGTTCCGGCAACAAAATTTGCCGGGATAACCTTTTGTTTGAAATAGAAGTTGATGTTATAAAAACACTGAATCATGATAACGATTAATGAAATAAAGGAAGAGTTGTTTTTTTCATTTCGGATGTTAATAATTTGTACTCTGCTGCTTTCCTGTAGTTTAGCAATGGGAGCAGACAATCCCCGTAAATGTATCCTGGTATTTGGATCTCATGCCGATGATGTGGAACAAATGGCCGGAGGAACATTTGCCAAATATATTGCGAACGGGTATCAGGGAGTTTATGTCTGCGTAATGAACAATCTGTCTGGCAACAGAATTGAAAAGTTCCCTGGTAACTGGGATTTTGAAGCAGACACACTTACTTCTGCCCTGACATTATCTCCGAAAATGTATCAGGTTGGCGCACTTGAAACAATGCAGATAAGGAAGGAGGAAGCTTTGAGGGGCTCCGAAATCCTGGGTTCAGAAACGGTTTTTCTCGATTTTTGTGAACCGGAGATCTGGATGGGACGAAAACTTATAATATATGGTACCGAAGAGTATCTTAAATTTAATCCTCCCGGCAGAAGACATGTGAGCATTGGCACAAGATATAGTGAGGATGTAAACGTTGTGGTTGATATGTTAAGGGAATATCAACCCGAGATTACCATAATTCATACCCTGGGGGGAGAGAAACTTGATCATGGAGGAAGTGCCTATATGATGTATTTAGCATATAAAAAAGCAATGTCCCGGGATATCGCTGTTGGAAAATTATGGATGAGAGTCAGGGGATGGTTTCTGGATGATGTGGCTCAGAACAACGGAAGAGGCAAACCGGATGTCCGGATTGACATCGAAGGATTTGAAAGAATTAAGTATGAAGCGCTCGGTGAGCATCTGAGTCAGAAAGGCAGCATTGACGTTGACCGGGCCATTATGAATAACAGGAAGCCAGACGGATCATTCGAAGAGTTCATAACTGTTCTGGATTATACAAAATGATACGGTATCATCGATTTGTCAATATTATACTTCTTGTTCTGGTTGGAATAATTCTTTCAGCCGGAACCTCCCTCTCAGATGTGAATTGTGAACTTATCACTAACCAGAATACGTATTGGCCAACACCGGACCTTAGCCAACCGGAATATCTTGAGACTGTTACGGATCCCAGCTTTGGAACAAAAATCACCCGAATTGTTGGGGATCCCGGAACACCCCTTCCAAATGTTCCAGGTCAGGTATGGGCATCAGAACAACTCAGGCATGGTTATTCCAAGAGGCAGGTATGGAATTCCGATCAAAGCATGATTTTTCTTGACAGGCATGTGCCGAATATCATGTATTATCTCATTTCTGCCGAGGGGGAATGCCACCTGGGCAAATGGGACGTAGTAAACGATGTTGCTACCGAACTGATAGATCTCAGATCTTACACAAAATGCTCTTTCGGACAGGGTGAAGGAAACTTTTCAGCAGAGGGTGATAAAGTAGCGGATATTGAAGTTACAACCCT
>DRHS01000169.1 GCA_011053095.1 Bacteroides sp.
CCGGTCGAACGAAGGGGGTAATTAATAAATTCGTTCACAACATTCAGGTGGAATCCCTGGTATCCTGAAGTCATATCGAAGAGTTTGGTGCCGAGCATGATATTTGAAAGGTGGGTTCCAAACTTTGAGAAAAAGGTTCTTGAACGGTTGGAATTATATATGGATCCACCATTAATGAACCTGCTTCCGAAAGCACATTCGTTCCCCTCATTCAGTACCCTGAGAAACATGGGTAAAGCCCTTGGGTCGTGTGACAATCCAGCATCCATTTCTATAATAACCTCATGACCGTTCCGGGCAGCTGCCCGGTATCCGTTGATATAGGCATCCACAACATTCCGGTCATCTTCTGCCCAGACAACCTCAAATCGGTCGTCTGCAGCCGCTTGCTTTTTGCAAAGATCATAGGTGCTGTCAACCGAGGCATTATCAACTATCAGGTATACCCTGCCCGATTGTATCCTGTCAAGTGTATTAGTCAGAACATCGATGAATTTCCCGAATTCCTGTTCCTCATTAGCCATCGGAATAACTACTGCAAAATCACTATCTGCCATACAGTTTCATTAAACGAATATCAAAAATAATTAAATCAATGATTTACTAAGGCTGTATTATCTGTAATCTTGAAATATTCTCATTATTTGATAAAGATAAGCCGGATGTTTATTTTTGAATGATATGAGAATAAGTCCGGGAGATCCCTGGTTCCAGGCATGGGAGTTCGGACTGGAACCATTTGCCAGGGGTGGTGAAAAGGATATTCTGGTCCGTAAGCCCTCAAATGCTGAGATCGCACTATAAGATCTTCGGTTCGGAAAGCGGAGAATACCTGAAAGAATTGAAGTGACTATTCCCCTGAAAGGGTTTTAAATTTTTTGCAGAGAGTCCCGGGTTCGGTCACCCTTTTGATCGCCTGTATTAAGGGTTGATATCGGTTCGAATAGCATGACAGCGACCTCATTATCCGCAACCGGCCTGTGCTCTGTCCCCCTGGGGACAATAATAAATTCCTTCTCCTTTACCAGTATGGACCTGTCCCTGTACTCCATCGTAAACTCTCCATTCAGTACATAGAAAAGCTCATCTTCATTCTTGTGGGTATGCCAGATGAATTCGCCCCTGAATTTTGCCAGCTTCACATGCTGACCATTTAGTTCGCCTGCGATACGCGGATTCCAATGGTCGTTGAAAAGAGAAAGCTTCTGGCTGATACTGACTTTGTCCGGGGGAATGGTTTTCATAACTAATATGTTTAAGTATTTTAGGACAATAATTCGCCTGATATGCAGGGTAAGATAACAGAAAAGAAACGAATCTCTACACTGGCCACACTGATCATTGCCGGTGAATCAGTATTCTTCCTTCCCTTTGTTCTGGCAAGGATATTCCGTCCGACCCTGCTATCTGTATTTGATATTACCAATACAGAATTGGGTATCTATTTTTCCACCTATGGAATTGTGGCTATTATTTCATATGTTTTCGGCGGGGTGCTTGCAGACAGGTTTGCAGCGCGTAAACTGATGGCGGCAGCCCTTTGGTTAACTTCTGCGGGAGGTATTGTGATGGCAAGGCTTCCGTCAACCGGTGTAATGGTGGTGCTGTATGGTTTCTGGGGATTTACCACCATCTTTTTGTTCTGGGCCGCAATGATCAGGGCTACCCGGGAATGGGGTGGGGACGGATTCCAGGGAAGGGCTTTCGGCTGGCTTGAAGGAGGCCGGGGTGCTACGGCTGCAATTCTGGGAACCATTTCGTTTTTGCTTTTTTCCTGGTTTACAGGGGATGTAAACGAAATGGGAGAGGCGGGATCGGGTTTTCTTCCTTTTCAGATGGTAATAATGATTCTATCCGGGATAACTTTTCTGAGCGGCATCCTGGTATGGTATCTTGTTCCTGATTCCAAAGTAATTGCTGAAAGCAGATCCCGAACTGAAGTATTTCGCAGAGTTTTAAGATTAATCCGCCTTCCTGCAGTCTGGATGCTGGCTGTTATTATTGTTTGTGCCTATGCAGGTTACAAGATTACCGATGATTTCTCTTTATACGCCAGGGAAGTACTTGGATATTCGGAGATCAGCTCGGCCGGAATAGGAACTGCCGCCCTGTGGATACGTGCTTTTGCAGCCATAATGGCGGGATATCTAGCCGACAGGCTGGACAAGTTCAAATTAATAATCTTCTGTTTTGGTTTGACGATGGTTGGAGGTTTGCTTATGGGTATGGGATTGCTTGAGGGTGTTGTGGGACTTGTTCTTTTTAACCTTACCCTTACGGCAATAGGAATTTATGGGGTCAGGGCACTTTATTTTGCTGTTTTCCAGGAGGCAAACATACCTCTGGGTTTTACAGGAACGGCCGTGGGTATTGTTTCCTTTGTGGGATATACGCCGGATATTTTCATGAGTCCCTGGATGGGCCATCTACTTGATAAATATCCGGGAAACACCGGGCATCAGTACCTGTTCCTGGTACTATCCATGTTTGCATTTATCGGATTACTGACCAGCCTTGTTTTCAGGTATGTAGAGAATCGTGGAGGAATCGAAATTCAGCAATGATTGGATTGAAGACGAGGTTGATGATTCGGTTCTTGATCTCCGGGACTAAAACTTTTAATTTTTCATGCCCGGTCTATCCATTGTGATTAATAATTTTTGCGTATTTCCTGGTAGGAATCAGATAATTCCTTCGCCTTCTCAGGATTTGACTTTGCGAGATTTTCTGTTTCAGAGGGATCATTTTTTATGTTGTACAATTCCCAATCCCCATCATTCATTTTAACTATTTTGTAATCCCCCTTTCTGAACATTCTGAATTTCTTCAGACCGGAAATAAAATATTCCGGTTCCTCACGTTCATTGCCTTCAAATATCGGCAATAAAGAACTTCCGTGAAGAGGTATTGTTTCGTGTCCGTTTATTTTTTCAGGGTAGGTAATATTCAAAATATCCAGAAAAGTCGGAGCAATATCCACAATATGTCCCGGCTGCCGTGTTATGGTATTTGGTTCAATAACACCCTTCCAGTATGCTATGAATGGTGTATGGCTTCCACCTTCGTGTCCGGCCTGCTTGAATTGGCGATAGGGTGTATTGCCAAGGTTTGCCCATGTTGAGCGTAAACTCCAGTAAGAATTGGCAGGTCCTGGCTGTACGTCCGGGATTTTATTTGTATAGAAGGGACATGAGCCATTGTCGACCAGAAACATGATCAGGGTATTTTCCATTTTTCCATTTTCAGCGAGCCTTGTAAGAACTCTTCCTATGTTTTGATCCATCCTGTCAACGATGGCTGCAAATACAGCCATCTCAAGATCAAGGGAATCCTGCTGGGCTCCTGTCAGACTGTTCCATGGATAATAATCCGTATAAGCGGGTATCAGTGGACCCCTGGATTTGTTAAGATTTCCTTCCGGGGGACTAAGTTTCGTATTCTCGGGCAGGACACCGAGTTGCTGCATCTTTCGAAATCGTTCCGGGCGCAACTGATCCCATCCCTTCAGGTATTGGCCCCTGTATTTGGCTATGTCTTCGGGTCTTGCCTGTAGAGGATAATGTGCAGCATGATAGGGGAGGTAAAGAAAAAAAGGTGATTCTTTTTCAAAGGCTTCGTCCAGCCATTTTAATGCATAATCGGTGATAAAATCCGTTTTATACATCGGTGATTGTTCATATTCTATCTCCCCGGCTTCTAACTCCCTTCCTTCAAGGTAAAAAGGCCGCTCGAACTGTCCATCAGGCGGAAGAAAATATTCAGTGGTCGCCCAAAAATAGAAGGAATGATCGAACACATTCTCAGCATCACAATAGTTTGGCACCCAGGGGTCGAAGTGCTCTTTTCCACTCATAATATTATAATAGCCGGCCTTTTTAGTCAATTGTGCAATATGAACTGCCCCATCACCTCCATCATACAATCCTGTAAGTAATGAAGAACGGGTAGGATTGCATTTGGCCATATTATAAAAGGTGGTGAACCTTAATCCTTCCTTCGCCAGGCGATCAATATTGGGAGTCTGAATTTCACTTCCGTAACAACCGATATCTGATATTCCTATATCGTCAGCCATTATAATTATGATATTAGGCTTGCTGACTTCTGGCTCAGAACAAGCTAAAAATGAAATCAGTACCACGAGCAGCATCGTGATCTTGCCGGTGTTTTTTTTGTTCATTTATGTATAGTATTGGTTCGTGCCTCTTTTCTGGTCATTTCAAAAGTACTTCTCATTTTTTCGAGAACATTATGATGTTTTGTATCCTGAGTGAGATTGTTGTGTTCTTCAGGGTCCACAAGATGATCATAAAGTTCTTCATTTCCCCCCTCAATGTTTTCTCCCCATCTTGTATACCTGAACCTGTCCGATCTTATTGTTCCGCCGGTTCCACCGTAGCTTATAGTATATGCAATAGATTCGTCTTCAGGCGGCTTACTGTTTAGTAAAAAGGGAGCCAGGCTTTTCCCCTGCAGGATTGAAGGTTGTTCCTCGGAAAGCATGCAGAGTTCTGTTAGGGTGGGATAGAGGTCAATAAGCTCTGTAATGTTTTCGCAGGTTGTACCATGATTATCATTATGTCCCGGAATAGAGATGATCATGGGAACACGTACACTTCCCTCCCAGAGACTTACCTTCGACCAGCAGTCATGTTCACCAAGATTGTAACCGTGATCCGAAATAAAGATGATTATTGTTTCATCTCTTATTTCTAAGCGGTCAAGAGCATCGATCAGGCGTCCTACCTGTTGATCCATAAAACGGACACTTGCCATATAGGCACTTATAGTTTTCTGCTTCTGGATCTTATTCATTTTCCAGATTTTGTCGTTTTGTCTTATAAGAGCCCGTTCTGGAACATTTGGCTTAACCACGACTTGAGGGATTTGAACCTCCTGCTCCGGATATGGTTCAAAGCAGTTTTCAGGAGCAATCAGGGGAACATGAGGCCTTACAAGTCCCACTGCAAGAAAAAACGGAGAGTCGGCTTTATTTTTCTGCTTATTTTTCCCATGCTCAGGTACCTTTCCTACACGATTTTCGAGTATTGCAATCGCCTGACTGACTGCTAGATAGTCTGTTTGAGTTTGTTCCAGCTCATTCTTTATTACCATTCGGGAGAAATTGGACCCGTAATGAAGATTCCCTGGTGAGAGCAATTCAAGGATTCCCTGGCTCATGGTTTCGGGTCCCATGACATTGTATGCATAATCCCATGAATCCGGTTCATCTCCCCCCGGATCACCTCTTTCTATTCCTCCGGGAACTCCCATGTGAAATATTTTGGAAACCCTGGCAGTAAAATATCCACGCTCACGGAAAAATCCTGCAAGAGAAGGGTGGTTTGCGAGTGATGGATTTTCAACCTTATAGCTTCCGGGTTGATCATTATTTCTTAAAATCCCGTTGGCTTCAGGATACAGTCCACTCATAAAAGAAGCTCTTGACGGACCACAGACAGGATACTGACAGTAGGCCCTTGAGAAAGTAATTCCTTCATTTGCCAGGCGGTCAAGATTGGGTGTATGTTTATCAATTTCCATATACGGACCAATCCTGGTATTCAGGTCGTCCGAAACAATAAATAATATGTTCGGTTTTTGTGCTTCAAGAACAGAGGGAAGCAGAAGCAGGAAAATCAATGCATAATACCTTAGATTGCTGATCATGTTTGTTCATTTTAAACACCATTAAAGTAAGAATTTGAAATGATTTTAGAAAAACCTCAATTGTCAGCAGACCATAAGACAGCAAATTGCTTCTCAACCAGGGCTTTGAAAAAAGAATGGATCGGTCTTAGGGAGAAGTGACTGTAGCAATGTCAGATGTTTTATTTTTTTCTTAAGCCAAAAAGCGGTCTTAAAAAACCTGATCTTTTTACCAGAAGGTCATACATGGCAAAACATCCTGCACCGGTAAACACTACTACAAATATTAATTTTAGTATTACCGGAATATCAAGAGGAAAAATAAGGTAGGAGCCAAGGTACAGAAAGATCATATGGATGATATAAATCGGATATGCTCCCTGGCTTAAATAACTCAGTGCATTACTCGGATGATTTAGATATTTATTTGCAAATCCGAATACAGCAAAAATCCAAAGATTCGATTCTATAGCCATAAGATAATTAGGAGCCTTCAGATCGAATTCAATCCACCGGGCCAGAAACAGGGTCAGGGCTACCGAAAGATAGAGCCATCTCCACTTTAGCGTGGTTTCCCAAAATGAATTTCCGCACTGGATACATGTAAAACCGAAAAAAAATGCCAGAAGTCCCAGTAAAAAACCATGCATTGTAAGGGCATACATCTCATGGATTGCAGGCTTCATTAATACAGTTTCCAGGATAAACGGCAGGATTATCAACATAAGTCCCATCGGATTCCCATACAGAGCTTTTAACCATCTGTGAATTCTTCCATTTTCATTTTTTTTGAAGTAAAAGAAAACCGGAGATAACAGGATCACATAGATGAAGATATTTGCAAGAAACCATAAATGACCTTGATTTAATGAATATTCAATATCCTGGTTGTAGTATTTCTGCCAGATAAATACGTGAATGGGAACTATAATGACCAGTCCGAAAAGGAATGGAATCAGGATCCGTTTTGCCCTCTCCTGAATTAATTGATTCCAATTTCTTTGCCTGATTGCAAATCCAACCCCCATACCGGATACGCAAAACAATAAAGGAATTCTCCAAATGTTAAGCATAGCCATTGGTGTCCATAAAGAATCCATAGATTCTTCGCTCTGGATAAAACCTATAAATACTCCCCAGGGCTGAAAACTGATTCCAATATGATAAATCAGAAGCAGGCCGATTGCTATTACCCTCAGCCAGTCTATATCGTGTCTTCTTGTTTCTGTTGATATTATCGCAACATTTCAGCAATTATAGGGCGTGTATCTTCGACATATTCATAGTCCAGTTTAAATCCAAACGGGCCGAGATCCTTGCTGAAGATGTCATAGATGCCAAGGACATCACTGAAAGGACCAGCAACGGATTCATATGCAGTTGATCCGTAATTATTCCTCAGCGTTTTGTCGGCATCCTTTTCAAGAAGCATCTCGACGATCTCCTTGCGACATAAAAAAGCAGCTGAATGAAGAGCCGATGAACCCTCATTGTTTTGGAAGTTCACATCAGCCCCTGCCTCAATCAGGGCCCTGGCCACTTCAGTTCTGTTGAATACGGCTGCTGTGATCAGGGGACTAGATCCTACCGCAGCCTCTTTTGTGTTCAGATTGGTTCCTGCCTCAATGTGTTCTTGAATGGCCTCAACATCACCAAGCAGGGCAGCAGTGTGAATATCCATATCAGAGAGCTTTACCTTTGTTTCAGAAACGGCTTCCTTTTCCTTGCTTGATTTCTCTCCGGCGTTACTGCATGCTGCAAAGACCAGTAATGTTGATAATAGAATTACCGTTGTTACTTTTTCTAGCGTGAGTTTATCACGAATTTCAATTTAAACAATTTTCTCAAGAGTTGAACGGGCTGAATATCAGTCAGGTGTATTGGTGTTTCTTAGTGAAAAATATGTATACACTAACTAAAGTTAATAATTAATATTGCAATGAGTTAA
>DRHS01000170.1 GCA_011053095.1 Bacteroides sp.
ATTGTACCAAAATCAAAACAAATGCGTAGTTACTTATTACATCCTGAATAGCAACAGGTTGTGGTTAATAAGAATTAATGAAAAAATTAATCAAGTGATACCATTATGATTAATTTCCGGATATTATTTATAGGAGAGCACTAAGGCGTCATTCTCAGCATGGGATTCAGAATCTGTTAGCTGACAACAGGAATTTTCCTCCTTGAACCCGGTTGTTGCATTTTCATTACTACAGACATAATCTTTTCCTTGAATAACTTTAACAGCATCAGATTCATAGCAGATGTGCCTTGTAAATCTGAATCCCGATGCCGAAATAAGAAATACAAAGGCCAGAGGTACAGATAATATATTGCCTGACATTTTCAAGAGGGTGCAAAAATAGGTAAAATGGCGGTTAATATGTTTCGAACGGAAGTTTTAGCGAGATTTTAACGTTTGCAAGGACATTAATAGCGTATTTTTGATGCGTAGACTGACTTATACCAATTTACATGAGCAAGGTATTTCCAATCCATATTAAACACATGGTTTGTCCCCGCTGCATCAGTGCAGTACAACTGGAGATTGAGAAACTTGAATTAGAGGTTGATTCCATAAAATTAGGCGAGGTTGTTTTGAAAACCAGACCGGATGATACAAAGCTTCAGGACCTGCGGGTAAATCTACAAGTCCAGGGCTTTGAAATTATCAGTGATCATAAAAGCAGTATTATTAACCAGATAAAAACCGAGATTATTAAGGTAATCCACCACGGAGAGGAAATACCGGCAGAAATAAATTTTTCATCCTATCTCGCAGCTAAAATTGGTTCTGAATACTCAAGCCTGAGCAGCCTGTTTTCTTCGATTGAGGGCATGACCATTGAAAAGTATATTATTCTTCAGAAAGTTGAAAAGATCAAGGAATATATCGTATATAATGAATTGACATTTAGTGAGATAGCATACAAACTAGGATACAGTAGTTCCCAGCATCTAAGTTCCCAGTTTAAAAAAGCAACGGGACTTAGTCCCACTCATTTTAAAAAAATTCAGGGAGAAAGAAGAAAACCAATTGACCAGGTTATTGAAAATGATTTTCAGTCTGTCTCAAAATAGTATACAATTTTTCCATAATTTTGTAAACGGGGACAGTTTTTTCTCCGTTTCTTTGTAATGTGTATTTTTGCACCCGGACATGCTTAGAAAAATAGGACATATCGTTGTATCTGCCATATTGTTGTTAGCAACAGTTGGACTCACCATAGACAAGCACTACTGTGACACCCGGCTGGTATCGATTAGTATACTCGGTGATACAGAGACATGCTGTGACATGGAAGACGGATGTTGCCACGATGAAAGCGACACATTCCTGCTGACCACAGACTATACCATTGCAAATTTTACTGGTGAAATTGATCTTGTATCCAGGGACATCCCGGTACAGCCAACATTGATTCTCCTGTCTTCTGTATCCGGACCTTCATTTACAGACTTCATAGGATTTAGTCCACCTCGAAAACCCCGGCAGACACTTTCTGTTTTGCAGACATACCGTTTGTAATTATGTTATTAACTTGTAATTGCTGAATAGCCTATTCAGCAATTGACTATGCTTTAATAGTTGCTAATTATAATTATAAATTATTTGTATGTTAAACAAAATTATCAAGTTTTTCCTTGAGAACAAACTGGTAACCTTTCTGATGCTGTTCATTTTCATCGCATGGGGAATTGTTACCGCCCCATTTAGCTGGGATACAGGAATATTTCCTCGTGATCCTGTACCAGTAGATGCCATTCCTGACATAGGTGAAAATCAGCAAATTGTTTATACGGAATGGTCGGGCCGGTCCCCCCAGGATATTGAGGATCAAATATCTTATCCCTTGACAACTGCTCTTCTGGGTATTCCCGGAGTAAAGGACATCAGGAGTAACTCCATTTTCGGTTTTTCCAGTATCTATATCATTTTTGATGAGGATATAGAATTTTACTGGAGCCGGACACGAATTCTGGAAAAACTTAATTCACTGCCTTCGGGCACACTTCCGGATGATGTAACACCGGCTCTTGGTCCCGATGCTACTGCCCTGGGACAAATTTACTGGTATACCCTTGAGGGTCGTGATAAAGAGGGTAATCCGGCCGGAGGATGGGATCCTCATGAACTAAGGACCATACAGGATTTTTATGTCAGGTACTCTCTGACATCAGCCAAAGGTGTTGCGGAAGTAGCATCTATTGGTGGTTTTGTGAAGGAATACCAGGTAGATATTGATCCCAATGCCATGCGCGCCCACGGTGTTACCGTTGCTCAGATCATGGCAGCTGTCAGGAATAGCAACCTTGATATAGGAGCCAGGACCATTGAATTTAACAGGGTAGAATACCTGGTCCGTGCCCTGGGTTATATTAAATCACTGGAAGACCTTGAACAGAGTGTTGTTACTGTACGAAATAATGTACCAATCAGGATCAAAGACGTTGCAAGGGTGAATTTTGGACCAGCTACCCGCAGAGGAGGCCTCGATAAAGGTGGCGCAGAAGCGGTAGGAGGAGTCGTAGTAGCCAGATACGGAGCAAATCCACTCGAAGTAATAAATAATATTAAAGATAAGATAGCCGAGATATCACCCGGATTGCCAAGTAAAACATTGAAAGATGGAACCGTTTCGAAAGTTACCGTTGTTCCTTTTTATGACCGCACCGGCTTAATCAAGGAGACATTGGGCACACTGGAATCGGCATTGACCGAAGAAGTTATCATAAGCATTATTGTTGTTATTATCCTGATGTTAAGTCTTCAGGCCTCATTTCTCATTTCGAGTCTTTTACCAATAGGAGTACTGATGACATTCATTGCCATGCGACATTTTGGTGTAGATGCAAATGTTGTTGCACTTTCAGGCATTGCCATTGCCATTGGTGTTATGGTAGACGTGGGGGTAGTATTCACCGAGAACATTGCCCGGCATCTTGATATGCCTGAAAACAAGGGAGTCAGGGGAAGACAGCTGCTTAATGTAATATATGAAGGAACAACAGAGGTGGCTTCGGCAGTAATTACAGCATTATTTACAACTGTTGTAAGTTTTCTTCCGGTATTTGCCATGCAGGCGGCTGAAGGGAAGCTGTTTAAACCCCTGGCCTTCACCAAGACATTTGCCATGATTTCAGCACTTATTATTGGTTTGATGATAATTCCAACCCTTGCCAATGTTGTGTTTTCCATCCGTTTTGATAAAAAGCGGATAAAGAGGATTTTCAATTTTGTTTTAATCGCCGCCGGCATACTTCTGATTATTGTTTCAAAAGCCTGGCTAGCAATTGTTTTAGTCGGACTTGGAGTAAATGGTCTCCTGGAATACAGATGGCCTGAAAACAGAAAGGTCTTTGTAAACTATATTAATATTGCTCTTACACTATTGGTTGTTCTGTACTTCCTTACTATTGAATGGATGCCGCTGGGAGCACAGAGAAGTCTCTTCATGAATATTCTTTTTGTAGTGTCAATTGTGGCTGTTGTGCTTGGGATTTTGATGAGCATTGTCAGGTACTACAAACCAATTTTAAGATGGTGTCTTGACAACAAGTGGAAATTCCTGAGTATTCCGATTGGGATTGTACTTCTTGGGATTATTATCTGGCAAGGAGTTGACAATATATTTGGCTTTATGCCGGAGGGTGTAAAACAGACCAGGGCATGGCAGGCTGCCGAAAACAGATTCCCGGGCATTGGCAAAGAATTCATGCCTACACTTGACGAAGGAACTTTCCTGTTAATGCCAACCACCATGCCTCATTCAGGGATTGAAGAAAACATTGAGGTGATTGCCATGCTTGATAAAAAGGTCAATGCGATTCCTGAGGTTGAGAATGTAGTCGGGAAATGGGGACGTGTTAATTCAGCCCTGGATCCCGCACCCACATCAATGTATGAGAATATCATTAATTATAAACCGGAATATATCCTTGATGAAGATGGACACCGGATGAGGTTTAAAGTAAACAGGGATAATGCGTTTGTACTTTTTGACGGCAGCAGCTATAATCCCGCTCAGGATGGTTTCATGGTAATCTCAAAAGAAGAATTGATACCGGACAAAAAAGGCAAATATTTCCGCCAGTGGAGGGATCATATTAAATCGACAGACGATATATGGAAAGAAATCCTGTCCTCTTCGAAAATACCAGGCCTGACTTCTGCTCCTAAATTGCAACCCATACAAACCCGTCTTATCATGCTTCAGACAGGAATGCGGGCGCCCATGGGCATCAAGGTTTATGGTCCGGACCTGGAGTCAATTGAAAAAACCGGATTTGAACTGGAAAAATATCTGAAAAATGTAACCGGCGTAGAGCCGGCATCAGTATTTGCCGACAGGGTTGTAGGCAAACCATACCTGGAAATCGATATTGACAGGAAAGCCATCTCAAGATACGGGCTCACTATCCAGGATATGCAAATGCAGATCAGTACAGCCATTGGTGGGATGAAACTTACAACGACTGTTGAAGGCAGGGAGCGGTTCCCTGTCAGGGCAAGATATGCACGTGAACTAAGGGACAACCCGGAAGATCTGAAGAAGGTTTTAATTCCAACTCCTACAGGAGTACAGGTTCCCCTGGGAGAACTGGCCAGGATAACCTATTTACGGGGGCCACAGCTTATTAAAAGCGAGAATACCTTCCTGGTCGGATATGTAATTTTTGATAAGAAAACGGAATATGCTGAAGTTGATGTAGTTGAAAATGCCCAGGATTATCTTAATGATAAACTCGAATCAGGAGAGTTCGTACTACCAGCCGGAGCGAATTACATTTTTACCGGCAACTATGAGAACCAGATAAGGGCCACAAAAAGGCTGATGATCGTTGTTCCGATCTCCCTTATCATCATATTTCTTATCCTTTATTTCCAATTCGGGTCGATTGTTACTTCTTCGATGATCTTCAGCGGAATTTTCGTGGCGTTTTCAGGGGGATTTCTGATGCTGTGGCTTTATGGACAGGGCTGGTTTATGAACTTTGATGCAGGGGGTATGAATATGCGGGATCTGTTCCAGATGGGGAAAATAAATATATCTGTGGCTGTCTGGGTAGGATTCATAGCGCTTTTCGGAATCGCTACGGACGATGGGGTGATCATGGGTACTTATCTGATGCAGGTTTTTAAAAAGAACAAGCCAGGTACTATCCCAGATGTCAGAGCTTCAGTTGTTGATGCCGGAAGCAAGAGGGTCAGACCGGCAATGATGACTGCTGCCACTACCATTATTGCCCTTATCCCTGTCCTCACATCTACCGGAAAAGGATCAGATATCATGGTGCCAATGGCAATCCCCTTATTTGGTGGGATGATCATCCAGGGGATGACAATGATTGTAGTTCCTGTCCTGTACAGTATGTGGCGGGAAAAACAAGTTCGTAAGAATCTTTTAAAGACTATATAAAAATGAAAAAAATAATCATATATAGATCTGTTCTTTCAATCAGTTTGCTGTTGCTCATTTTTTCAGTCAGTGCACAGGATGTTCTGGAC
>DRHS01000171.1 GCA_011053095.1 Bacteroides sp.
AGACAGGTGGTCAATCTGTTCAATCAGGGTCCGTGTAATACTCTCAATATTGAGTCCCTTTTCATTGGGATCTTTCTCATAGGATCTCTGAAGGTGCTGAACGCTTAGTTTCATAGGGGTTAGCGGATTTTTGATCTCGTGTGCAATCTGCTTCGCCATTTCACGCCATGCTGATTCCCTTTCTGATCTGGCAAGTTTCTCAGCCGAAGTGGCAAGTTCATCCACCATATGATTATACTCGCGGACAAGGCCCCCTATCTCATCACTGGCATCATACTGTATTTTCTCGTTCACCTTTCCAAATGTGATCTTCCCGAATTTGCTTTGTAACATCCTTAAGGGCTGGGTGATTTGTGTCGAAATAAATACTGCAATCAGGATGGAAATTGTTATCAGCAATACATAAAAGTTCACCATAGCAACAACAAGGTTGGTAATCTCCCCCGTAAGTACCTGCTGTCGTGTAAAATAGGGCAGGTTCAGATAAGCCAGTAATTTATTCTCAATATTCCTGAAGGGTACATATGCCGAAAGGTACTTCAGAGATCCAATGGTTTCCTCATGCACAAACTCAGCTGCATTACCGATAGCAAGTTCCTGGTAGGCGGCAGGGTGTATTACGGGACCGATCAATTTATTCTCAAAGATTTCTGAACGAGAAGTGGCCATTAGCAATCCCTCCGGATCATATAGATTAATATCGGTAAAAAATACATTCGAAAACTTCTGAAGCAATTCATCCAGGCTTGCATATCCCCCGGCCTGCCATCCCCCTCTCAGGTCGCTCTCAAATTCAAGCTTATGCATAACCTCAATATATACGGAATGGATCTTTTCTGACAGGACATCAAATTGCCTTTCCTTATACTGCCGGATGCTGAAAAATATAGTGCCTCCACCGATCAGAATGAGAGAAAAGAGCAGCATCCCGATCATAGTATACTGGATTTTGTTTTTGATATTCAGCTGCAAACTTCTTCTTAGAAAGGGGATGTTTACAACCAACAGGTTAATGGTAAGAATCAGGTAAAAGAATACGAAAATATATGTAAATGTTATAGCGATATCCAAAAAGCTAACTTTCTGATTGCTAACTATAATGGTATTAAACTTGTCAAGGTTATAGGCGAGATGCTCATGACCGTCAAATGAGGTGTATTCAAATTCCTCCGTACCAAAGGTGTATTGATCTGATCTCAGGGAATAGGTGTAATCTCCGGTTTGGGTAATCAGCTCATTGTTGTTATACTTTGCAGAGGAGTAATCATCGTGAAAAAATCCTTTTCTCGGACGGTTTCTTAGAAGTAGTTCCGGGTACCCAAGCTCTTCAGCCACAAGACGTGAGTCAAGTTTCAGGAAGAGACTGGCTTCTGATGTGCTGTCGGAAGAGTAGTATTTAAATCCGGCGAAATAAGAAATCCGTCCACTCAGATTATCTACAAAATAAAACCGGGAACCGGGGATCCTGAACCTGCTTTCTGCATAAAGGTCATCAAAAAAATCGTAGCAGGGGTACCAGATATCATCAAAGGGTTCTACATAAAGGGAGTCTATCGGAGAGCAAAGGGTGGGATGCATATCGTACTTCTCCCAGAAACCGTTGAAATAGTTGCCTTTGAGATAATCCTCGATGACCATATGATCGATATACCCATCATGGATAAGATACGCCAGCTCCTGATCCATTGCCAGTTCCTTCTCAAGATTTTTAAGTAACAATTCGGCCACCGGATCATGCTCGGCAGACAGGTCTACAGCCAGGACCATTTTTTCATTATGCCTTTTTTCAGTCGAATACTTATTGATCTGGTAAACGGAAATCACGCTGTACAGAAAGATCAGCAACACAAAGCTTGAATACCTGACCTGTATAGGCCCTGTACGCTGAAGCAACACAACTGCTCCGGAAACAATCAGGATAAGCATCACAAGTACCAGGTCCGGTCCGCCAGGCTGCATAAAACTGGCCAGCCATGTCATTATTGCGAATGCTGCAACATAAATCCACAGTTTTCGACCCTGGTCAGCAGGTTTAAAAAGCGTGAAAAACTTATCCAGCAAGAGTGTGAGAACAGCAAAATGAATGGCCAGAATAAACAGTCCGACGAAAGTAAAAACAGAAATATCGAGAACCCTGTAGGTCTCAAAAGTAATGCTCGAATGCACCACCAGGCTTCTGAATAATATCAGGATAACCTGGAAATAAAATACAAGGACAAGAAGAAATGTTATCTGGAGAGCCTGGAATAACTTTCCCTTGTGTTTGTTTCCCAGCCTGAATTCGTTGTGAAAAATATATGCGAGGAAGAAGATAAAAAGTGATGTAGTCAGAAGATCGGCAAGGGAGGAAAATAAATTGGAGGCTGCGTATAACTGTGGACTGAAAATCTCCATGCCCTTGATAAGGCCGGTAACTGGCATTTTCAATACTGCGGTATTTAATAGAAACAAAATTACCGCCCCCATTAGAATTCCAATATTCTTCAGGCTTTGATCCCTGATCGATCTTATAAGGTGCCTTACAAATAATAGAAAAAGGAAAATCCCAAGGTAATACAGGATAAGAGATAATTGCGATTGGAACTTGCTGTAACTGGGTACCTGTGTAAAATCCAGTTGAAACAGGCTGGTCCCCCAGGAATCGCGGATTGCATACTCTCCTTCAATGGGTTCAGTAAGGATTTCTGTACCTCGGGGGATCTTGAAATCCTCTTGAAAATCATTTTTCAGGAATTGGTTTTCGTACGGAAATTCATTCTTGATATGAATGAGTCCCACAATACGTTTTTCACCCACGATCCTCTCCTTAATGACTGACCAGTTATTTCCCAGGAAAACCATATCCTTTTCCCCTGAACTCAACAGATCAGTGGCTGAAACAGAATTGCCGGTCCAAAATACAAGTGTATCCTTCTCAAAAACAAATAGCTGAAATCCCCTTTCTTCCAGTCCCTTTTCAATATAGGGATACAGAATGTTGAAATAATCCGTCCGCTCCGCCCCCTCCAGTTTCAATTCAATATCCTCAAACCAGGAATAAAGTTGCAGCTCCCTTGCCTGAAAGGTTTTTTCAAAACGCCTGGTCCTCCCGTTCTCATTCAGGGAATTAAAGGAGGAATACTGAAGCAGAATCGAAATTGTAAAAATGAGAAGCGCCGCAGCTAGCAAACCGAATCTTCTGTATAGGCTTCTGTTCATGGGATTAATCTGCTGATTAGACGAAGATAATCATAAATCATCAACCGTGATGGTAGGGCGCACCCCGTATTATCGTGAACGCTCTGTATAATTGTTCGGTGAAAAAAAGCGGAATGACCTGGTGAGAAAAGGTCAATTTTGAGAAAGACAGCTGCATATTCCCCCGCTTATAGACTTCAGGAGAAAAACCATACGCACCACCTACAATAAAAACAAGTGACTTTACCGCATCCTGGTGCTTTCGGTCCAGCCATTCCGCGAATTCTATGGAGTCCATATGCTTCCCCCTTTCATCCAGTAATACAACAAAATCTCTCTCCAAGAGCGACTTAAGAATAAGTTTTCCTTCTTCCTGCATTAGCTTTAGCTGTGGCCAGGAACCGGTATTCTTCAACTCGGACAGTTCACGTATTCTGAAATCTGTATATCGCTGCAGCCTCTTGATATACTCGGCCATCCCTTCCTTAATAAAGGGAAATCTGGTTTTTCCCATCAGCACTAATTGTATTTGCATCTGATTATTTGCTAAATTGCATTACCGTGACTGGCATGATTTATGAATTTATAATGTACAAAAATTGTGCTTAAATGAAAAAAATCCTTTATACACTGGGATTCGTATTGATTTTCCTGTATCCGGCCGCTTCCCTGAATGCTCAGACTGAGAAGGTACCCGAAGGCATTGTCTTATCTTTTAAGGCAGGTAATGCGGAAGAACTTTCAAAATTTTTCCACACAAATGTTGAGTTGATTATTCTTGAAGATGAAGATGTCTATAGCCGTCCCCAGGCAAAACAGATCATCCGTAAATTTTTTGCGGAGCATAAACCGGAAGCATTCAAAATTATTTTTGAAGGGGGAGAAAACTCCCGCTATGCAATTGGAAGCCTTACTACACAGGGAAAGACCTACCGCGTCTATATCCTTATGAAAAAACAGGACGGATCTCCTTTTATTCATCAGTTAAGGATTGAGGAAGAGGACGAAAATGTTCAATGAGGAACTTTTTAATTCATTGCTTGATATTGCTCTCCATGAGGATATAGGGGATGGTGACCATTCCTCCCTGTCCAGCATTCCCCATGCGGCAAGGGGTAACGCCCGCCTTCTGGTAAAAGACAGAGGAATTATTGCTGGAATAAATATTGCAGGGAAGGTATTTCATAAAATCGATCCGGAGTTAAAATCAGATGTAATTCTAAGTGACGGATCCCCGGTAAATCATGGGGATATTGCTTTTAATGTCTCCGGTTCCGTCCTCTCCATTCTGAAATCAGAAAGACTGGTCTTAAATATTATGCAGAGAATGAGTGGTATCGCCACAATGACTGCAGAGTATGTGAAAGCTTTGGAAGGCTTGAAAACCAGGCTACTGGATACAAGAAAAACCGCACCCGGACTACGTATCCTTGACAAAGAAGCAGTCCGAACAGGGGGCGGGATGAACCATCGAATGGGATTGTACGACATGATTATGCTTAAGGATAACCATATTGATTTTGCCGGGGGAATAGAAAAAGCAATCAAAAAAACACACAAATATCTGGAAGGAAAAGGAAAAGATCTGCAGATTGAAATAGAGGCTCGCAGCCTGAATGATGTGAGGGAGATTCTCAGGATCGGTAAAGTGAACAGGATTATGCTGGATAATTTTAGCCTTGATGAAACCCGGCAGGCTGTGGATATAATTGGCTCAAGATTTGAAACCGAATCCTCAGGCATGATCACCCTTGATAACCTCAGGGATTATGCTGAATGCGGTGTTGACTTCATTTCTGTGGGTGCTCTGACTCACCAGGTCAGGGGTCTCGACCTCAGCCTTAAAGCCATTTGAGATGGGTGTTAAATTATTCTACAACAGATCATCACGTATCGCCAAAGTCAGGTCCCGGCAGGTAGTCAACCTTGCAAAAAAAATTTCCATCCCAGGTTTCGAAGGAATAGCCATCTATGATGTGGTAGCGTTTTTTGTGAGAGGCTTGCAGAAGGGTGCTCTGACAACAAGGGCAGCTGCAATTGCCTTTCATTTTTTCCTGGCATCCCTTCCGGCCATAATTTACTTTTTCACCCTTATACCGTTCATCCCGATAGACAATCTTGAATCAGGACTTCTTGGTCTTATGGAAAGTGTACTTCCCCAGGAGGCTTTTGACCTGATGAAAAATACCATGATGGACATGTTCGTAAAACGCAAGGGATTGCAGTTTTTCGGGATTGTAATTGCCCTTTTCTTTGCCACCAATGCTGTTAATGGGATTATCCAGGCATTCAATGCTACCTACCATTCAATTGAAACAAGGTCCTGGTTACAGCGCAGAGCCATTGCAGGATTCCTGGTTATTATTATGTTTGTTCTTCTGACGGTAGCGATGAGCATGATCCTGTTTGGCAGGATGGCCATCAACCTTCTTGTTGAACATGAACTGATTAATACCACAATTACCCTGATTGTCCTGCGACTTTCCAAGTGGATTGTGATTATAGCCCTGATCTACTTTTCACTATCCTTTCTATACTGGATCGGTCCCTCCCGAAAGATGAGATGGAAGTTTTATTCTGCAGGCTCAACCCTGTCCAGTGTTCTGGTCATATGCACATCCCTGGTTTTCCAGTTCATTATGAATAACTTCGGACAGTTTAACAAGTTCTTTGGATCAATTTCCACCCTGATGATAATCCTGCTGTGGATATATCTTAATTCTGTAGCACTGCTTATCGGTTTTGAACTGAATGCCAGCATTAAGAATGCAATGCTGGTAAAATATCCTGACACAGAAGATGATGACATCGAGGACGACTTTGATGATGATTCCCCCAGATAACTCAAATCAGAATCCATTTCACATTTTCAGGCAATGGTACCTGGAGGCTGTGGATTCAGATATTTCAGACCCAACCATTATGTCTCTTGCTACTGTGGGCACTGATGGCAAACCCTCCGTTCGAATTGTCCTGCTCAAGGAGTTTGATGAAAGGGGATTTGTATTTTATACGAATTACATGAGCCGAAAATCCCGGCAACTGGAGAAAAATCCATGGGGAGCCCTTGTCATCCACTGGCACAGGATTGGACACCAGGTCAGGATAGAGGGCAGAATAGATAAAACTACAGAAGGGGAATCTGATAAATACTTTTCCACACGGCCCAGGGGACATCAACTGGGAGCCTGGGCTTCCGACCAGAGTCAGGTTGTTGATTCGAGGGAAAGCCTGGATGAGGCTTTACGAATGCGGGAATCTGAATTTGAGGGTAAGGATATTCAGAGACCGCCATCCTGGGGAGGCTACCGGTTGGAACCCGACCATATTGAATTTTGGGTCAGCAGGGATGACCGCATGCACGACAGGATTTTGTTTGAACGTTCAGGAGATTCCTGGAAGATGACAAGACTTGCGCCCTGACTGATTCCACCATATTTTATTCCTGAGTAAATTTACCTCCTGGTTTTTATAGACGAAGCCCGACTCCAAATCTGACCTGGAACCTAGGGGGAGCTGTATGAATCTCCAGGGTGGAAGTTGTTCTTGAATCCAGGGGCAGGTCAGGCCTATCGATATTTCCTCTTGAGTAATAGATATCTAAAAGGTAAAGCGGAACATTCAAATCAAGAAACCATCTCTCTCCCAGGTTGTAAATGATTCGTGGTATAACTGAGAGAGAGAGTCCGGCCCCTGTTTCCCTCTGTGGATAGGTCAGGGAAATTTTAGGCTTATAACTAACAATTGAGAAATATGGTTCTGCTGAAAAGCCTACGGTTGGCCTGAGTTTCAAATCTGCTTTTTTCTTGAGCATTACAATATTGTACTCGTACCGGAATGCAAAAAGAAATTCAGTATCCAGACTCCCGGCAACCATTGGTCCTGACAGACCGGTCGTATCATCCTCCAAAACTATCTCATTATTATCCCTATTGAACATAAGCCGGGATAACTCTATCTCATGGTTATTTCCGTTTGGGAGACTGAACGAAACCGATGGAGAGAAATAACCGGACTGGATGGTTTTATGTTTTTCTGTTGTACTTGATTGAATTATTGTATAGTAGATCCCGGATGTTTCTGTATCCGAATAGAGAAAATTCGTATATAGTTTAAGGGTAATTCCTTTGAGATCTGCCTGTGCATAGGAGGGAGGAAAGCAATAGAGGATTGCAACAGAAAGGGAAACCAGGGTTTTAATCTTGAGGGACATAAGGGTTAGATATTGGTTGTCTATCTAACGTAACGTCCTGATATTTAGTATGACTCCTGGACTATTTCTATTTTAGTCCGGCAATTCTTTCTTCAAGAACTCCGATCTTTTTTTCCGCCTCATCCTGCTTCTTTCGTTCCAGCTCAACAACCTGTGCAGGTGCATTCCGGACAAAACGTTCGTTATTCATTTTTGCCATGACCTTCTTCAGGAAACCCTTTTGATAGACAAGTTCCTGCTCCAGGTCCTTTAGTTCTTCTTCAGGATTTATATGTTCCTCTAGCGGAATGAAGTATTCAACACTACGGACACGGAAGGAGATTGCTCCATCAACTTTTTCATTGATTGCTACGACAGATTTAAGCATTCCCAGCTTTTTAAGGATACTCTCAAACCGCTGGCTGTAACTTTGATTATGGTCCCTCACCATGAGTTCCAGCTTTTCCTTTGCAGGAAGGTTCTTTTCTTTTCTGATTTTTCGGATAGCAGTTACTGCCTCTTTCATATCTTCAAATTGCTCCAGTATTCCGGAATCAGTTTTAGCCGCCCTGGGCATTGACTGAACCATGATGCTTTCACCCTCTTTCCTTTCCTCTATGTATTGCCAGATTTCCTCAGTAATAAATGGCATAAAGGGATGCAGCATCCTCACCAGCATGTCCATAAACACTATTGTGCTTTTGTATGTTTCTAAATCCATTGGTTGGCCATAAGCAGGTTTCACGCTTTCAAGGTACCAGGCTGAAAAATCATCCCAGAAGAGCCTGTACAATGTCATCAGTGCCTCTGAGATCCTGTATTTTTTATACTGGTCCTCAAGCTGCTTAAGGGAACCGTTAATCTTGTTTTCAAACCACCCGATGGCAGATTTTGCATTCTCGGGCTGGCCCAGGTTTTCATCCACTTCCCAGCCTTTGATAAGACGAAAGGCATTCCATATTTTGTTTCCGAAGTTCCTTCCCTGTTCAGGCAGGCTGTCATCATACAGCAGATCCCCTCCGGCCGGGGAGCAGAAAAGCATTCCAACCCGGACACCGTCAGCTGAATATTTCTTTATCAGGTCAAGCGGTTCTGGGGAGTTACCGAGAGATTTTGACATTTTCCTACGTTTGCTGTCACGGACCATTCCAGTCAGGTAGACATTACTGAACGGTTTCTGACCGGAGTACTCATATCCTGCAATGATCATACGGGCTACCCAGAAAAAAAGTATATCGGGGGCCGTAACAAGGTCATTGGTAGGATAATAATACTTGAATTCATTATTCTCAGGATCACGAATACCATCAAACAGGGCAATTGGCCAGAGCCATGAAGAAAACCAGGTATCAAGAACATCCTCGTCCTGTCTGAGGTCAGCGGCTGTTAGCGATGAATTACCTGTTTTCGCCTGAGCTGCCTTTAATGCTTCTTCAATGGTTTTAGCCACTACATAGTCATTTGTCTTTCCAATAAACCATGCAGGGATTCTTTGTCCCCACCACAATTGCCGGGAAATACACCAGTCTTTTACATTCTCCATCCAGTGACGGTAGACATTCTTGAATTTGGCAGGATGAAGCTGGATGGTTCCATCAAGAACTGCATCAAGAGCGGGCTTTGAGAGATCCTTCATCTTCAGGAACCACTGCATTGAAAGCTTAGGCTCAATCACGGCATCGGTCCGCTCTGAAAAACCCACCTTATTGATATAATCCTCAACCTTAACAAGGCAGCCCCTGGACTCAAGTTCCTTTATAACCTCATCACGTGCCTTAAAACGATCCATTCCCACAAACCATTCTGCCTCCTTGCTCAGTGTGCCATCATCATTTAATATATCAACGCTCTCCAGGTTGTGACGTATCCCTATCTCATAATCATTTTCATCATGTGCCGGGGTAATTTTTAAGGCTCCTGTACCAAATTCATGGTCCACATAATCATCACAGAGGATTGGAACCTTTCTTTCAACCAGAGGTATTATTGCAATTTTTCCATGCAGGTCCTTATACCTGGGGTCTTCAGGGTTTACAGCGACAGCTGTATCTCCAAGTATTGTCTCAGGCCGGGTGGTAGCAATGGTGATTCCTTTATCTGATCCTTCCACCTCATATCTGACATAGTAGAGTTTGGAATTGATTTCGCGGTGCATTACTTCTTCATCCGAAACAGCAGTCCGGGCCTGGGGATCCCAGTTCACCATCCGAACACCCCGGTAAATATGTCCTTTGTTATACAGGTCAATGAAGGTATTTATCACAGCCTCATAATAGCCCTCATCCATAGTAAATCTTGTGCGGTTCCAGTCACAGGAGGCACCAAGCTTTTTAAGCTGTTCAAGAATAATGCCTCCATGCTTATCCTTCCATTCCATTGCATGCTCAAGGAATTTCTCCCGGGAAAGATCCGATTTCTGAATACCTTCCTCCTTCAGCTTAGCAACAACCCGGGCCTCGGTAGCGATAGAGGCATGGTCTGTTCCCGCAACCCACAGGGCATTCTTCCCATTCATGCGGTTCATTCGTATCAGGACATCCTGAATGGTAATGTTCAACATATGTCCCATATGAAGCACACCGGTAACATTGGGAGGAGGGATAACAATGGTATATGGCTCCCTGTCATCAGGAGAGGAAGCGAAGAAATCCTGTTTCATCCAGTAATCATACCAGCGTTGTTCAGTTTTCGAAGGATCGTATTTTGATGGGATGTCCATTATCAGTGCAAATTCCGGTTTAAAATCCGGTAAAATTAAGCAATTATTGTGATTAAACTAGGCCGGAAAATGTTTATAATTATGATAATTAGCATTGATGATATTAGGATTTAAATTATTTTTACCCTTTAATTGAAAGAAAATGAATAAGGCCGGATACATAAGTGTAATCATACTTTTGACTCTTGGATGGTCTTCATGCAACAAGGTCGGCGGAAATGCGGACCTAAGTGAGGCCGTAATAGAGTTTGATACCATTAAACATGATTTTGGTGAGATTCCCTTTGACGGGGATGGGATGATGGAGTTTGTTTTTACCAACACCGGGACTGTCCCCTTGCTGGTTACTCATGTAAAATCCACTTGTGGTTGTACCATCCCGGAATGGTCGCGTGAACCGGTAAAAGCCGGGGAAAAAGGAACTATCCAGGTCAGCTACGATACGCACCGGGTGGGAGTATTCAATAAATCCATCTATGTTTATTCCAATGCCAACAACGGTGTTCAGCGGCTCTCAATTAGTGGCAAGGTCAGCAGTGCATCACTTGAATAAATACCAGAACACAATACATTATGCCGAATATATCCGAAAGGGGCAGATCAATGCCCGAATCTCCCATCCGCAAGCTTGCACCCTATGCAGAGGAAGCCAGGAGCAAGGGTCACAAGGTATATCACCTGAATATCGGGCAACCCGACATCAAAACCCCTGAAATTGCCATTGAAGCTGTTAAGAACCTGCAGGAGCGCGTAATTGAATACAGCCATTCCGCAGGCAATGAAAGCTATAGAAGGAAACTGGCAGGATATTACAAGGGAATAGGAATTGAAGTGGATCACACTGAAATTCTGATCACTACAGGGGGGTCCGAAGCCATCCTTTTTGCCCTGATGTCAACCCTTAATCCGGGTGACGAGGTCATCATTCCCGAGCCCTATTATGCAAATTATAATGGGTTCACGGTCACAGCAGGTGTGAAAGTAATTCCCGTAATTTCAAGAATTGAAGATGGTTTTGCCCTCCCTCCTGTCGAGGAGTTTGAAAAGCTAATCACACCCCGAACCAGGGGTATAATAATATGCAATCCCAACAATCCTACAGGATACCTTTACTCCAGGGAAGAGATACAACAGCTGGGAAAGATCATCCTCAAACACGATTTGTACCTGTATTCCGATGAGGTATACCGGGAGTTTTGTTACGATGGACTGGAACACTTTTCATCCATGAATATTCCGGGAGCGGAACAGAATGTCATACTGCTCGATTCTGTTTCAAAAAGGTACTCCGCCTGCGGTGTCAGGATTGGGGCTATGATAAGCAAGAACAAGGAGGTTGTATCCACTGCCTTAAAATTTGCACAGGCAAGATTGAGTCCCCCGGGACTCGGACAAATCCTCGGCGAAGCAGCTCTTGACACACCCCAGGAATACTTCACCGAGGTCTACAATGAATACATCGAGAGAAGGGACTATATGGTCGGGGCCCTGAATAAAATGCAGGGAGTGATTTGTCCCACACCAAAAGGGGCTTTCTACACCATTGCCCAGCTGCCGGTTGACGATGCTGACAAATTCTCCCAGTGGCTGCTTAGCGATTTTGATCACGAAGGGCAAACCGTGATGCTGGCTCCCGCATCCGGTTTCTACTCCAAGCCCGAACTCGGAAAAAAGCAGGTAAGGATCGCCTATGTCCTGAAAAAGGACGACCTGATAAAAGCCATGGCCTGCCTGGAAAAAGCCCTTCAGGAATATCCAGGAAGAAAGATCTGAACCGCAGGCGTTCGAATCAATGCAAAAAGGCCCGCTTAATAGAACGGACCCCTTTGATAAATAAGTTTTACCCCATTCTAACTATTCCTCTGCAGGATCCGTGAATTCAACCAGTCTCCAATACTCAGAGTTTACCAGCATCCTACTCTCTGTTAATTTTTGCATAGTTTCCTCTTGGTTTAGGTTGGGATGGACCTCTTTTAAAACCTCCGGGTAAGATACATCTGATTTCCATTGGCCGAATTCAGAGAAGGCATCCACGGTTACAAACTGGTATTCCCTGTCGTAAGTTATTTTGCGCCACATGCTCCATCCGGTCATGAGATCCCGTTTAATTAACTCTTCTTGAATCGGCTTGGTAATTTCCCTTCGTAAATCAATATAAGTACCCACTTCTCCGGGCTTAACCCTGTAACGGTTGATCCGGATGTATTTGACAGGTTTGCCTTCTTCTACTGCCATTACCTGGTCATAATACTCATTTTTGATTATGGTCCTTACTTTTCTTGCTTTTTCAATGAATGCAGCCCATTCTTCCTCGGTCATTACTTTTTCACGTATCTCTGCCGGAAAGGAATTCTGCGTTTTCATATAATCATCATAAAAGGAGACGAAGATATAATCGTAAGGATCGTCCGCCCCTCTATACATCTTTCTGTAAAGATGCCACTGGGTAATTATTCCCTTTTCAACCCTGGCCTGATGTAATTTTTTAGCAACTTTTTCAAGTTCGAGAAATTCGCTGTTCATTCCCCTGGTGATCTTGGCGTATCCCACGGATGCACCGGAATACTGTGCCCGCATCGAAACGGCGAGCACAAGGATAAGAATTGTGAGAACTGCTTTGCTTGTTGTTTTCCAGGTAGAGCGGTTCGTTGCCTCCCCGCTCCCCTTCAGATCCGGACGAGCGGCTTTCCCGCATCCGGTTCCTCGATAATTAGATTCGCTTTGTGGATTCATAAGAATGATAAATTAAAGGTTTAACTAAGGGGAGCCATTG
>DRHS01000172.1 GCA_011053095.1 Bacteroides sp.
AATCAGGTAGGTGCCGGAATTCCATTCAGAAATATCCAGACGTATTTCCATGCCGGGTCAATATACATTACCCGATTATGGAAATCATATCAGATATTTCCAATTTATACACCCAAAATCCGGTTCACCCGGTTATTGGATTGTATTCGATGAGCTGGAAGGAGATCCTGGTGGGACTTGCAATGTTTACTGGCATCCAAATGCCAATAATTGCATTCCGTTAACCGAGAGCATTGAATATTCATCCAATATCAATCCAGTAACCTGGGACTCTAATGCTGTAAAACTTTCAGTTTTCCTGGGAACTCCTCCGGATACCGTAGCCCTGAAAGACGGGGTATTGGCCAATATGAACAGCGGAGCTTCCTTTGTTGGCAAATACATCGACGCAAGATACAATCTGGATGAAAATGGAAAGGCAAAAATTGTCACAGCCTTATTTCCCCATGACCAGGAGCATGCCAAATCTACAATGGATCGATTCGATGGCATTGACTATACCGGAGTTTCAATTAAACATTCAGAGGCCATCACAGATTATGCTGTCACCTCTTCCAGTGAGGAAGAAACAAATGCAAGTTTCTTTTCCTTTACGGGAGATAATGCCATAGTGAGGATAAACCAGGGAAGTCCCGGTTTCTATTTTACCACCGGTTCCAGTTCATTCAAAATGGGCGACTACGGTTTCCTGTCTGACGGTAAAATCAGTCTTTATGCCACTAAGGTTAAAGGATCAATAGTCACTTCAGAAATCCGGGAAGTGACTTTTTATAATCCTGGGATTCACACTCTCTATATCAGCGAGGAAGAAGTTTCTGAAAAAGCTTCCGGTGAAGGCTGGATAAGAGTAGACTTTCCACCGGGAACTCATCATTTCACATTTAATGAACCAGTTGTCTCAAAATTGGTTGAAACGAAGATATCTGATAATCTTAAAATCACATTCTATCCTAATCCTGCCCGGACTTATGTGATGATTAATCCGGATATTGACAATACAATTGATGGATCAATAACTGTGTATAATTTATTGGGTCAACACATTTGGCACGAGGATATGTACATTGAACCCGGCATGGAAATACGTCTGGATATTTCTGAATGGAATTCCGGCACCTACCTGATTCAGGTTAACCTCGGAAGCAAACTGGTTTATAAAAAACTCGTTGTAATGGAGTAACTGCATCTTCATTTGCGGTCTCGTCGTCACCGCCAAGCAGCTATTTTAATTAGTATTCCAAGGCTGTGCTAGAATCAACAAATTCTCTGGTGATCAATAATTCTATAACAAAATTTATAATAGGGACCTGCTTTTTTCAGTCCGGGCAATCGAGATACAAATCCATCAATTGATAAATTGTATATTTGTCACAGCTAGAAACATGTATCACTCTCTATAAATTAGAAGATTATGAACAGAATAATACTATTAAGTTTTGTATTCCTGTTATTCATTTCCTGCCAGTCCAATAAGAAAAATTCAACAGAACCGGATGGTTATATTTATTCGGTGCAAGGAAAAATGGATATCAGCAAACTTGGGATTTCTCTTACTCATGAACATATAATGTCAAGATTCGGGTTGGAGTCTTCCTATGTACCGGTTTATCTTAAGGATTCTCCTTTCATGCAGGTTATTCCATACCTTAAAGAGGTAAAAGCCCTTGGTATTGTAAGTATTTTTGATTGCACTACTGCATATTTTGGCAGAGACGTCCGCCTGCTAAAAGAGATCTCAGATTCAACGGGAATGGAGATCATTACAAATACCGGGTATTATGCAGCGGCAAACGACAGGTATGTTCCTGAATCTGCATATGAATCCACTATTGAAGAAATCTCCCGGATATGGATCGAGGAGTTCGAAAACGGAATTGATGGAACTGACATAAAACCGGGGTTCATTAAACTTGGATTTGACAATGGTGCCTCTGATATAGATTCCAAGCTTTTCAGTGCTGGCATACTCACCCATTTAAGTACAGGAATGACTATGGCTGTTCATACAGGAGATAATCCAACGGCCGTTGAGAATCAGCTTGAATTACTTGAACAATTCAAAGTTAGTCCTTCTGCCATCGTCTGGGTACATG
Source organism: Bacteroides sp. (assembly GCA_011053095.1). Lineage (GTDB taxonomy): Bacteria > Bacteroidota > Bacteroidia > Bacteroidales > SM23-62 > SM23-62. Next base: position 2,094 of record DRHS01000172.1, read on the forward strand.
CCTCAAATACTACTGATGATAACCTTCTGATCGAAACTGCAGAGAAGGGAGTATGGATATCCCTGGATAAATTCAAGTCCCCCGCCACAGAAGATTATGTATCAAGGATCCAATTATTCAAGGAAAAGAACCTGCTTCATAAGGTTCTGCTTTCTCATGACGGCAATTCATTTAACGGCAAGGATCAACTCCGCGGTTACAAGGCAGTCATTACGCATCTGGTACCCGCGTTGAAAGAAAATGGATTCTCAGACGATGAGATCAATCAGCTCCTGGTACTGAATCCGAAGAACGCATTCAGAGTCGAAGTAAGAAATTTATAGGGGACTTAGTATAAAACCATTTAAGCTGACTTGAAAGCCTGTTCAAGGTCAGCGATAAGATCATCAATATGTTCTATACCTACACTAAGGCGTAACATATCCTGTGTTACCCCGGCTGTTGCCTGCTCTTCTTCAGTCATTTGCCTGTGGGTTGTGGAAGCAGGATGGCAGGCTAGAGATTTTGCATCGCCTATATTTACCAATCGTTTGAACAGCAACAGAGCATCGTAAAACTTTTCGGCTTTCTCATATCCGCCCTTTATTCCAAAAGTTAAAATAGCCGCAGGTTTCCCATTACAGTATTTCTTTGCCAGGTCATGATATTCACTGCTTTTCAATCCTCCAAATTGGACCCAGGAAACCTTTTTATGATTTTCAAGGTATTCGGCTACGGCAATAGCATTATCACAATGCCTTTCCATCCGAAGACTTAAAGTCTCCAGTCCCTGAAGAATCTGGAAAGCTGCCATGGCAGACAATGCCGAACCGGTGTTTCTGAGAGCTACTGTTCGTGCTCTTGCAATATAGGCAGCCGGTCCAAAAGCTTCGTTATACACAATACCATGATAAGCTGGTTCGGGTGTATTCATCATTGGAAAGCGATCCTTATGTTTTTCCCATGGGAATTTACCGGAATCCACAATTGCACCTCCCAGCGTTGTTCCATGACCTCCGATGTATTTAGTAAGGGAATGCACCACAATATCTACCCCATAATCAATAGGATTGGTCAGTACGGGGGTAGCAACAGTATTATCAACAATTACAGGAATCCCTTTGCTATGAGCCGCCTTGGCAATTGCTTCAAGGTCTGTAATATTACCTGCCGGATTACCAATGGATTCACAGAAAACCGCTTTGGTTTTGTCATCAATTAATTTCTCAATGTCGCTTGCATCCGAGGAGTCAGCAAACTTTACATCAATTCCCAGGCTGGGAAGCATATGCGCAAACAATGTGTAGGTTCCGCCATACAGCTGGGGGGTGGATACAATATTGTCACCCGCAACAGCAATATTAAGTATGGAATAATTTACTGCGGCACTGCCGGCACTTACACACAATGCAGCAATCCCACCTTCCAGTCCCGCAATTCTTTGCTCCAAAACATCAACCGTAGGGTTCATGATCCGGCTGTAAATATTTCCTGTTACGTCGAGGTTAAATAAATCTGCTCCATGCTGGGCATTGTCAAATTCATAAGCTACGGTTTGATATATTGGTACTGCAACGGATTTGGTTGTTGGCTCCGATTCATATCCACCGTGAATTGAAATAGTCTCTTTTTTCATTATTGTTTAATTAAATTTAAAGTCTATATATAAAACATACTATCTGCCTGTGCTTCATTTATCTGCTTTTGTTTCTGGGCCAGGTCCTGTAGCCTTGTACCTTCAAGGTATTCTATAATAAGCTTGTTTAGTCCGTTCCAGAAATCTTTTGTGGCGCAGGTACCGTTTCGCATACAATTGCTGCCATCGGTCAGGCAATCGGTAATTGCCAATTCAGGTTCGAAGGCTTGATATATATCATATATACTGATATCCTCCGGATCTTTGGTCAAAACATACCCGCTCATCCTTCCCCCGGCATTTTCAATCAGGCCGGAAGCCTTAAGCGAAGCAATTAAATGATCGAGATACTTGAAGGATATTTCCTGCCTCTCAGAAATTTCCTTCTGAAAAACTCCCTTCTCCTTCCAGTGCATTGCAAGTTCGATCATGGTTCTGATTCCGTACCTTGTTTTTGTGTTGAATTTCATTGTATTGGTATTGTACTACTAATCCTATAGGACTAAGGGTGCGAATATACAATAATTATTCGACCTGACAACTGAAGGCCAATTTAAATGCCTCATTCAGGTACCTACTAAAAAAGATAGATGCGTTATCACCAAAACTAAAACATAGAAAACTCAACAAGGTGGGATTTAAAAGAAGTAATGAAAAATGATTAACGGTCTTTATGCCTACGTAGCAACGACATAATTCAACTACACATATAAGTCATTTTCAGATGCCAAATTATTATCTATTTTTAGTTTCTGTAATCAACTATGGACAACTCAACTCTTCCAAGTATCCTCAACGATGTGATCGGTCCGGTTATGAGGGGACCGTCAAGCTCGCATACAGCGGCTTCCTGGCGAATTGCCAGAACTGGAATCCAGCTCTTAAACGATGAGCTGAAACAGGCCACTATTGAACTTGATAAGGATGGGGTCTGGTCATCAAACTACCGTGAACAGGGAACTGCCATGGGAATGGATGGGGGATTGCTTGGAATTGAAATCACAGATGAGCGCATTATTAATCCGGAGCTCATTGCCAGCTCAAAAGGAATTGGGATTGAATATAAAATAAGCAGTTTCAAGACCGATCATACAAATACAGTCAGGGTAACGCTGAACGGAAAAACAGGAAAAATCATAGAAATCATTGCGATTTCAACTGGAGGAGGGATGTTTGAGATCAGAGAGTTTAATAAGCATCCGATCAGGCTCAGGGGAGACAGTTATGATTGTCTGGTTATAGCTGCTTCAGACTCGAATCAACGAGATGCCATAGCAAACCTCGTTTCGGATAAGACCTCTGTCAATTATTCAGACTCCGGAGCAGAACTACTGATACAGCTCAAATCACCCAGGGCATTTGAGCATAAAATTCTCGATCAGATCAGATCTCTGGCAGGAATTAAGGATCTTATATTAACTACCCCGATAATGCCGGTTGTATCAGGCAATGAATCAACATGTCCCTTTACTGACCCGGAGTCTGCAATTTTATACGCAGAATCAAACGGGCTCAGCATGGGTAAAATGGGACTTATCTATGAAAGCTGTCGAAGCGGACTGTCCGAAGATGATCTCATCAACCGGATGAAAGAGATCATCCGGATTGTTGAAAATGGTATAGCCAAAGGATTAAGTGGAACACAATATCAGGACCGCATCCTTCATCAGCAGTCCGACCTGATAGAAAAAGCATCCGAAGCAGGCATGATCAAATCCGGTCCGCTGGTCAACAATCTTATAGCCAACATAACAGCCCTCATGGAAGCCAAGAGTGCCCTGGAAGTAATTGTCGCCATCCCAACTGCAGGGGCCTGCGGCACATTCGGCGGTACCCTTAAAGCATTCGCTGACGTAAACGAAACCACTGAGAAGGAAAAGGTGTTGGCATATTTTGCCGGGGGACTAGCAGGTGTATATTTTGCTGGGGGACCCGGATTTTCGGCCGAGGAACACGGTTGCCAGGTGGAAACCGGAGCAGCCGCATGCATGGCCGCCGCCGCAGTGGCAGATATTTCAGGCGGAACTGCAAAACAGGCATTTGCCGCAGCATCCATGGCACTGCAAAATAGCATTGGACTGGTATGTGATCCTGTGGCGGACAGGGTTGAAGTACCCTGCCTTGGTAAAAATGTCACAGCCGGTATGAACGCACTGGCAGCCTCAAGCATGGCTGTTTCCGGATTTGACCAGGTTATACCGCTTGACCAGGTTATCCACAGCGTAAAACAGGTTGGCAAACTGATGCCACATGCCCTGTGCAATACCGGAAAAGGGGGACTGGCAGTTACTCCCGCCGCACTGAAACTAAAAGAAAATCTTAAGAAATAGCTTTTGCATCAATTTTCAATAATTCCAAATCAACTAAATCATCATGAATCTAAAACCAAGAAATTTGTCAGTTTTACTGGTAGCTCTGATTGTTGTTTCCCTTCAGAATATTTACAGCCAGGGTGTATTTACTCCCCGTGATCTCCTGGAGCTCAAATCCTGCAGCAATATCCAGCTTAGTCCGGATGGAGACCAGATCATTTATTCCATATCAACACCCCGGGGACCGAATGAATCCCAGGGGGGATCGCGTTCTGCCTACTGGAAAATGACACTCAAGGATGGCAGCGTTACTTCACTTTTCCCGGAGGATATTAATGGATCTTCTCCGAGTTGGAGTCCGGATGGAAAAACCATAGGATTTTTATATTCAGATGAGAATAAAATCAAGCAGGTATGGACCATGCCCACTGCAGGTGGTGAAACGATCCCGCTGACTCAGAGTGAATCAAATGTTTCCTCTTTCAGATGGAACCCGGATGGTGTCAGTCTGGCCTATCTTGCTCTCACACCGGTATCAGACAAAGAAAAAGATCTGAAAAAACGTGGTTATGGATTCATTTTTTATGAGGAAAACCTGAAGAACACAAATCTTTATATATCCGAATTTGACGGGAAGTTTGTACACCAGAAGACCCGGCAGCTAACCGAAGGAGTGAATGTCTGGAATTTTGAATTCAACGGTCAGGGGACACATATTGCAGCCGGCATTTCACCAAAAAACCTGATTGATCATAGCTATATGTTTAAAAGGATCCATTTAATTGATCTCCAGTCAGGTAACATGGAGAAGATTTCGGATAATGAGGGAAAACTGGGTAATTTCGTCTTTAGTCCCTCCGGAAAACACCTCGCATACACAGCGGCTCTTAATATCAATGACCACTCTGTCAGCCAGGTGTATGTCTTGGGGCTTGAAGATCACAGCATTACAAATCTCACTCCGGAAAATTTCAAGGGACATATCACCTGGGTCAACTGGAAGGACGATAAGGAGCTACTCTATTTTTCAGGCGAAGGTGTTTATCCCAAGCTAAACCTTGTACCGGTAAAAGGCGGGAAAAGAAAAATCATCCTTGATTCAAAGGAGTCGGGGATCATATTCAGTACTCCAAAATATACAACAGGTTTTAAGCAATTTATTTTCACTGGATCAACACCATCCGATCCAGGAAATATTTATTCCTGGGATGGAAAGAATGAACTGGAAAAAATAACTGATATCAATCCACAACTGATCGATAAAACCCTGGGTGAGCAGGCCGTTATCCAATATGCCGCAAGAGACGGACAGGAAATTGAAGGTTTGCTGATGTACCCGGTCGGATATGAAAAGGGGGGGGAATATCCTTTGATTGTTTATGTTCATGGGGGACCGGAATCTCATCATAACAACAACTGGCTCAGCCGATATTCAACTCCTGGACAGGTGATGGCAGGTAAGGGATACCTGGTGCTATATCTGAATTACAGGGCCAGTACCGGATATGGGGTTGACTTTGGAATGGTTGGATTAAAGGATCCGGCAGGAACTGAATTTGATGACATTGCAGACGGTATAAAATATCTGATAAAAGATCACGGAGCCGATCCGGACCGGGTGGGACTCGCAGGTGGTTCATACGGAGGCTATGCTTCCGGCTGGTTTGCCACCTATTATACCGAGTATGTTAAAGCTGTTTGCATGTTTGTCGGTATCAGCGATCTCATAAGCAAAAGAGGAACAACTGATATACCATATGAAGAACTATATGTTCATTCCGGGGAAATTCTGGAAGAACAATGGCAAATGAACCTGGAAAGAAGTCCCATTTACTGGGCTCACCAGAGTAAAACGGCCACATTGATCTACGGTGGAGCAGATGATACACGGGTACATCCATCCCAGAGTAAGGAACTGTACCGGCGTATGAAAATGAATGATCATCCCGCAGTGAGACTGGTTCAATACCCCGGGGAAGGACATGGTAATCGGAAACAGACAGGCCGGATCGATGTACTTTACAGACAGATCGATTGGCTCGACTGGTATGTCAGGGATCTCAAACCACTTGATGGTCCCATGCCAGCTCTGGATATAAGCGATAAATACGGATTGGACTGGGATAATTGATCCAACGCTACCAAAACGTGGCTAACGGGTATCAGAATGAATCCCGGCTGGATGAAATACATAGCCTTAGTCCTCCAGCCTTCTGATTCCCTGCCTGGCCTTGTAATCAATGCTTTTTTCGTAAGCTGATCTGTTTATCTTCAGGCATTCACGATAATACCCAAGAGCCTGTTCCTTTTCTCCTTCTGCCTCATGAATTATTCCGAGCTGCAATGCAGAATTGGGTACGAAGTACCATTTTTCTCCGGATCCTGAAGCCAGTACTTCCTGGTAATACCTGATTGCAGTGTTCTTATCGTCAATACGATCGTAGACTCTGGCCAGGCGATATTTGTATTCAATTGAGTCTTTTCTGTTTCGCAAAACAATAGCAGGGTCATCCTTCAACTGTGAAAGTGCCTCCCGGTAATATCCACCGTCAAACAGAAGCCGGGCTTGCAGCAGCTCAGAATTCACCACAAGGGTGTCCCGGGCTTCGCTGAGTGCCTGCCGGTCAGCATCAAGATAAGCTTCCCCTGAATCAATTACTTTCTGCCGGGTCAATTGATACTGCTCCCATTCTCCTGACAGAAGATAATGCCAGCTGAGCTTATGGTATGCGTAATGCCTGTAATTTTCTCCTGAATGTTCTCCAAGGAACCTTTCGAGAGGTTTGTTGGCACCCGGAGCAAGCCCGTTCAGCATAGCCTCTCCCAGTAAAAGGTCAAGGTAGGGTAAGGCTCTTTCTTCATCTGACTGCTGATAGTGTTCCAAATTTTTTACAACTTTTTTACTGCGGCCGGATGCCAAGTCAACCAGGGCCATGGAATACCTGGAAAGGGTCAATGAATCACCGCAACCTTCCACCAACACATCATCCTCAGACAATCCGGCATTTACCGAATGGCTTACAAACTGAAATATTATGCAAGCTTCGATCCTTTCTGGCCCTGTTGCAGAAAAAAGATAATCTTCAAGATATCCGAGGCCCTCCGCGATCTCACCTTTCATCCCGAAAATTTTTAAGAGCCACCTATATTCCTCCGGAACGGAACCAATACCCAGTGCTATCAATCCCCTGTTCCTCAGAATCAGTCCCCCATTCCCCCCATCACCACCTTCGCCATCTTCACCAGCTTCAGTACTACCTGCCGCAAGGCTTTGTCGCAGTAAGCGATGAGCATTATAAAAGTGTTTTGCTGCATTAAAGTTTTCACCATAATAAGCACTTAGAAATGAGGATTGCAGATGGATAGAGGACATATGTATTCGGGCTCCCGGATCATCCCCGAATAATTTCTGAATGGAATCAATCCACCTACCTGAATTTTCAAGATAAGATTCATAACTACTTCTGTCTCCTGAGATAACTGCATCGAGGAAATCCAGGTAATTTTTCAGGTAGAACCATGCAGGATTCTGCAAACCTGACTCAGCAGAGATCCTAAGTAAACTATCAGCTTCCTCGAAGCGCAGGCTGAGAATGGAATATAAAATGGGGGACTGAAGTACTTGAACCTTGTCTTCCTCAGTGGCCTCGTCAAAACCCCGGGCAGGAACATCTGTCCGGATCATAAGTATAAAAACTGATATGAGAATCAGAAATTTATTCATAAAAAAAGCTGTCTCCGATCATACGAGGACAGCTTAAAGTTAATTTCTTTGGAGCAAAACGCTATTGTTCTTCCTCCCTTGAATCTACAAGGATGCGACCGCAGTATTCACAAACGATAACCTTCTTCCTTGACGCGATATCAAGTTGCCTCTGTGGAGGGATTTTATTAAAACATCCACCACAGGCATCCCTTTCAACGGTAACTACTGCAAGCCCATTGTTGGCATTGTTGCGAATCTTTTCGTATGCTGTAAATAGTCTTGGTTCAATTATGTTATGAATCTGAGTGCGTTTCTTGTTCAGCACTTCCTCTTCCTTCTTGGTATCCTCAATAATTTCATTCAGTTCTCCATTCTTACTTGTCAGATCACCCTGTCGTTCCTCGAGAACTGCCTTGGATTCATTAATTAGTCCATCTTTCCCGCTTACTATCTCACTGAATTCTTTCTTTCTTTTTTCAGCCAGTTCAATCTCGAGTGTCTGAAATTCCATCTCTTTTGAAATGGATTCAAATTCCCGATTATTTCGGACATTGTTCTGCTGCTCTTCGTATTTCTTAATAAGGCCCTGTGAATTTACAATCTCGTTATTCTTCTTTGAAATGGATTCCTGCAGGGTACTAACCTCGGCCTCAATATTTCCGATTCTCGTTTCGAGTCCCGCAATATCATCTTCCAGGTCCTGTACTTCAAGAGGAAGCTCCCCGCGAAGAATCTTTATCTTATCTATATCTGAATCTACCTGTTGTAGTTGGTACAGAGCACTGAGTTTTTCTGCCACAGACATTTCGGCTGGTTCGCCCTTCTTTGTCTTTGTTGCCATCTTTAATAATAGTTTACTGGATTTGTATTCACCTCCGTCAAATGAACTGCAAAATTAGAAAATTTTCCGAGAAGTAAATCATAAAAAATCTCAGTGGTAAATTGCTCACTTTCATAGTGTCCGATGTCGGCCATCATGATCTTCCCATCTGCATCGAAGAAGGGATGATAACGGACATCACCGGTTACAAAAACATCAGCTCCGGAGGCAATTGCACGACCCAGCAGAAAACCACCACTCCCCCCACAAAGTGCAACCTTATGAACCTTCCTTCCCAACAATCTGGAATGCCTGATCATTGGTATTCCATAATTCTTCTTCAATAGATCCAGAAAAGAAGTTTCATCCATCCCTCCTTCCAGTTCCCCAATTACACCCATACCGGCCCTGTCATATACGTTTTCCAGGGGATAAACATCGTAGGCCACCTCATCGTAAGGGTGTGCATCGACCAGGGCATTCAGAATATTTCCTTCCAGCTCATGGGGAAAAATGGTTTCAACTCTAAGCTCCGGTTCCGAATGCATCTTACCTTTTTCTCCAACATAGGGATCTGATGCTTCTGAGCCCCGGAAAGTCCCTTCCCCCGCAGCATTAAAACTGCACATGTCATATTCCCCAATCTGCCCGGCCCCGGCTTCAAAGATTGCTGACCGGACATTAGGAGCATTATCAACAGGAACGAAAAAGACGAGTTTTCGAAGCTTTCCCCGAAGCGGAGAAAGCACCCGTACACTTGACAGCCCGATTTTGGCAGCCATCCTGTGACTGACCCCATTATGAACAGCATCCAGGTTGGTATGGGCAGAATAGATAGAAATTCTCTGTCGTATGGCCTCCATTATAACCCGCTCAGCCGGAGTTGAGCCTGTAAGTTGTTTCAACCCGCCAAATATCACCGGGTGATGAGAGATAATCAGTCCCGCATCCAATCGAACAGCCTCCTTAATTACCTCCTCTGTAACATCAATGCACAGCAACGCAGCAGATACTTCAGCCGAGGGATCCCCAGTTTGCAAACCGGCATTGTCATAAGATTCCTGGTAAGTCAGTGGCGCAAAAGACTCAATACAAGATGTGATTTCCCTTACTTTCATGCGCTAAATTTTTTAAGGTATCTCCCGGAAATTCTACTGGCAGGCAGATGTGAAGCTTTTTCCCCTACCCCATGTCATCCTTGATCTCGAGCAGCATTTTCCGGATATTATGCAGAGACTGGATTACCTCAAGGTTATGAATTGCATCGTCCTTATTCTCACTCATCTTCATCTTTGCCCCTTTCAATGTCATGCCCCTCTCCTTGACCAGGTGGAAAATTATGTGGAAATTGTCAATGTCTTCCTTGGTAAAAAGTCGATTCCCCTTCTTATTCTTTTTCGGCTTGATAATATCAAACTCCTTTTCCCAAAAACGGATGAGGGATGTATTTACACCAAACATCGCCGCCACTTCTCCGATACTGTAAAATAACTTTTCGATTTTTGGTTCCTTGTAAGGCATGGATTGAAATTTGATTAATCTAATGTAGCAAAATCAGTTCTATTTCACAATATGTTTATTTTCTGCCCAGGCAATAGAGGTATCCGTTCCGGGAAGCGACATATATTCTGCCATCGTGAACAATAGGAGTAGTTTCGAATGCCATCTTCAGCCTGTCAAGCTGCCGGAAATTGCCATCCAGGTCGTATTCAAACAGCCATATCCCGTGATATCCTGCAATAATTAGTTTGCTTCCGGTAAAAATTGGTGTAGATATCGAGGGACCTACAAATTTCTTATAAATCCCTTTCGGGGGATGGAAAAGGGCCACCCCATCAGGTCCGGTTACCTTGCGAGATGAATCGACTACTGTATGATCTACGACCCTGAGGTAGCCATCTATTCCGACCATTGCTGCGTATTGTGTACCATACCCCGGGGAATTATCCCCTAAATCTGGATAATATGCATCGGTCATCCCGACAGAACCGATAATCCCACCTTCCCAGGTGTTAAAACTGGTATCATTAACCGGTTGGTACCATACAACTGCATCCTCAGGTGCTTTTGAAGGATCAAGCTTCATTGCCCCTCCGGGTCCATCGATATATTGTTTTTCTACCGATACCATGATGCATTTATCAGAGGTAACCACCGCAGATCCATCCATATCCGATCCGGTGACAAAATCCCAGTCCAGTGAACGGGTATCAAGATTATACCCCCAGACATGCCCGGATCCTGAAGCAACATAGATGTGGTTGTCAAGCAGACTGGGGGATGATTCTGTCACCACATTATAGCGATGTGCAGCAACGTCCTCCTTTTTGTAAAGTTTTCTTTCCTGGAAAATCTCGGGCTGCAGCATGCCATCCTTCATCCTGGCCTTTTGGGGATCAGGACTAAAAACAGTAAAAAGGGAGTTCTCCAGTCCCAGGTAAGCCGTATCCCCAATGATCAAAGCCGAGCCATCCACATCCCGGCTGTAGGAATCCGTCCACTTGACATCAAGCCTCCAGAGTTCCTTCCCTGTAAAATACGAAATGGCCCGATAGCTGGGTATGTGCTTGGTGTCCAGATAATTTCCGACTCCAAGCCGGCTTCCCTGCAGGATTATCAGGCGTTGTTCCACCAACTCGGCATCCGGGTTTTCCCAGATGGTCCCTGTTCCCTTTATTACATCATCAAAGCCATATTCCCAGATGAGTTCTCCGTCCGATGCCCTTATTTTTTTCAGGTTGTGATCGTATGCCCCCTGGATCAGGTAAAGTTCGGCCTCTTCCCCACTATCCGGGTTTTCTTCAACCAGAAGTGGCTGACCGGTCCATCCGGCCCCAGCCCATTCCCTTGAACCGAGTTTGCGGGAAATTATCGTTTTTCCCTTACCCAGGTAGTGTTTCCATATCACTTCAAGGCTGTCCGGAGCCTGGTTCCCGTAATAGTTCCGTTGCTCATTCCCCAGGAAGGTCCCGATAATGACCCTTGCATCCACAGCCATATCAGGCAAATCAGGTAAATGGTATAAACTGTCAGCCTTCTGTCCTGCCAATGGAGCCATAGCAAGGCAACAAAATGCAAAAGTTGATATGGATCGATTAACGAAACGGATCATTTACAATGTTAAAATTGTTCTCTCTAGCAAACTCCCATATTTCAGAATCGCTGTGATCTGCTAAACCAACTTCCTTCACCTGTTTGGCTTGAGGAAAGACATCGGAGATTTGTTTGATTAGTCTGAAAGAGATATTTTGATCAAATAAAAGTTTCATGAAGCAACTCTTATTTTTCTTTCTCTTTCAGCAGCATAGGAAAGACAGGCTGAAATATCTTCTTCATCCAATTCTGGAAAGTCTTGTATGATTTGTGAGTTTGACATACCAGATGCCAACCAGCCTAGTACATCAAATACAGTAATTCGAGTATTACGAATACAAGGCTTTCCAAATCTTTTCTCAGGATTGATTGTTATTATTTTCTGGTAATCAGTCATATTGCAAATTTACGAAATATTCCGGTTCAAGTAGAATTTTATATATGCGGCATAACGGTCAAGTGTCAGGGGAAAGAGCAGGATAAGCAAAACAGGGAATAACAACATTAGGAATCTGCTATTCATGTGCTCTTTCACGGCCTGTGAGCATAACAAATCATGCAGAGAATTATACCAACGAATTATCTCAAAAGGGAAGTCTAAAAAGCTGGCATTGATTGCTGTAGCCAACAAGCTACTCAAGCAATCATTGGCGATAGCCAAATCAGGACTTTATTACGATGAAAATTTTAGAAGCGTGAACTTAAATAATGTTTAAAAAGGCTTGGATTTTAGCACAGTTCATTGTTAGGCCTAGTAGAAACTTAATTTATTCACCCTTTACTGGATATATAACACCACCAAGTAATCTAGCGCTATGATGAACTGCAAGAATCTGTATTAGTTGATCCTCAGTAAGTTGATAAACTATCCGATAATTACCACGAATGAGTTCCCTAATTGATTCAATCTCAAATTCAGGTACTATTTTACCGGCTTTTGGGTGATCTTCAAGAATGTCCGTAGAAGAAAAGAGTTGGCTAACAGTTATTTCGGCGTACTTTTCAGAATCTTTTGAGATATACTCTCCAATATCATTAAGATCCTGAATTGCTGAATCAGACCAGATTACTTCAGCCATTTTTTCAATTTATCTCGTGCCTCATCTTTAGTGGAAACCTTACCATTAGCTACATCATCTAAACCACTTTGAACTTTTTCAACAAAAATGATATGATCAATTACCTGATCTACAGTAAGGTTTTCAGGTAGATTATTTAGCGAATTTATGAGTTGAGTTTTAGTAATCATGATTCAACGATTTATCCAAAGATAACTAATAGTCAAAAAAACTGTATCTGACCTATGAGATTTAACATTCTATTAGGCCTAACTACATATATCCGAAACTTATTATTCTTGCCTGAAGGTGTCTGGCACCATGTATCCTACCTTATGGTATCATGGAGCGGAATATCTTGTCTTATCGTATCCTGATTGAGTGGTGCCGGAGAATAGGTCATCATACCGATATCGTCTATCTCGAGTGGTACTTCCGGAAAATCCATCGTGGTAAGGTCTCTCAGCTTATATATTGCTCGTTTCTGAGGGTCCGGCCTTACCCCGCCCTGTCCTGGCTGATAGACAGGGATGACCTGTCCGCTGGCAAACCTTCCATCGGCCGTCACCCGCAGCTTTATTATCGGAGCAATACCATTCGGTCCCCTGAGATTAAACCGCCTGTAGGTGCAAAAATTTCCAAGGCTGTATATGATGAAGCGGTCTTTATAAATCTCGGCGGCCCTGGTTACATGAGGACCATGACCAAACACCACATCAGCTCCTGCATCAACCACCATGTGTGCAAATTCGTATATATTTCCCCGGTCATAACCAAGATATATCTCAGACTCCCGTGTCATATGCTGATGGTCTTTTCCTTCGGCTCCTCCGTGGACCGATACTATGAGAATATCGCAATTTGCCCTGACCTCCTCAACTAATAAAATGGCCTGCTCAGGATCTTTTATACTGTAGCAGCCCAGGTTCGGGGCAAAAGCTATCAGACCGTACCTGACCCCCTCCTTTACAAGGATGGTATGCGGAATGCCAAGAGCACCGGCATAGGCAAATCCACTGCCTTCAAGGATCCGCTGGGTTTCCTCTCTTCCACCGGGACCAAAATCATTGGCGTGGTTATTGGCAATGCTGAGCATGTCAAACCCGGCATCCTCAAGACACTTCACATAATGCTGCGGCATCCTGAATACAAAACACATGGTCGTATCCTTGCATGCCTTAGGTTTCCCTTTGTCTCCAGCAAACGTTCCCTCAAAATTCCCGAAAGTAAGGTCTGAATCCTGCAAAATATCGTACACCTCAGACATCAGCGGCTGACAATTATCTCCCGGTGGCAGGTACACCCTGGATGGATAATCGGTTCCCATCATAATATCTCCAACACCGATGATGGTAAGAGTATCCTTCTGGGAAAGTACGGAGGCAGGGAATAACAAAGCGAATGTGAAAAATGAAAGCAGGGATCTCATCTTCGATGACAGGTTTAATTACAGCATTGTAATATAAAAATAATTTCAGCGGATTGGAACAAGTAGAGGGCTAATTAGATTCTCTAATCAAAGCTTTGTCCGGGACGCATAGACAATACGATCATCCGGTCGAATTCTTCGGCAGTCAGGTCCTCGAAGTAATAATTAACCGGATTGACCTTTTTCCTATTAAGATGGACCTCATAATGAAGGTGGGGGGCGGTAGAAAGTCCCGTACTACCAACAAAGGCAATAATATCTCCCCTGTTGACCTTTTTCCCGACCCAGGCATTGTTGAAGTCATTCAGATGTGCATAGAGGGTTTTGTATCCGTAGCCATGGTTAATTACCATTAAATTACCGTATCCCCGCCTTGATCTTTGAATTTGATCGATGGTACCATCAGCAGAGGCGTAAACCTCTGTCCCGGTTGGGGCTGTGAAATCCATCCCATAATGGAATTTTCGGATCTTGTATATTGGGTGGATGCGGAAACCCCATCCCGATGCGGTACGTGTAAGGTCTTTATTGGATATCGGCATGATGGCAGGAAGGGATGACAACTGGTTTTCCCTGCTTTTTGCCAGATCAACTACTTCATCGTATGATTTACTCTGTACATACACAGCTTTTGTAAGCAGATCCAGTCTCTTGGCTGTTTCGATAATTATATCAGAATTATTATAACCTTCCAGGTATTCATACCTGTTTACTCCCCCGAAACCGGCATCCCTGACGGATGAAGGAATTGGGTCTGCGTTGAAAATAGTCCGATAAATATTATCATCCCTTCTTTCAATATCTTCAAGCACTGTTTCAAGACTGTTGACTTTCTGGTTCAAAATATTGTACTGAAGGTTTAACTGGTTATTCTCCCGGATGAGCATTTTTTCTCTCGGAGTATCAAATACCGAAGAATAGAAAACATTTAGTAACAGGGCAATGGTTAATACGAAGGAAAGCCAGGAAAGAAAGATCAGTAACCTCTTTTTAAAACTTGGCTTGATCCTGTCATAGCTCAGGGAATCAGGATTATATCTATACTTTGATTTGGCCATTTTCTATGATGGAAATCTACCGAAAATTATGAAATAAATTGATTAGAAGCAATACCCTAGTTATCAACATATCCTCCAGCCAGGCTGACAATCTCCTGGTACTCCTGTGGATTAAGATCTTCAGAGTAATAGTGTTTGGGATTCTTTGCGCTGCCGTACTGGCGAACTTCGTAGTGAAGATGCGGACCCGTTGATTTCCCTGTGCTACCGAGTGTTCCAATAACAGATCCGCGTTTGATCTCATCTCCGAGTTTTACTGAGATACTGTTGAGATGGCCGTACCGGGTAACGTAACCATAGCCATGATCTACCAGAACCTCCTTGCCAAAACCTGAGCGGGCAACTTTAGTGCGAATTACAGCACCGTCACCGGTAGCATATACGTTTAACCCGACTCTTCCGGCATAATCAACTCCTCTGTGCATTGTCCGCCGTTTGCTCATAGGATCTGTGCGGTATCCGAAAAGTGAACTAACCCAATAAAAATCCTTCAGTGATATAGGCTGGATGGATGGTTTGTGATCGATCAGTTGTTTATGATAATCGGCCTTGGTAAGCAAAGCATTGAATGAACTTGACTGGATATCAAGTCCCACTCCCGCCATATCAACCCTCTGGGTCAGTCCTAACATCAGGTCAGTGCTGGTATAACCTTGCAGGTTTGAGTATTGTTCTGATCCACCAAGACCTGCATTCCTGAGTGATGCAGCGAGAGGTTCCATCTCATAATAAGCACGGTAAATATTATCGTCCCAGTGCTGTAATTCCTTAAGGGAAGCTTCCAGTTCAAGTATCCGCTTTTCAACTGTCAAATATTGATCGACCAGGATTTCTTTTTCTACAAGAAGGTTATTTTCTTTCGGATTGTTCAAATGCCGTCCAAGTGAATACCTTATTCCAAAAGAAAGGACAACTGCTAACAGTAAAGGAAGGCCATAACGAATCAGGCGTTTTCCAAGTCCAGGTTTAAAGGACTCAAAACGATGCGTAACTGGATTAAAATGAAACTGTTGCTTACCCATGCAATGAAAACTAAGTCACGAATGTATAAATTCAATCATATTCCACCAAATCTCAGCCAAAAAAAAACTAATTTTACAACACATTAATTTATAGCCTTTAAGGCAAGAACATCTATACGTATTTTTCAAAATAAGGTTACATTTTAACTCTATCACGGCAATGCAGGCAAAGGATATTCGTAAAGCATTTCTGGACTATTTCAACTCAAAGGATCATCATATTGTCTCATCCGCACCTATGGTTGTAAAGGACGATCCAACCCTGATGTTCACCAATGCAGGCATGAACCAGTTCAAAGATTTATTTCTTGGTAATGAGCCGGTTACGAAATCAAGAA
Organism: Bacteroides sp.; assembly: GCA_011053095.1. GTDB lineage: Bacteria > Bacteroidota > Bacteroidia > Bacteroidales > SM23-62 > SM23-62. Next base: position 18,545 of record DRHS01000172.1, read on the forward strand.
TAGCGGACAGCCAGAAATGTCTCAGGGTTTCCGGCAAACACAATGACCTTGAAGAAGTAGGACATGATACCTACCATCATACGATGTTTGAGATGCTTGGAAACTGGTCTTTCGGGGATTATTTCAAAAAAGAGGCAATTGATTGGGCGTGGGAGTTTCTTACCGGTAAACTTGGAATTGATGGGGGAAGGATGTATGCCACAATTTTTGAGGGAGATTCATCCGATTCTCTGGAAATGGACAAGGAAGCTTACGATCACTGGAAGGTTTATCTGCCGGATGATCGAATTTTGAAGGGTTCTAAAAAGGATAATTTCTGGGAGATGGGCGAAACAGGGCCCTGTGGACCATGCTCTGAGATACATATTGACATACGCAGTGAAGGGGAAAGAAAGAAAACAAATGGTGCCAATCTTGTAAACAGGGATCACCCGCAGGTGATCGAATTGTGGAACCTGGTTTTTATACAGTACAATCGAAAAGGCAACGGAAAATTGGAATCCCTGCCGATGAAGCATATAGATACGGGTCTGGGACTCGAACGGCTGGCCATGGTTTTGCAGGGTAAGCAATCAAATTACAATACTGATATTTTTCAGTCCATTATTGGGGAAATAGTCAAGATCACTTCAATCCCATATGGTAAAAGTGAAGAAACTGATATTGCAATGCGTGTGGTGTCGGACCACCTCCGTGCCGTTAGTTTTTCCATCGCTGACAGCCAGCTTCCATCAAATAACAAGGCAGGATATGTTATTCGCAGGATACTCAGACGGGCAGTCCGGTATGCATACACCTTCCTGGGTCAGGAAGAACCCTTCATGCACCGTCTGGCAGGAACACTGGCAAAGGAGATGGGAGATGCATATCCCGAGATAAGAGATCAAAAAGACCTGATAGAAAAAGTCATATTTGAGGAGGAAAGTTCATTCCTGAGAACTCTTGCAAACGGGATAGGAATGCTTGACGAACTGATAGCTGAAGCACGGAGGAAGAAAGAATCCTCAATCGACGGAAAGTCAGCCTTTATACTGTATGACACCTATGGTTTTCCATTTGATCTTACCAGCCTCATCCTGAAAGAAAATAATCTCAAAGTAAGCCAGGACGAATTTGAAAAAGAGATGGCTGCCCAGAAATCACGCTCAAAGGATGCTGCAGCCGTGACACGTGAAGACTGGCAGGAAGTCTCTGAATCAGCTCCGCCTGAGTCAACCGTATTTCTTGGTTACGATCAAAGTGCGGCAGATATACGAATTCTACGTTACCGCAAAACTAAAGAAAAGGGAAAGATCCGCTACCAGCTTGTCTTTGACAAAACTCCGTTTTATGCGGAGAGTGGTGGACAGGTAGGCGATACCGGTACACTTGAAGCAGTATCTGAAAAA
>DRHS01000173.1 GCA_011053095.1 Bacteroides sp.
AGATGTGTATAAGAGACAGACTGAATACGACTCACCTGTTGCATTCTGACACACAGATGTGGATCCGGAAAACCCCGTCGTCACGGGAGGTGAACAATTCATAGTATCCCCCACGGCATAGTCACCCGAGAGAATGCTCACATTATCCCTGCTTACCGTGTATACATCTGCAGCCACATGCGAACCCGTCGTAGTCCATTCCCCCGCCGAACTGCTCCGCGAAAGCAGCCTGCTGTCGGGTATAATGGAAAAACTGGTGAATCCGTTCGCGATGACATCGAGATTAAAATCTGAACTGACGAGAGAATTGGCCGTGGTCAGTTTCCAGTAACCTTCCGAGTGGGTATTGTTAACCGTTACCGGTCCGTCGCTGATTGGAAGGCCGGAACTCCCTGGTGTACTTTCCTCAAATCTGGCGATAAGGGATCCTCCCGAGAGGGCATTGAAGTTGGCCTGAACAGGCCTGTACCACTGGCTGGTTCCGACTGCGAATAGGATATCCGTGCCCGTGGCGGCAACCCATCGTTCCAGGTCGCCGATGATGTGGCCGGAGCTCTGGTTGAGGGTACCGGTATTTCCAAGACTGGTTCCTATGGTAAGTTTGCCGAAACCTGTTACAATGTTACCCCCGTCAAGATCCAGGGCGTTGCTAACGGTGACATCGTTTGACAGGTTGAGTTCACCGCCGGATTTAATGACCTGGAGGTCATAAAGGGTCTCGCTGTTGCTGTTGGTAATGGACTGGTCGCCTGATCCGTCAATTACTACGGAGCCGGTTCCCTCATTAAAAACACCGGTATTATCCCAGTCCCCCGCCAGGTTTATACTGTAGCTGCCCGCATTCAGCAGGGAACTTATGTTCATATCACCCTTGACGGTAATATTATCAATAAGGGATTTTGTATATCCACCACCAATAATAAGATTATAATAGGTATTGGATTGCGGTACTTTTACATTCTGGGTTTCATCCGAGATTATAGCAACGGTGTTATTATCTGCTGAAGCCACCAGTACTCCCCTCCACATGATGGGATTGGTACCGTTGCCGCCCGCGTTCAGCGAAGATCCCTCTTCATTGATCCAGACCGATGTGCTGTTTGCTGCATAGAGCCTGTATGTAAAAGTCACCTCTCCATAGTTTGTAACGATCACATCACCTGCCACATAGGCATATGAGCCCTGCTTTGTTAGCCTGGTCCCTGCCGGAATGGTTTTGTTACCATAGCGCATCTGTAATCCGGTGGCATTGGATATTGTCCCTGTCCCGGAAATCTCTGTATCTATCCCGTCGAGATAAATGTTCTCACCCCCGGCAACACCGGCATGCTCCCCATCTATCCTGTAATTACCCTGAACATATATATTAAGGTTGGGCTGGTATAGGACCGCCCCGGAATCAACATGAAGATTCTGTACGGTATAGGTTCCTGCCACCAGGTAAACAGAATCACCACTGGAAATAATAACATTATCTGTATTTGCCGGTATACAGGTGCAATCCCAGGTTGAGGGATTATCCCAGTCACCCGTCAGGATACTTTTTATACCGGAGTATTTTTCAACGTTAAGGACTACCGGGGTTGCCGAACCACAGCTGTGTGTGGAGGTGACCTGTACCGAACCGCTGCCGGCTGAACCCCAGTTAATGATCACTTCGTTAGTTCCGTCTCCGGACACAAGGGTTCCGCCACTTATGATCCAGGCATATGTATATCCCACCTGGCTGGTGACAGAGTATTCCATTCCGCCAGCTCCTTCCGGAACTGAAGGCGGCCCCGCAATGTCGGATGTCGGAAGTGGATGAATATTGACATCCAGGGTTACCGGTACCCCTGAGGCACATGCATTCGTTTCAATGACCTGCACCTGCCCCTGCATGCCTGTGCCGTCCCAGTCTACCGTTATAGAGTTGGTTAAGCCACCCCCGGATTGGTTGCCTCCGGTTATGGTCCATGCATAGGAGGAACCGGGTGTATTGCTTACCTGGTAAGGAACAGTTCCAACATTTATGCATACGCTGTTGGAGCCAACTATGGCAGCTGTCACCGGAGCATCGCAGGAATCAGGTGCCCCGAATACAAACTGGGAAAATCCGCTCATGCCGGTACGCCGGGCCGTATCCCCTGAGGCCTGAACATGAGTCCCGTCGAGAATCCATTGAGCACCTGCAGATGACCTTTTAAGTATCCTTGAAGAATCGGTATCAAAACTGGAAAAACCAATCCCGGCTAATTGAATATCATAATCGGTTGAAGAAAGTCCCTCCGCAGCAGTTAGATCCCAGTATCCTTCGGTGAAGACATTATAGATGGTGTCCGTCCCCTCAATTAGTGGAAGTCCGTTGGTACCCGGATTTGTTCCGGTAAATACTGTGCTCAGGGTACCCGGTGTAAGGTTCGTGAAGTTTACTATAACCGGATAATCATTACTCCCATTTCCCGCTGGCAGTAAAATGTCTGTACCTGTGCTGGTGATCCAGCGCTTGAACATTCCAATGATCCGGCCGCTGGTATGCAGCAGAGTGCCTTCTCCGGTTGATGATCCCAATGTAAGAAGGCCAGAACCCAAATTGATATCACCGCTGTTCATCCACAGGGTATCAGTAATGGTGAGATTACCGTCGAAGAAAAGGTTACCACTCGTCTTATTGACACGAAACCCATAAAAAGTCTCACCAGCGGCATTGTTAATTGTCTGGTCTGAAGTACCTGTAAATGAAATAATCGAGGAGTCAGAAGTAATAGTTGAGGAATTGGTGTAATTTCCTTTAAGATCAACCGCCCATTTCTGGGTTGTCAATCTGGCAGTAATATCCAGATCACCAAGAATCGTAGTCTGACCGGTAAGCCTCTTAAGTCCGCCCCCGGAGATCTCAAGATTATAATAGGAACTGTCGCTTGTCCTGGTAATATCGAAGGTAGCATTCCTGTAATAATTAATCGTATTACCTGTACTGCTGGCAACAAGAGTGGCCGATATAAATATATCGTAGCCAACATCAACCCTTGAGTTTGCTTCATTAATCCAGGTTGAACCGGCATATCCATTTATCCGTCCTATGAAATCAAGATTCCCATAATTGTGCATTGTCAAACCAGTCCATACCCTGACCTCAGAAGGACCAAATGTAAGACTGGCGGATGCGGGGAATGTCTTATCCCCGTCATAAACTCTTATCAATCCTGTATTGTAGACAATTCCTGTACCGTCTATTGTAGTCCCAACACCCCGGAAATAAATTCGGTTACCCCCATAAGCTACATGCTGCCCATTGTTTAAGTAATTTCCGTAAATAGACAGGCGGTTATTGTTATGAAGTACAAGTGCAGCGGACTCGATCGTAAGTCCCCCAACAGAATAATCCGATGAATCAACCGTAATGGTGTCATTGGTTAGGACAACAGCAGTATCTGAAATCCCAGGTATAACATACCCGGCCCATGACAATGTATCCGACCAGTCTCCTCCCCCGTTTCCATTACTGTAAATTGAGACCTGTGAATATCCCTGGTGCAGGGAAAGAAGAAATACAAGGATTAGAAATATATATTTTACCAGTTTCCTGTTCCTCACCAGCATCTAGTGGTTTTTAATATTAAATGACCTAAAAATATCAACTTCACAGGTATAATACGAAGCCTCTATAATTAGGACTACTGTCAGTAATTTATGGTTGCAACAAGAAAATGCCTGTTCGTCAAGAATAATCAACGTTTCATCAAATTCAGGGCGCACTCAATCTATCCTGTTTGATCGATATCAAATATAGCAAATAACATCATATATATTACTTAAAAATCTAAATTGAATTTTTCGAACCGGGTTTCTCCCGGTCAGAGAACAAAGGCTATTCAATTTCGGCCAAATTGGCTTAACTCGGCGTCTCAGATATTCAATATACCTTTGCTCTTTGGGGGGTAATCCCCGCTTATCCCTGTTTTTTGAGCTAACGGAAGGTACCTCTCCCATACACTCTCGTGCCGGTTCTCATATTTGCCTCCTTTCTGTGTTATTATGCCGCCTCGATGAGCCTGTCAAGCTCCTCCCATGCATCTTTGTAAAAATGGTGTTCATACATTTTCAATTCTATCTGATGCCCACTTCGGGTTATCTTTGCAGGCACTGAAATAAACCACTCGATAAAACTCCGGTGTTCCTGCCTTTTGTACTTGTCTTTCTTCTGACGCATCATCACCGATATGTTGTATGCAAATACGCTTAATTGCCAAAATATATCATTTACCCAAAAATCATCGGTCAACGTACTGCCTGCCATTGTATGTCCTTTTACCTGCTCAATCCATGTCTCGCTGGTAGAACGCTGCTTGTACAACTCATGCAACTCAATGGCATCCATGTCATAACTGCTGATATAGCATACGTACTGATAAACCGGGACCATTGTTTTCTCTCCCAGATAGGATACTTCAACATATTCCTTCACTGTACGCATTGCTTTCAGTATTCTGGAACGTTGCCAGGAGCCTGCCTGGTAGCTGAACTCGCATATGGCAACATCTCTGACATCTTCAACATCTGTCCAATCCTGGGCTTTCAGTAAATCGTCAAGGTTCTTGAGTTTCACTTTCACCAGATAGTCCCAGGAAAAGGATTCCAATAAGTCAAACAGATTCCCTGAAAAGAACCCACTGTCTGCCCTGAAAAATACTTTCCTGATATTCTGTGGTAAACTGGAATGTACTTCCTTTAAAAATTCAACAATCCCATTGGCAGTATAAGCTGATCCTGACCTGAACCATGTGTGGTAAAGCAGTTTCATCTCGCTCACAAAAACCAGTAGCGGGTGATAGCTTTTAGCTCCTTTCTTTGTCGTGTTAAATCCCTTCTCGGCACCTTCCTGGTTACCACAAACAGATTTGACGGTAGAATCAGCATCCAGTGTAATGTTTGTCAGTCCGCTTTCACGCAACCACCCGGAGTTTTTTGACAACAATAACTTCTGCAGCTTGCGTGCCCCACTTTGTCCCAGGTTCTTCAACGTGGCGGATATGGCATTCTCGTTTATTGCCTTATCCAGCCTCAGCATTGCTTTGACCAAACCGTCACCGCTAAAAGCAGCGATCCTGCAGATCCGGCTTATCCCGCTGATCGAAGCCAGTGTGATTGCCATCAATACCTGGTTGACACCAAACTTTGTTGCATTGTGCCACTCGGTGGGAAAGGAGGAGCTGATGGATCTTACTATGTTTTGGCGGTTCATATATTTCGCTACGGTATTGAGACCGGAATACTTTGTGATGTTACTGCCTGTGAATGAGGACTTAACAACTTTAGATTGGTTCTTTAACTTCTTCTTTGTATTTTTCATCTAGAAAGTGATGTTTTTTCGTTTATATTATTAGCTTTAACACCTTGAATATAAACATAATACATCACTTTTTCTAATTTTTATTTTACATTTTTAAGTATTATATTTTCAGGCAGATACAGAATCCACTTTTCAACAATTGCATTTAAGTCCCCCGACACCGAACAAATAAATCAATCCTTTTTATTAAATAATCCTAATCAGAATTATTTCATACAGAAAGATTCGAAGATATATGTCTCTGATATTGAATACTCTACGTATGAATATATGAAACAAGGATTAAGGAATGAAATTTGGACACAATTATGCCGGATCCCGGCCGGGCATGAGTGATCTAGTACCGGTGAAGCCATCTGTAACGTCTGGCATTATCACCTAATTTCATTGCTAGCATGATCTCATGTGTACCGTAACTATGGGTCCTTATGTTGCTGAATGTGAGATCGATCGCATATCCGAAGTAAAATTTATCAACCCTGACTCCTCCCATAATTACTAAGATATTACCTGTTCTGTATGATAATCCGGCCCAGTAGTCATCGTAGAAGAATGCTTTGGCTGTCAGATCCACCTGTAAAGCTAGCTGCGAGGTTGTTTTGATCAGGGTAGACGGTTCAAGCATAATATAATCGGAGACCAGGAAACGATAACCGCCCAAAAGGTAAAAATGACGGTGGACTTTATAATCATCATAACCTTCTCCTCCAAATTTCAGGGAGGATTCAAACAGTTGGTCGATTGAGAATCCGGCGTACATTTTATTATCTGAGTAATATACACCTAAATTGGCATCGGGGATGATCATATTGTTATCCATGGAGTTAAAAAGTTCATCATCCGGATCCAGCAGACGTGCATCCTCTTTTCTTATCCTGAATTGCCATATGGTGCCGGACAGGCCGAAGGACAGCTGCTGGTTTTGAGCCATTGGAATATGATAGGCATAGGTCAATTGCAGTCCAGTCCTACCAATCAGGCCATTCCGGTCATCAAAAATGTAACCGCCAACTCCTACCTGACCCGGACTCGATGCAGTTGAGGAAGATCTTTTGACACGGCTACTGCGATTTATGAAGCTGTTTTTTAGAACTCTTGTTTGAGCGCTCACAGCAAAGGTAAGCGGAGCTTCTTTCACTCCAGCCCATTGCTTACGTGTTGTCAGGTTAAAAGCAGTGTATCCCTCACTTCCGGCAACAGCAGGATTTATGAGGAACTTATTCATCATGTACTGGCTGTAAACCGGCAATTGCTGGCTTCTTGCTGTAAAAGAAATTGTGCAGAGTACAGCTATGATAATATAATCCAGTATTTTATTTTTACGTGACATCTCTTAGCTTACCTTACAATTGTTACTGAGCCTCTGAAATATTCTTCCCCAACCTTTATTATATAATGATATGAATCCATTGGCAAGTCCTTTCCATTCAAATTTTTGCCATCCCAAGGATTACTGTAGCCTCGATCAGATTTGTATACAAGTATGCCCCATCTGTCATAAATTTCCACCTCGATATCCGGGAATTGTGAGGATTCAAAGAAGATCCAGAAATCATTACTACCATCCCCGTTCGGAGTGATCAGGTTAGGAATATTAGCGAAAAAATCATAGTACGAACATTCTCTGATTGTGATTTCATCTGTTGCAGTGCAGATTACACCGTAACTTACTTCTACCCCAATAACCTGCTCCACTGCAAACACCTCAATCTGCTGTGTGCTTTCCCCGGTCGACCATAAATAAGTAGCTCCCGGATTACCTGCATCAAGCATCACTGAAGCCTCACCGCAAAGTGTGGTATCACTTCCCAGGTTAACCATCGGCTGGAGATACATAGTTACCTGGACACTATCGAAAGCGTAACAGCCATAGTCATCAGATACCTGAATCCTGACAAGCTCTGTCGTATCTGCAGAATACGTCGGATCCGTGCTTCCATCATTAATCCACATGTGCATTGTAAAGTTGCCGGATGGGGTAATTACAGCTGTTCCACCATCGCAAATCTCCTGGTCCGCACCAAGATCCACATCCGGTCCACCTACCTCAACTGTAGTGGATATAGTTTCTGACTGGCATCCATCAGCGGTTGTCTCAAAAACAGAAACTATGTTTGTTCCCGAATTATTTCCCCAATCAACCATGATAGAATCCCCAAAATCGGCTATAATGTCCCCTGCACTGATATTCCAGGTAAAGGATGATCCTGCAAGACCACTGACCACATACCTGCTGAGCATTCCTGATGTGCAGCCATTATCATCTTTTTCTATAAAGACCGGCGCAGGTACAGGAAATACATTTACCTGAACCGAAGCCGCTGTGCTTGTATCACAAATCCCCTCAAACCGAACAAAATAAGATGTGCTGATTATGGGTGCAGCTATGGTGAGATTATTCCCGCTTCCAATATTAAGGGTCAGGGCCGCATCAGCATACCATTGAGCTGTAGCTCCGTCACCGGCAACTCCGCCTGAGTAACTTAATGTGATATTTCCATCGCCGGAACAGACATTATTCCTGTCCGCCGAAGCAGAGGCAGGTGCTGTTGATCCTGTAAGGACTTCAACCCGGACGGAAACAGCTGCAGAGGTGTCACAATTTCCTTCAAATCTTACAAAATATTCGGTTGCTATCACCGGGGCCGGTATTGTCAGGGGACTGCCAGTTCCAATAGAATTGGTCAGGAGGGCATCATCATACCACCTGGCAGTTCCACCTTCAACCCTGATACCACCGCCATACATTAGCTGGATGACCCCATCTCCTTCACAAACGGTGTCCCTGTCAGTGTATGCGCTGTCAGGTGGAACAACCGTTGTCTGTACCTCTACCACGAAACTGCAGGAATCTGAGTTACCACTTGTATCGGTCGCTTTGTACCAGATAGTGGAAATGCCTTTATTAAAAATGGTTCCGCTGGCATCATTGCTGCCTGATCCGGTAGTAG
>DRHS01000174.1 GCA_011053095.1 Bacteroides sp.
AGATAAGGGAGAGTAAAACAACCTTGAAACAATGGTTTTTGATAATGCTGTTGAGTGATCAAGCATATCATTTTTATGAGATGTTTAAACAAAATGCTGTTATACTTAGAACTTAGCCCTGTAAGTCAACCCATAGTAATAAACCCGATTCAAACTTTAGCGGTGTGCAGATCGGTGCGATCTCATACAGTTGGCGGAGTATGCCCAGCGCTGCCGAAGACATACTAAATTATTGTATTCAGTCAGGGATCAGTTCAGTTGAGTTGATGGGAAATGCAGCAGAAAAATATGCAGGTATCCCCTCTGGTCCTCCCAGGCCTGACAGAGGGACAGAAATGTCTAAGGAAGAACGCATCCGGTATAGAATGGCTGTAAAAGAAGCCAGGGAAAAACAAACTGAATGGCGTCTTTCAGTTTCGATGGACAAATACAAGGAACTTCGTAAACTGTTTAATGATGAAGGAGTGAATATTCATATCGTAAAGTTTTCTCCCGCGAACTGGACTGATGAGGAAATCGATTATGCCTTCAGGTCGGCCAAGATTTTAGGGGCAAAGGGTATCAGCAACGAAATAGGGCATGATGCATGTAAGCGATTGGGGAAGTTTGCAGAGAAGCATGACATGTATGCCATCTTCCACAATCACCTTCAACCCGGTGATCCAGACTTCAGCTTTGATGATTTCCTTGGGTATTCTCCGAACAACATGCTGAATTTTGATGTAGGTCACTATTTTGGTGCAACAGGCCAGCATCCCAATGGAGTCATAGAAAGGCTGCATGACCGAATTATCAGCCTGCATATCAAAGATAAAACCGGGAATAATTCAGAGCCGGCCAATAAGAATCTGCCCTGGGGAGAGGGAGAAACACCTCTGGCTGAAATCCTGAACCTGATCCAGAAGAACAACTGGAAAATCTATTGTGACATTGAGTTGGAATATGAAATACCTGAAAATTCAGATGCTGTAAATGAAACCACTAAATGCGTTGAATATTGCAGGAATATCCTGTTGTAAAGACTTTCGATTATACAAATTGTACACCAATCTTAACCCTTCATATGAAAACAACTCGTAGAAATTTCGTGAAGGTGGCTTCTGTCGCCGGGGCCGGTTTAGTCACTATTGGTCCAATTCCACTTAATTCCAAGGACAGTAAACTCAGGTTTTTAAGTCCAATAGATGGAGACATGCTATGTGAATATGATGGCAAGGTGAAAAACGGAAGCTTATCTACAATCATTAGGATTTCAGCACCTCAAGGGTCATACATTCGGATTAATGGTGAGGATGCAAAGGCTGCGGATGACTTTTTCTTTTCCGAGGTACAACTAAAAGGATATGAGAATGTTATCGAGGTTGAAGATGGAAATAGTGGAGAAAAGCAAAGTATCAAGGTATACTGGTTGAAAAACTGGACAAACAGATACCGCTTGTCTTTGGACGATAATATCTGGTTTCTTAAAGATATTTCGGATCATGAAGACCAGTATAAGTCCATATTTGAAAATCCCTATCTCGCTTTTTTAAAGGAGGTTCATGATGCATATGGTGCCAAGATCCATGTAAATATTTATTACCAGACGGAAGGTTTCAATCTTTCACAGATGACCACAAAATTCAGGAACGAATGGAAGGAAAATGCAGGGTGGCTCAGGTTGAGTTTTCATGCCTTGCAGAATGATCCTGACGTACCTTACATTAACGCAGGTTATGAACAGGTAAAAACGGATTGCGACCTGGTTAAGGATCAGATCCGCCGATTTGCCGGGGAAGAACTTATGGGTCCGGTGACGACACTTCACTGGGGCGAAGCTACCGTTGAGGGATGCCGAGCATTAAGAGATTCAGGGTATACCGCACTGGCAGGATACTTCATAGATGAACCGGAGGAGGGTCAATATCCTGTATCCTATTACATGACTAAGGAACAGCGGATGCATGTAAATAGGCGGTCCATCTGGAGAGACAATCGTGAAGACATTATTTTTTCAAAAATTGCCATTGTCATCAATAGCTATGATCTGGGGGAGATAATCCCATACCTTGATGATTATAAGAGGGATATCAATCCCCATGGATTTATGGATTTGATGATTCATGAGCAATATTTTCATTCTACCTACAAGGATTATCAGCCAGATTACAGGGAAAAAGTTCTGACTACAGTTAAATGGGCATCGGAGAATGGGTATTCCCCTGCATTCCTTAGTGATTGTATTTTTGAATAATGAGACAATGACGTTGTGATACCTTCTTGACAGAGATTGACACATTCACTCCCGGAAATGGAGTATTTACTGAAATTCGTAGACCTACAAAGTTTTAATTCTAATATTCCTCCACCAGATTTTAATTCCCCCACCAGAGTGGATCTGAAGTGCGATGCTGCCTGTTGCCTGGCCAATTTTCTCATCTGTTAGAGTAATCATTTCTTTTCCGTTCAGCCAGGTTGTTACCTTGTCGTCAATGGCTTGAATTTTCATGACATTCCAGTCTCCGAATTTCAGGAACTTATCCTTCTCGGGATCAGGAGTGATTAACCATCCCCGTCCGTAGGATTCGTAAATTCCTCCGGTATTACTTCCCGGAGGAGCAACTTCAACCTGCCAACCTGCAATCTTTGTTCCATCAATCGATGAACGGAAAAACACACCGCTGTTGCCGTCTGCTCCCTGTTTGAATTCGAGTTCAAGTTCGAAATTCTTGTATTCCTTAACTGTTCCGAGATACCCGTATTCTTTGTCAGGACCGCTTTCACATACCAGCAAGCCCTCTTCAACGTACCATTTTTCAGTCCCGTAAACAGTCCATCCGGCAAGGTCTTTACCGTTGAATAATTCTTCTGTCTGGGCCATTAACACATTCTGAAGAAACAAGGCCAGTGTGATGGTAAATAGTATATTTCTGAACATTTTATTTTGGTTATATGGGAAAAAATAAAGATACAAAAACCCTTGATCGTGCCCTCACTTAAAAGGTCATTATACTATCCCGTGATTTTCTGATATTTGGCTTTTAAGGGCCATTTTTTTACATAATTATGTATCTTGGATCAAAACAATACAATTATGAAACGCAGAAACTTTATTAAAATCGGTGCTGCAGCCGGCATGGTTCTCCAATTCCCGGAGATTCTTGGTATGTACGAAAATATCGGCGAGGGTGAGATTCCAAGACGCATCCTGGGCAAAACTGGCGAGAAGCTCTCCATTGTTGGTTTTGGGGGTGTTGCCCTTAAGAATAATGGGCAGGAGTTTGCCAATAAACTGATACCAGCGGCCTTTAATGCCGGAATCAACTATTTTGATGTGTCACCCCGGTATGGAGATGCACAGGAAAGAATGGGTCCTCCACTGAAAGAATATCGCAATAATGTCTTTCTGGCCTGTAAGACCAAATTCAGAGATAAGGAAGGGGCGGAAGGGGATCTGCATAATTCCCTTAAACTTTTACAAACAGACCATTTTGATCTTTATCAATTTCATATGGTGAGCACCCTTGATGAGGTGGATCAGATATTCGGTCCGAAAGGAGCTATGGAAACCATGCTCAAGGCAAAGAAGGAGGGTAAGGTAAAGCATATCGGATTTTCAGCTCACGATGAGCAGACCGCATTGAGGATGATGGAGTTGTTTGAATTCGAATCCATCCTATATCCCATAAACTGTGCCTGCTGGGAAAATGCCAATTTTGGTCCGCAGGTCTACGAAACTGCAAAAAAACAGGATATGGGTATCCTTGCTTTAAAAGCCGTTGCCAGACAGCGAGCCCCTAAGGCTGAAAGATTGTATCCCAACATGTTCTATAATCCTTTCAGTGAAGATGAAGAGATTGATAATGCCTTGAAATTTACACTGTCAAAAGATATCACTGCAACCGTTCATGCAGGAGACAGCATTTTCATGAAGAAAACACTGGATTTTGTGCGCAGGCATAAAACCATTGATGCGCCGGACGAAAAAGCGATCAATAAAATGGTGGAGGGTGTTATTCCAGTCTTTCCCAGAATCCAAACTTAGCTCCAGCCTGGAATACAATCATCACAATACTTCAGTTTAGATATATTTGATATTTATTAAAGAATAGAATATCTTTAAATCTTAATAATGAAACTACATTACTATGGAAAAATTTATGGTTATTTATCAGGCACCCGAAGAATTTATGGAGCAGGCTGCAACTTCATCACCTGAGGATATGAAAAAGGGTATGGAGCAGTGGATGGTCTGGGCAGAAAAATGCGGCGATGGACTTGTGGATATGGGTACTCCACTGGGAGGAGGGCAGAAATTATTGCCAGATGGCAGTAGTGCCAACAGTTCAGGACAAGCAGTAGGCTATTCGGTGCTTCAGGCTGAAAATTTAGATGCCGCCAAAGCTATGCTTCAGGGACATCCGCATTTAGCCTGGAATGGAGCTTGTAAGATTGAGGTATATCAAATGATGCCCGTGCCAGGACAATAGAGAGAATTACCTAAATAATGTATGGCTCCTGATAGATGTTTATGGGCGGGATTAAAGGTTAGCTGACAAGCTTTGTGAGTCCTATTTATTCAGTTGGACGATATACAGGTTCCTGAACTCGAGTTGACCTCCTTCAGATTGTAGGGCAATCTTTCCTGAATTAAGGGTTGATTTAGACGCAGAATTCTGAACAACACCATTCACGACTAATTCAATATTATCCTTGTCACAGGTAATGTCGCATACGTTCCATTCACCCGGTGCATTTTCACTACTTTCCTCAAACATCTGAATCTTTTTTGATTGGGGGACCCGGTAGGTTGAATCTCCAATTGTAAGAGATGTGCCATTCCCCTTAATAATAATGAGTCCTGCATTCTCATGCTTCAGTTGAGACTCAATGCAAATTGGCCAGGCAGAATCGTTAATTTCCTGACAGTGAATAAAGACACCGCTATTGCCTGGTTCTTCAGTCCATCTCCATTCCAAATGAAGTTTGTAATTACTGTATGATTCCCGGGTAATTAGGTAACCATGGGGTTCCCCTGTAACCAGGATATTACCATTTTTGACCTGAAAAACATCATCGGAAATGGAAACGGAATCGAAAACAATTCCGATCCAACCGCTAAGATCTTCACCATTGAAAAGAGATACCCTGTTCTCCCGGGTACAGGATAGTACAATGATTATAGAACAAACAAGTAAGCCTATCTGAAAATTAGTTTTAGCCATCATTGTATTAGTTTAAGGTTGTATTAGTGAAGGTACGAATCTTATCTATAAATCCGGATGATTCAATGTCACCATCAATAGATATCCCGGCATGAAGTAGGCTCGTGCTGTTAAACTTATTATATTTAATCGGATTATATTCCCCAAAACCAAACATTATGACAGTACATTTTTTCAAATTTCCAAGTTCAAATTCAATTCGGACGATTTTGTTTTTACTGCTATCTCTTCAATTTGTCAACGCTTCTGGTCAGCAAAAGACAGACAGTCCATGGTACGCAGATAAGTTATTGAGGATTTACCATCCAAATATGAAAAACTGGGAGGTTACTGGTTTTGATGTTACGAAATTTGTGGACGAATGCGTCGCCTTGAATGCTGAAGCAATTGTAGTCAATGCAGGAGGGATATACTCTTTCTATCCGTCAAAAATTAATCATCATAATCCAAATCCGTTTATAGGCAGCCGTGATCTTTTTGGTGAAATATGTAAAGAAGCAAAAAAGAGGGATCTGAAAATTATTGCCCGGTTTGATTTTGCAGGTGCAGCTTCTGAACTTTCAGAACTCCATCCCGGATGGTTTCACCAGAATAAAGATGGTTCATTTAAGTCGCACAGAGGCTCCGGGTCACGTTTTTCTACCACACCGACCGGTGGTTATCAAAACGAAGATTTTGCCCAAAAGGTTCTGCATGAGCTGATGGAGAGCTATGAATTTTCCGGCATTCATCTTAATGCCAGTGGATTTGATGGAGTAAGTTATGATAGAGTGTCGATGGAAAAATACGGATCCTTATTGCAGGGAGAGATTTCGGAGAATCCTGAATTGGCGGGCGAATTTAACTTATGGAGGCAGAGAGTTGTTGAGGAAATGATCCTTGACTACAGGAAAATTCTTCATGAAAAAAATGAAAACATTCTGTTAATGGCGGAAATAGCTGGAGCAGAATCGCCTGGATGGGCTTATCGTAAAGGATTTGACAACTATCGATTGTCAAATGCATTTACAAATCTTCTGCTTACATCAGGCCGGATGAAAACCGACCTGTACAGGTTTCGCTACTGGGTGGGACTGTCGGCTGATATGGCACACGCAACAATGCCGGATAATTTGCCAATAATTAATTTAAAGGTGCATTCTGCCGGCTTTAACTATTCTGACTTTCAGGTCCCTGTTGAAGAGTTTAAATTATATAGCTACCAGGCAATTGCGCACAATGCCGGTCTGAAAATTCCGACATATGGAATATTACATTATCAGCTGGATACCAGGACAAAGGAACTTGTGTCGTCTATCTTTGAATTCATGAAAAAAAGGGAAAAATATGCAGTTAATCCAAAGAAAATCAGCCAGGTAGCCCTGGTCTACCCAAAGATGGGAATTGAGGATATTATGGTTACCGGAGAAGAAGTGAATATTGGATTAAGAAATGAATTCCTTGGACTGTACCGAGCGATGGCAGGCAAGCACGTACAGTTGGAAGTCCTGTACGATAATATATTAACGGAGTATGATTTAGAGAAATACAATGTAATGGTTGTTCCTTCAATGGTCCATTTCAATGACCGGCAGATTGAGACAATTTATCATTTCATGGAGAATGGAGGCCGGGTGGTAATGTTGGATAACTCATACTCCGGTAACGAATTCAATAAAATTCCGGATCTGTTTCATCAGCTTTGCGGAATTACCTGGACGACAATTAATGGAACCGGTAACTACGCAGTCCCATCCTCGGATTATCCTGGATACGGTATTATTAAGGGGCCACTTGGATTATCTTCCAGTGAATCTTCTCCAAATTACAGACTGACAAAGCCTTCGGATGATTGTAAACTGTGGTTAAATGCCAGCCTGAATAATGTATACCGTGTAACTCCTGAGGACATCGGTAAAATAGAAACAGGAGATAATGCAGTACTCTGGTCTAAAAAAATCGGAGAAGGAGACCTGGTTTATTTTGGCAATGGATTGGGAGAGATGATGTATCATTATGATCATCCGGATTATACAGAATTATTGTTCAAAATGATATTCCATGAAGGATCAAATCCTCCTCTGTTGGTAACAAATGCACCCTCGACTGTGGAAATTACTTTCAATGAAACCAGAAATGGTTATTTGATACAGTTTGTTAACAGTACCGGAAAAACTCCGTTGGATGAGATTATACCTTTATCAAACATTTCAGTATCAATATCAAAACAGCTTCCGGTAGATGGAATGCTTCACCAGCCAGGCCGGGAAGGATCTGCGCTTGAAGGGAGTATGGAGCAGGGTAAAACTACTTTTACAATTCAGCAACTGAAGGGATTTGCAGAGATCTTTTTGCCCGACAATAAATGATTGTTTTGCTGATTTGATCTCAGAACGTTACCGCGGTAATCGATACATTTGCCCTGCATGAATAAATTCGATGTCATAGTTGTGGGAGCCGGCCCCGCGGGACTATTGGCAGCCGGCCGAGCAGCTGAGCTTGGTGGCAAAGTCCTTGTCCTGGAAAAGATGCGGCAGGCGGGACGTAAACTTTTAATTACCGGAAAGGGGAGATGCAACATTACCAATGATTCGAACATTGATGATTTTATTGGTCATGTACAGCCGAACGGTCGGTTTTTGCGGAGTGCATTTTCTCAATTCTATTCGAGCGAAATCCTTGACCTTCTGAAAAGATATGGAGTGGATTCAACTCTGGAACGTGGCGGACGCTACTTTCCCACCAGCAACAAATCTTCAGATGTATTGTCTGGACTTCTGGCATGGGTGAACGAGATGAAAGTAGAAATGCGCTGTGGACTCCGGGTTGAAAAACTCCTGGTCGAAAATAATACTGTTAAGGGCCTACAGGCAAACGGACAACAATACCTATCCGGTAAGATCATTCTGGCCATGGGAGGAAAATCATATCCTGCAACAGGTTCTAACGGAGATGGTTATGAGCTGGCCAAACAAATCGGACATACCATAGAAAAGGTAAGGCCGGCACTGGTGCCACTGGAAACCGAAGGTAACCTGGCAAGAAGATTACAGGGATTAAATCTCAAAAATGTAAGGGCAGTAGTATGGGTGAATGAAAAGAAAGTAGCTGAAGATTTTGGTGAGATGATCTTCACTCACTTTGGTCTATCGGGTCCGATAATTTTAACTTTGAGCAGGATGGTTGTTGATGCCTTGCAACTGAATAAATTAGTTGAGATTTCAATTGATCTGAAACCCGCCCTGGATGAGCAGAAACTGGATAATCGTCTCCTTAGGGACCTGAATGAACACGGCAAGAAAAGAGTCATCAATGTTTTCCGGTACTGGTTGCCGGCTTCGATGGTGCCGGTTTTCATTGATCTATTGGGACTTGACCCGGATAAGGAATGCCACCAGGTATCTGCCAAAGAACGAAAACAAATACGGCATTTGCTGAAGAATCTGTCTTTCAAAGTCACCAATCATCGATCTTTTAAGGAGGCAATTATTAGTGCAGGTGGTGTTACTACGAAGGAAATATCCTCAAAGACAATGGAATCAAAACTTGTTTCCGGTTTGTATTTTGCAGGAGAAATGATTGATCTTGATGGTGAGACAGGAGGATATAACCTTCAAATTGCATATTCAACCGGGTGGCTGGCAGGTGATTCCTGCGTAAAAGATCTTTAATCCATTTTTACCCTATATTTGTTTTACTAACCACAAATTCTGCATTATGAAGCTATACACTGATGATTCAAGGAGAGAGTTCCTGAAAAAACTAATCGCCGGTACATCTGCAATGGGATTGGCACCCCTGATGATGTCATTGGAAAGTTGTTCAACGGCAGGTCCTACATTAAAAATACCTCAACGAGCCTTTGGCAAAACTGGTGAATCGGTAGGTATATACAGCCTTGGGGCACAGGGTACGGTAGAGCAGATTGGACTGAGAGACCGTGCAATTGAAATTGTAGACAGATGTATTGAAATGGGGATTAATTACATTGACACTTCCGCATGGTATGGGCAGGATGGTGACAACAGCAAGGATGAAGCCTTTCGCGGCACAAGTGAGAGGTATGTAGGTGAGGTTATGAAAACACGCAGAAGTGAAGTGTTCCTTGCCACCAAAACCCATGACAGAAGTTATGATGGTGCCATGAAGCACCTGGAAAATTCCCTGAAAAACCTGCAGACAGATGTGATCGATCTTTGGCAGATCCACAATGTTAAGAACTATGACAAGGAGGATCTGGATAGAATTTTTGCCGACGACGGCTGCCTGAAAGCGCTTGAAAAGGCAAAAAGCGAAGGAGTTGTCCGCTTTATCGGTATTACGGGACATGAAAGCCCGGAGCCATTGAAGGATCTTCTTGACCGACACACTTTTGATACCGTACTTATGGCCCTGAATGCAGCAGACAAACACCATAATTCTTTTATTGAAAAATTGCTTCCCACTGCAGTTGAGCAGGATTTGGGGATCATTGGTATGAAGATCCCTGCAAGGGACCGGATACTGGACCATGGAGGAATTATCAGCATGAAAGAAGCCATGAGTTATACGATGACATTGCCAGTAAGTACTATTGTCGTGGGACTTGATAGTATCAGAGAACTCGAAGAGAATATAAAAATTGCTCAGGAGTTTGAACCTCTTTCAGCGGATGAAATGCTGGCGATAGAAGATAAGGTTAAGCCCCATCACGAGCACCTTATGTTTTACAAGGGACTGAGTTCCTGGCCCAAAGGTGCTTCTGGCAACAACCTGGACTGAAATTGATTCCGGAATTTTTATTACTTTCTCCGGGATATTGATCCTTACTGCTTTTTCTTAAACAGAGAATTGTTTTCATGAGATATTTTTGGACTATCGTCAATTATAAGACTTCTATGTCTTCCGTTTTTTCTATATTGAGCTTGAAATAATAAAGCACATTAATAATGAGACTGAAATTTATCCTTCTAGGATTAATGATTTTCGCTGTTGAGGCGAGTTTCGCACAGGCAGGGCTTTTAAAAAAAATGAAGGAAAGAGCAGAGGATGAGGTTGTGCAGGGAGTTTTCGGCAATAAGAAAAAGAAGACGGCTGAACCATCATTGCAACAAACTACATCAGAGTCCCAACCCAGTAATAACAGGGGAGGGGGACTTACAAATACACCTCCCAATGTACCAGCAAATATAGCTGATGCAGGATCTTTTTTCAGTTCCGGGGATTACCGGGAGTCAAGGTATGCGGTCCGCCAGGCAATACTTGGAATAGAAATGGAGATCGGACAGAATGTTCTTGATGGGCTTCCCAGATCTGTTGGGGGACTTGCGATGTCTGCAGATGAAGATAAAGTAGAAAGCATGAGCATCGGTTTTGTCGGATTGACAATAGAACGGGTTTACCGGCAGGGGGATCAGCAGTTGAAGATTACAATCGGGAATAATGCAGCTTTATTGTCAGGCGTTACCATGTATATGAGCAGTGCGGAATATGCAAGCAGTACGGACCAGGATCATAAACAGGTTAATCTTAAGGGTCATCCGGGTATCCTTGAATACGATGAATATTCCGGATACACCCTGAGTGTGCCCATGGGCCAGTCTTCAATATTTATAGCAGGGGGCATAAATTACGCGGATGAGAATGAGATTATGGATGCTGCAGGAGAATTCGACATAGAGAAAATCAAAAATGAATTAGGAGAACAATGAAACGCTTATTATTTATTATTGCATCAATACTACTAATGTCAATCACAGCTTCTGCCCAGGAAGTGCAGATCAGGCTGGATGAGGCACTGTCTTCCTACAAATCAGAGGATCTTGAGAACGCAAGGTTCTCCCTGCAGGAAGCGCTGATTGGAATAAACGAAGCGGTCGGACAGGAAATACTGAGTGTTTTTCCAGCTGAAATGAATGGAATGAATAAAGTGGATGAGAATGATGAGGTTACGGGTATGAATGTTGGATTTGCAGGGCTTTTAGTACATCGTTCTTACATAGGAGAGGAGGGAGAAGCATCAATTGACCTGATCAGTGACTCTCCAATGCTTGCCGGTATAAATACCATTCTTGCCATGCCGGGATTTATGACATCTGATCCAAATCAGAAGCGCGTCAAAGTCAGTAATTACAAAGCTCTTCTTACAAGGAACGAAGATGATACCGGGAAAGTATCATATGATCTGCAGGTTCCTTTGAACAGTTCTCTGCTTGCTTTCCAGTGCTCCGGGATAGAAGATGAAAACGAAGTACTTGATCTGGCAGAATTGATACCTGTGAAGAGGATTGTTGAGATTTTAGAGTAGATTTTCAGATTAATTACCGATGATTTTGGCATCTTCTATGATTACTTCATAATAGTAACCCGCGCCAAAATCTTTGTCCAGGGTAATTTTACCCTCAACCGTAATAATTTCACCTGGTTCAGTAACCTGGTCTGATGTTATGGTAAGGTCGAATTTGCCCTCATGATCTGTCCCATCCTGGATATGGATCCAATTTTTATTCATAATAGCGGAATTAAATTTTGTTACGGCTCCCCTGATGATTACAGACTTGCTCTCATAGGACTTCTTGTCTGCGAATAACTCTGCAATGCTTATCCCTCCTTCGGGTACCTCAATGTCGAAATTCAGCTTCTGTTCACTTTGGGAATGAGGTGCGCCGGTTCCTGTTATAGCTGTGGAAGGCAGGGGAGGGTTTGTATAAACCCCCTCAAGGAAAAGCACAGTCTCAAATACACGGTCAAGATCTTTACTCTCGAAATTTTCCATTACCAGTCCACCAGTATAATAATAGGTCTCCCCTTCTGTGGCGGTCATTGAAGGAACGGCAAGCCATTTCTGCATTCCCGTTTCATTCACCTGGAGGTAGGTATAGGCTCCGGCCTGCAATACCTGGTCGACTACCACTTTATGAATGTCGGAAACAGGGATATTTTCATTTGTCCCTGAGTTTTTACAGGATACTACTGTTAATAAAGCCAGAATTATAATTGTAAGCTGTCTCATAATTTTTTTTTTTTCAAAAATAGAAATTCAATCCGAATGGAGGAACTTTATCGGCAGAACATAAAGAAAATTGGCAAAATAATTTCAGAAGCTTACCCTGTTGGAGGATTCAAAACTAATCTTCCAGCGTAGTCAGATCACCAGCTTCCTGGCCAAGGGCCTTGGCTTTTAGTACCCTTCTCATGATCTTACCACTTCGGGTTTTTGGAAGTGATTCAGCAAAAACCACGAATTTGGGCTTAGCGATGGGACCAATTTCTTTCTGTACATGGGACTTCAACTGATCTTCAAGTTCAACTGATCCGGAGATACCTTCTGCCAAAATAACAGTAGCATGTATGATATTTCCTTTCAGCTTATCCGGCAATCCAATGGCTGCGGCTTCCGTTACTGCAGGATGACTTATGAGGGCACTTTCAATTTCAGCGGAACCCAGCCTGTAACCACTGACTTTAAGTACATCATCATTACGGCCGATTATCCAGAAATAACCGTCCTTATCAACTTTTGCTGAATCTCCGGCAAGGTACCATCCCTGTTTTTCAAATTGTTTCCAGTATTTTTCTATGTACTGATCCGGATCACGGAAAATTGTTCGTGCCATTCCGGGCCAGGGATTTTTAATTACCAGTGTTCCTTCTTCTCCCGGTTTGACTGAATTCCCCTTTTCGTCCACAACATCAGCTTCAATACCAAAGAATGGTTTGGTGGCTGACCCTGGCTTCAGGGGAGTGATTGGCAGTGGTGTGATCATGAATCCACCTGTCTCGGTCTGCCACCATGTATCCATAATCGGACATTTTCCCTTGCCTATCACCTCATGGTACCATTTCCAGGCTTCGGGATTGATGGGTTCTCCAACAGACCCAAGCAAACGGAGTGAACTTAGGTCATGACGTTCTGCCCATGACGGACCAAAGCGCATAAGTCCCCTAATAGCAGTAGGAGATGTATATAGAATATTGATCCCGTATTTCTCGATCATCTGCCACCAACGGTTGGGGTAGGGGTAATTCGGGGCCCCTTCATAAAGAATAGTTGTAGCACCGTTGATCATGGGTGCGTAAACGATATAGCTGTGTCCTGTGATCCATCCGGGATCAGCTGCGCACCACCATCGGTCTTCCGGCTGGTAATCAAAGACATACCGGAATGTTGTTGAGGTGTACACGGTATACCCACCATGTGTATGCACCAATCCCTTAGGCTTTCCTGTAGTTCCGGATGTATAGAGTATAAACAGAGGGTCCTCGGCATCCATGACTTCGGTCTCACATTTGGCACTTGCAATGGGCATACTCATAAGGTCATGGTACCAGAAATCCCGGTCGCCTTCCATAAAGCATTCTTCACCCGTTCGTTTCACCACTACACAGGATATTATTGTGGGAGAACGGCGCATGGCGTCATTGGCAATGTTTTTAAGGTTTGTAGGTTTGCCCCTGCGAAATCCGCCGTCTGCCGTAATAAGGATATTGCTCTGTGCATCCGAAATCCTTTCGGCGAGAGCCTCCACACTGAATCCACCGTAGACAACACTGTGTGCGGTACCAATTTTTGCACAGGCAAGCATGGCTATTATCAGTTCCGGAATTTGTGGCATGTAGATGGTGATAACATCCCCTTTTTTTGCACCCAGGGCTTTGAGAACATTCCCAAATTTCGAGACTTCCCGGTTAAGGGCAAAGAAGGAATATGTGCGGAAGTCACCCGGTTCACCTTCCCAGATCAGGGCAAGCTTATTTCTTGTGTCCGATACCAGGTGCCGGTCAATTGCATTGGCCACGATATTGATCTTTCCTCCCGTAAACCACTTATAAAAAGGTTTTTTGGAATCATCCAGGACCTTTCCCCATTTTTTATACCAGCTCAGTTTCCCGGCCTCTATTTCCCAGAATCCCTCCCTGTTCTCAATAGATTGCTTGTATAGACAATCGTAATCCTTTACTCGTGATGATTCCAGAATCTCCTGGGATGGATAATAAACATCTCCTTCAAGTTTGTCCTTCTGTTTTGCCATGTTCTCAGATTATTAAATACGACTCGATAAAAATAACATTTTATTATAAATCTTAACATTTGAGAATGAGAAAATTAAGCAGACCATTATTATCGGCAATGCGAAAGAATTCGTATATTATTCCACCCAGGCAAACTAAATCCAGTACAATGAAAAAATCATGCAATTCGATTAAAGCGATCCTTAGTTTATGGATTATTATTTGTTTGTTTTCGGGAATAGGTCTACAGGCCCAGGGAAATCCATTATCTGTTGATCCGGAAGGTTTGAAGATAAGGGTTGCAGCCGGACAGTTTGTCCTTGCGCCTGACCTGGAAACGAATCTGGAGAAAATCAATTCAATGCTTGATGAGGCCCATAGTCTGGGTGTGGAGCTTATTGTTTTTCCGGAATTGGGACTAACGGGTTATCCACCTTCTGATTATGAAAGTATTGATTATATAAAACAGGACAGGACAGAAGAGGCACTGAAGCATTTGCAGAAAAAGGCCCTGAAACTTGATATGGCCATAGCGATTGGTGCCGGCTGGAAGGATGATGCAGGGATATGGTGGAACCGTGCTTTTTTCATAGATGAAAATGGTGAATTGCTAGAGTATTACGATAAAATTCAGCAGACAAGCCATGAGCGGAAATTTTTTAAGGATGGGGAAAGACTACCTGCTTTTGAATGGAAGGGGATCCAGCTTGGGATGCTTATTTGCATGGACATGCGCTACCCGGAATTATGGAGAATTATGAGGAAGCAGGAGGTATCATTGATGCTTCACCTGGCAGCTGCCTATGGAGGGAGTGTGTGGAAGGTACCAGTATTGGAAGGGACCATGAGGGCAAATGCTGCTTCAAACGGATTTCATATTATCAGTTGTAATAATGCAGGACCAACCCCAATGATGATTTCTGCGATTTACAATAATCGGGGAATGATTCTTGCAAAAGCGAATTACGCTGTAGAGCAATTAATCTTGCAGGATATAATTGTAGGGGAACCAACTGGTTTTGTTGAATTCCAGGATAATGTTTACCAGCTTGAGAATAATGCATCCGAGTAGGGATCGCAGAAAAATTCCAGGTATCCATCTACCGATATTGGATACATGCCCAATACATGAGCTGAGGTGCCGGGCTTTTGCTCTTACTCAACGACCATCCTTCCCCTGAGGGTTTTGGGCCCTCTTAGTTCTATGAGGTATAATCCTGAGGGCAACTGCCTGCGTTCAAAATCTATCCTGTTAGTTGTAATATCGTATTCTGTCCGAACGATTTTGCCGGCCAGATCAGTGACAAATAATATGTATCTATCATTCCGGTCATTTGGAAATACAATACTGGCAGTATTTGAGAAAGGATTGGGGTATACCATTAATTGATTCGTTGATGTAGAGAATATTCCAACTGTTTCATCCAGATCTGTTACCTCAATTAGCAATGTAGCTTCAAGGTAATTGCCGCTTTTATCAATTGACCGGATACGAATCGACAGGCTATCCCTTTCTTCAAAATCAAAACTTGAAGCAGCTATAAGCAAATCTCCAATCAGTGTAAAGCTATTATTGTCATCATCTCCCTGGCCGCTTGTCAGGATATAGGAATGAATCTCAGATGTGTCAGGATCGATTGTATGAAACCTGCCGACCAGAGCGCCTACAGCATTGTTCTCATTGATCTGGAATTTATCGATCCAGATAGAATCGGGCGGAAGGTTGCCTTCCTTCAATTTATTATCATCCATGTTTGAGAGAGAATGCTGGTAAGGTCCTGTACCTGCTTTTTTTTCTCCTCCTTCAGCCCAACATGGGTCCGGCTTTTCTACAGCAATGCGGTAGAAAAGATCACCTGTTCCTCCCGCCGGATCAGTCCATGAATTCAGGCTGGCTGAAAGGGCATAAGCCAGGTCAAAATTAAGTCCGGTTGTGCTTTTATAGATATTATAGGTGATGTAATCAAAACCAAAATAGCGGTCCCACTCAAGCTGGGTAGTATTCAGTTCAGGATTCGTAGATACCAGCAGGTGGACAGTTTTATGGACCTTGCACAGATCTGCATCCGTCTCATATTCGGCTGTATCAACTGCTGTTAACTTGTACAGGTACGCCTGAACGGTAGGATCTGCAGTAGTATCTACGTAAAGACTGAGCTCATCGAATGGAATCGTGGCAAGCCTATCATATATCCCTGCTGACTGGCTTTCCCTGTAAACATTATAAGCCATTAGAGGAGCAATGGTATTTTTTTCCCATATCACCAGGTTGTGCCCCGAAGCAGTACTGACGGTTACCATACAAATCTGGGGCGCACTGTAAATCTTAATAGAATCAGATTGTATATTCCCACAGAGGTTGCTGAGTTTGCATAAATAGGTCCCCTGGTTATCCGAAACATCATTTGCAATTTCATACCTGTAGTTCCTGGCATCGGGAATGTCGGTTCCATCTTTCTGCCACTGGTAGCTGATGGGTTGAGTACCATTTGCCAGAACCTCTAATTTCGTTGATCCTGTATTGGTGATCCAAATGTCACTTAACTTATTTACTACTTCCGGTTTTGACCGTACGATCAGGAGAACTATAGCGCTTGAATTGCTTCCGAAATTATTACTTACAAGGCAGTTATAGCCAGCCTCATCGTTATAGCCGACTGAGTCAATGATTAGTTTCCGGCTTGTCGCGCCTGGGATGTCCAGTCCGTTCTTCTGCCATTGATACAAGGAGGTATCGGAAGTCTGGACCTGGAATTCAATACTTTCCCCAATACAAGCATATTTATTTGCAGGCTGTTTCACAATATCAGGAATGCCCGCCTGATTCTCTATTGCGCCAATATCAACAACACCGCCGTTTATTCTGGGATTACCCAATAGATCAAGATTGTCGATGGGTTCCATATCCATAACACCCTGGTTGATACAAGGTGAAAATGGGGAAAGTGCCCAGTTTGCAGACATTGCGTCATATTCATAACCAATTCCCCCTGAAGGATCTATGAATCCTGGGGTAGTATCCAGATTATTAATATAATTAGAACCGGTATAAGTGGTACCTGGCTCCAGTTGGAATGCTGCTGAATCACCCATTATGATGCAATTATAGAACAATGGTTCAGCCCATTCCCAGAACAATTTCATCTCGTATTCCCCATTATTCCATAATATTGCATTAATGAATTTGGGTAGTTCCGACTGGTTGTAAAATCCGGAACTGTTGTTAACGATTGTTGAATTCATTATTATGGCTCCTCCATGAGAAATTGCACCCCCAGCAGGGGAGGTATTATTGGCAATAACTGTGTTGACAATTTTGGTTGAATAATCTGCTGTCGGAATGTAAAGACCTCCTCCTCTGGTGTCAGCCTGATTGTTGAAAAAACGGCATTTTGACACAATCGTTTTGGAGCCGTACAACATAGCTCCTCCTCCATAATCTCCCTTGTTGCGGTAGAAGGTTGAATTTGAAAGAGTAACTTTTGAATTAGATACCATTAGCCCTCCTCCTTCAGCACTGGTATTCCCATAAAAGGTATTATTACTGAATTCGATGTCACTCAGATTACTAAGATAGAGTCCCCCTCCATCACCTGAATAATTATATCTGAAAATGGAGTTTTTAACCATTGTTTTTGAGCTGGTAATATATGCTCCTCCTCCCCCGTACACATTAGAATTATATCGGAAATCACAATTCAGGATTTTAACCTTCGGGGTATTTGTTATATGCATGGCCGCTCCATAATAAGGTAGGGACATGCTGTTTTTTTTCCCATATTGGAATATGCAATGGTTGAAAATGGAAGTGTCCGGAACCTGGGAGCTGGTTTTTAAAAAGATACCACCCCAACCGCCGGTTTCAACATATTTATTACTAAAACCGGTAGTGTCCCGGATTGTAAACAGAATACTGTCCCCTTCCCGACCCAGTGCTTTAATTATCCCTGAAACCTCTATCCTGTGATGGCCCTGGAATTGCACAACTGTTCCATGATCAATGATCAGAATTACAGAGTCCGGGATGAATATATCACAATTTATCTTTACGGTATCTGCCGTCCAGCTTGTTGAATTTTCTATCGAGTCACAAGCATCGATATATTTAACATGGTATTCATAGGCTCCAATATCAATAAGGTTATTCTGGATTCGCAGACCACCTGTAATGTCATCCTGTGGCATATCAAAGTCGGGGTATTCGGATGACCCCAGGTTAATGCATGCAGATGTCTTTTCGAGGGACCAGTCAGCTGTTTTTTTATAATTTCCCTGTCCAGCACCGGCTGATTCATCAACAAACCCTGGATCTGCATCAATATTATCAAAATATTCCCCTTCAAATATTCCGCCGTTATTGATACCGTTTAGTCCCCCCTGGATCAGGCAATTATAAAAATTAGTATTGCTTATCCCCCAAACATGTAATTGGGGACCCTCAGCTCCATCATTTCCCCATAAAATGGTATTTACCAGATTTAAATTGGATTCATAGCTTGATATTCCTGCCCTGCTTGATCCACCAGTTGCTTCATTGTTGCAGATGGTGTTGTTTATTATATCAACATTGGAGGAGGATACTGAAATTCCTCCTCCCTGTACGCTTGAGTTGTTAACAATAAGGTTATTTTGTAGAATCGGATCGGAGCTGATGATCCGGATTCCCCCTCCTTCTTCAGCTGAGAAGTTGTCGGCAATTATATTGTTTTTAAAAAGTGCATAGGATCCTCCCTGGATATATACTCCACCTCCGCCGTATTCTGCATAGTTTGAGTGGATTTCATTGTTAATGATTTGTCCATGAAATTCCCTGCATTCTATACCACCTCCATAATAAGCGGCGTAATTTTGAGTGATGACATTATCACGGACCAATATATGGGACTTCCGTAGATGGAGTGCCCCACCTGTATACTCAGCCTTACAATGTTGTATCCTCGAATTCGAAATCCTGCTGCGGTCGAAATAGCGGAATGTAATTGATCCGTTACCAGAGGATTTAATATATTCGATCCTGCATGCGTTAATTATGCTGGAGTCATTATCATCCATCGCGCCTTTTGCTCCTTCCGGGGTGGTATTTGAGTCGTCGAATAACAATCCTTTCCAGGCACCCATTTCCGGGTCGGCACTATCAAATCCGGTGTTATCGTTGATTGTGAAAATAATGGTATCATTAGCCTCACCAATTGCCAGAAGGGTTCCGGTGATATGTATCCAGAAATATCCCTGGAATTCAATTCGGGTTCCAGGTTCAATTGTAAGTGTCACATCATCGAGGATTTTAATGTCTCCTATAACCCTGACAGTATCGGCAGACCAGATGGTATCTGAAGTGATATTTCCACTTATGTCAATGGAGGTTTGAGAATATGCAAGGTTGCTGAAAAGAATGATTGTTAGGAATGGCAAAATAGGCAGTGATCCGAAGAGCCGTGATATGGTTTTCATGGAAGAAGGTTTAAGGGTTAAAGCTTCAAGTTAACTCTTGACGGGGGAAAAATGAAATCTGAGTTGAAGATTTTAGGTACGTATTTGATAAAGGGTACAAAAAACTGGCTGGATGGAGAATACCGTAACTTATTGTTTCTTACCAGTTTTTCCATTCAACCAGGATCCTGGCGATATTGGTGGAATGGTGGGTTATTGTTCTCAGCCTGGTCATAAGTTCCATATGGGTATCCCCGGTTTCCTCAATTTTCTTCCCGGCATCGCGCAGGCGCTCGTAGTGCTTCTTTTCCATATCACTGGCTATGCTCCTGTACTTTTTATGTTTGGCTTTCATTCTTTTGGCCTTTTCAAGGTTTACATCCTTGAAAACTTCCAGCGCCCGGGACAGTTGTTTCTGTGTAAGGGTATGGTATTCCACAAGTTCTTTTTTGCCTTCATCTGAGAATTGAGCATCGGTTTTAATCCATAATTCAGCCCTCTGAACCATAAGATTACCGATCACATCTGCAATCTCTTCAAGTTCCTTGATCGTATACATGATCTGGAAAGCCTCATCCGCCCTTTCCGACTCAACTCCCTGCCTTATGATTTTCATCAGATATGCATTAACCTCCCCGACCAGGAATTCGATCTGTTTCTCCTTATTTACCAGGTCTTCAAGGACATGGTGCTGTTTAACAACAAACGGCAGGATTACATCCCCGACCATATCCTGGGTAATGGTCCCTATGCGTATTGCTTCCTGTTTTGCGAGGTTGAGTCCCAGTGCAGGCGTACTTATCATGCTCTCATCAAGATAAATCGTCTGCAGCATAACTTCTTCGGGCAATGGCTTCTCGGGCAGCATCCAGTCAATAAACCGGGCAACATAGTTTGTAACCGGCAGGACGATCAGAGCAACTACTACATTAAATATGGTATGGGCATTGGCTATTTGTCTGGGGATTGTTTCGGCCATTGCCATTGGGTCTCCCGTGGGAAGTGTACTTTTCGGGGATATCTGGGCAATGATTTCCGCAAAGCCGGAGATCCACCATACGAACATAAGCATCCCAAAAAGGTTAATAAACGCATTGGCCATGGCCACCTTCTTTGCTTCCCTGCTGGCTTTTATGGAAGCAAGGAAAGCTGTAATGGCCGTTCCTATATTTGAACCTATTAACATGGGAATAGCTGCCTCAAGGGTCAATAAACCCTGGGTAGCCAGCACGATCGTAATGCCGATAAATGCACTGCTGCTTTGCAGGAGGGCAGTGAACAACATCCCGACTAGTATACCGAGAAGTGGGTTCTCGAGATGAAGCAGGAGTTCGATGAACGGGGTGTAGGATCTCATTGGATACATTGCCTCGGACATGATATGCATGCCGAAGAAAAGGATCCCGAATCCCAGGATTGATTGTCCCAGGAATTTATAGCCCTGTTTTTTTGAAAAGTAAAGAAATCCAAAACCAATTGCGATCATAAGAAGGGAATAATCGGTCAGTTTGAAGGCTATAAGCTGAGCGGTAATGGTTGTACCAATATTAGCCCCCAGGATTATACCTATCGTTCTTCGGAACTTCATCAGTTTTGAGTTCACAAACCCGACGAGCATAACGGAGGTGGCGCTGCTGCTCTGAATGATCATGGTGACAAAGGTTCCTAGTCCGAGTGCGACTATACGGTTTCGTGTCAGGCTGCTGAGTATTGTCCGCAGTTTGTCCCCTGCCGACTTCTTCATCCCCTCGCTCATCATCTCCATCCCGAGGAGGAATAGTCCTAGTCCCCCGAGCAAACCAATAACCAGCATAAACACCCAGTTGGATTTGCGGGCATGGAAAGTATAAAGCTGGATATCACGATCCAGATCGCTCTCAATTCTGGCTGCAATCTGATACTCTCCAGGTCTTGATCCAAGGATTATTTTAGTGCTGGCGATGCCATTCGAGTCTGTGGATGATATTTCTGATGAGATAGAAAAACCCTTAGACTTTTTTTCCACTTTAATAATTGCGAAGTGCACGAGCTGACCGGCAACCGGGTTGAAGTCTTCATCGATCAGCTGCACCATGACCGGTTCATCCAGAGGAGAATTTACTTTTTGGTATTGATTATCGCCCGATTCAACAGGCTTTACCAGCAGGTAGTGTCCTGGTGTTGTCTTTTTTACCTGATCGGTGTCTGTTGTGTCGGCAACCTGGGTAGAAATATTACTGGCATCATTCCTGCTAATCCCGTTCGCTATTGCAGGAAGGGTGATGAATAACAAAAAGACAGGTACTATGATTCGCCGCAGCATTATTCCTCAGGGTTCCCTTTAAAAGGCCAATAATTAAGTAATTACAGGCCCTCAGGATAGCTCAATTTAGGAAAACTAAGCCTGAAAGTCAAAATTTTTTATCAAACCGGCATGTCCCTGATGCGGTCACGGGAAATACGAAGTGAGATCTCGGTATCCCCGGATCTTAGAATACATTCCCGCTTCTTCCGGTCTACCCTGAACAAGTGCTTGAGGTTGATAATGCCTGACTTGCTGACACGCCAGAACTGGTCAGCCGGGAGCATTTTTTCAACCGATCCAAGGTTCAGGCTGATCATTTCGGATTGCTCCAGTCCAGTGAAGATTTTTGTATAGTTCTGGTTGGCTTCCAGGTAGAGAATATCATCCGGAGAGAAGAGGAGAAAGCCGGAGCGGGTGTTGAAGCGTATCTTTTTCCCGGAACCAATTATAAACTCCCTCAGGTTTTCGTACTGGCGGTCTTTCTGAAATAGTTCTTTGAATTTTGAACAGGCCTGTTTCAAATCCTCAGGATCAACGGGTTTCAGCAGGTAGTCCACCGCATTCTTCCGGAAAGCCTCAACGGCGTGTTTGTCAAAAGCAGTTACAAATATTATATAGGGATGTTGTCCGCCTCCATAAATTTCCTCCACCACCTCCAGACCGTTCTTCTCGTCTATCTGGATGTCAACAAACAGAACATCGGGCTGAAGACGTTTGAACTCTGAAATGGCCTGTTCTGATCCCGTTGCAGTGCCTGCTATTTCTATATCAGGACAATTTTCTTTCAAAGATGTACTCAGAAAATCAATTGCCTCCTGCTCATCGTCAATGATTAATGCCCTGTAGCTCATATTCATTCATTTAAACCCAGTGGAATCCGGATATCCACTCTTGTACCGGCCGCTTCCCCCGAGTCGTCCTTCAAATCTGTGATGGACTGGGTGATTTTCTCACGTATCGACCGGTTGAGGTGGTCGATGGTCTTGTCGAGTATCCGCAGTCCCATACCGGTCGATTCCCCCGGAAGGGTATTATTTCCCTGCCTTCCGCTACCATTATCTTCCACTGAAAGGTTTAAATATACACTATCCGCCTGAATTTTGATACTTATATGTCCACCACGGGATTTAGATCTGAGTCCATGTTTAACCGCATTTTCAATATGTGTGAGGATTATCATTTTGGGAACAGAAACGGTCTGCGGAATATTTTCGCCCGTTTCAATTGAATAATCAAAACGATCCGGGTACCTGAGTTTGTTGATATCCAGGAAGTTTCGCGCCGTTTCAAGTTCCTCCCCGAGGGAACGGGTAATCTCGTCAAACGTCTCAAGATTCTTTCGGATCAGTTTGGAAAACTTCATGAAGGCATCCATGGCCTGCTGCTGATCGCCCTTCTTAATGAGGGATGCCACGATGTTGAACACATTGAATGTAAAGTGCGGGTCGAGTTGGTTCCGAAAGGCATTAATCTCGAGCGAACGGATCTGTGCGTCAAGCTCGTATTGCTCGCGGAGGCGGGCTTCCTGTATCTTGCGAAGTCCGAATACCAGGAGGTAAAGTACCAGGTAAATGCCGAGGTAGGAGGGGATGCGGAAATAGGCATTGGGATTGATCCTGTAACTGATCAGCATTTCTTCCTCATCGACGATGATAACGGTTTGCTCACCTTTCTGAATTGGTTGGCCGATTTTGCGATCGCTGAGATCAATATCTGCTTCGCTGATATGCCTCAGGTTATTTGATATGGCGAGCAGCCTGTTATGGTTGAGATCCTTGATTAATATTTCGTGGGTTCCGTCGTTGTTGAGGTCTTCGAGGTGAAGGTAATGCTCTAGCGGGGATGAACTGATATTAAGGGTTTTACGAACCTTCAGATTTTCATCGAGTTCGAATATTTTTCCGTTATGACCTAAGATTGCGATACGGTTTTCACCTAGTTTAATGAGTTTATTGAAAAAATTAGAGTAAATGTAGTCGAGGGTATCTGAAACGAGGATTTCTCCTGTGGGACTGAATTTGCGGAGGATGGGTTTTCCGGCGCTTTTGCGGTATGGCGAGAAAAGAGTGATGAGGTAGTTTTCCTCTTTTTTATTCTTGGATCCGGGAATTAAATCGGCCGATGTAGATTCAACGAAATTGTATGCGAAGGTTTCGGGGTACTGTACCGGGGGAAACAGATAATTCAGATCATCGTCGTAAACCATGAACCAGATATGGTGATCTGTGTAAGGAATTTCGTAGTCCGGAGGAATATTGAATTCGGATTTCTGCATTCCGAATACCTCAGGCTTGCCATCATTGTCGATGTCCTCTATATGGAGCTTGGAGAGGGACATGCCTGCACGGGGACTGCTGATCAGTTTATTTGTCTGAAAGTTATAGGAATAAATCTTACGGGGTTCGAGGCTGTAACCGGAATGGATGACAAATACGAATTCCTCATAACTATCCAGGTCAAAATCAGCAAAATCACCAATGCTGATGTGAAAATCGAATTCCTTGAAGGATTTGGTGGGTATACGGTCTATGAAAAATGATACGGGGGTTCTGGGATTTGGTCCAAAGGGTTCGTAGTAATTGAGGTAAACGGAGTCTTCTCGTAACGTAAATCCTAGAATCTCTGTTGTGCCGTTATTGTCTATATCGCTGAAAAACAGATTTTTTGAATACATGTGATACTTACCTGGATAATTCCACTGGTCATAGAGTCCCCCTTCAATCTCAAACACCTGAAAACTGAAAAGATCGTACTGGCTCGGAAAGGAGTGGATCTTCTCAAGCTCGCCATCTCCGTTGAGATCGTGGTAGTATAGCTTGTATTTATCAGGGAGCTTGTTTCCTGTGGGTTGGATTTCGAGGCGGTACCTGTTAAATTCGAGAGGAAGAAATATAATGAAGGGAATTGTGAGTAGGAGAGCGATGAGCCAGGTATGTCCAAGGTAAATCCGAGAGAGCATTGATAAAAATCATAATGTACTCAAATATAGGAAATAACTTCTTAACCCAACTTGCTGATTACGCTCCATAAGTTCTTAGTGCTCTCCTATAAATAATATCCGGAAATTAATCATAATGGTATCACTTGATTAATTTTTTCATTAATTCTTATTAACCACAACCTGTTGCTATTCAGGATGTAATAAGTAACTACGCATTTGTTTTGATTTTGGTACAAT
>DRHS01000175.1 GCA_011053095.1 Bacteroides sp.
CTTACAGATGCTGTTAATAATATATTATCGCATTGATATTCAGATGGTTACGAGGCGCACTTATTAACAATTTGAAACCCGGAAATTTGTCCCTAATTTTATATGAACCTTTTTAGACTGGACTCATATATGCTAATAAACAGATAAAGTCAAGTACAAAATTCTTGGACATAATCCAATAATCCGCCCAGATCTTGCACCTGTCACATTTTCACCCTGTTATAATTGCATTGCGGTGTTAGAAAGTTGTAAATTCGAAGTACAGTGATTGTTTAATCAAATGATAAATAAGCATTTAGATTAAAATGAAGTGTCCTGTCTTTTTGACAAACTTGCTGATCATTTTTTGCGGCCTGACCGAGGGACAAATCCAAACCTCACCGGGGGCAAATAAAA
Organism: Bacteroides sp.; assembly: GCA_011053095.1. Classification (GTDB taxonomy): domain Bacteria; phylum Bacteroidota; class Bacteroidia; order Bacteroidales; family SM23-62; genus SM23-62. Next base: position 397 of record DRHS01000175.1, read on the forward strand.
ACAATGTGATTAGCTCAGTGGATCAACCCTAATTCATATCGATCTCATCCAGTTCGGCAATAATGAAAGGATAGTCGCTCAGGGGAATATTGCTGAATACCGTATTACCATTACTGCTTTCAAATTCTTCCAGCTTGTAGACCTTCCCTGTTAAAAGATCTATTCTAACCGGTTTTTCAAAGCTGCAATCTCTCAGCTCAAGGTTGATAATGGCAGGATCAGGGGTATATTCCTGGGGATGCCAGGGAAGCCAGTAGGCGATGAGATTATGTCCCTCAGCAGTAACAAATCCGGCTACCAGGGGTACGGACGGAAAGGCATCATCTTCGATCCCTATTCCATAAAACATTCCCTGGTCCAGTACCTGGATCGTATGGTCAACATCCGTGATGCTGTACCTGTCATCCATTGCAGAACATAGATTCTGATAGGTAAAATATGCAGGTTTGGGTTCGAGATCCGGATTGGTAAGCAGGCATTTTTCATTGACTCCCTTGGTTCTTACCCTTGAGCCTCCCCTTTCCGGAAAACCCAGAATGCTGTCAATCGCTGAAAGCATACTTCGTTCCTGCAACTCACCCCTTTTTCCCGTATGGACAAGCTTGAAATAATTGCTCAGCGTGGCTTTACAAAAGAATACATCTGTAAAAGCCTGGCGGAGAAGCCATTTCGACTGGATATTCAATCCCCATGGCGATATTCCCCGATAATCCCTTGAACTGCTGTGCGATGGGTAACCGCATTCACCCTGCCAGAGCTGGATATCCGGATTGTACCTGTCAATCACTTTCCATAATTCCACTGCCGCGTAGATCCGTTTTTCCGGTATTGCACCATAGTTATGATAGGATATGATATCAATAAGGTCAGCCGTGCCAACACTCAGAAAATCTTCTGTGAAGGAAGGATTGATCCCGGCCATGGATCCCCCTATAATAATAGCCTCAGGATCTATTTCTTTAATAAGTTCTGCCGTCAATTTTAACAGCTTTCCGTAATCTTTGCCATCCGGAGTAGCTCCCCAGTAATTCCTGTGATTTGGTTCATTCCAGACCTCCCAGTAATTGATTTTATCCTTATACCTTTCGACTGTTGCCCTGACAAACTTCATCCAGGCTTCCAGTGCTTCGGGATTTTGTGTTGGTGGCGCAGGTCTGTAACCATAAATTTCAGCCAGTTTCGGATCATCATAGGTTGTAAGTTCAACGTAAAGCCTGTTGCCACCACCCAGTGTAACAAACGGAGTAATGCCTTTGTCATATATCTTTTCAAAAGCTATATCCGTTCTCGACCAGTCATATACTCCAGGTTCTCTTTCTATGGAAGGCCAGGAAGCTCCCAGGCGTGTCCATTTAACACCGATCTCTGCGGCTTTGTCCAGCAATGTATCCTCAAGTGTGCTGGCCTGTATCCCCCAGTAAGAACCAGGAATATCTGCCGAACTTTTACTTTTTAAAGTACCGATAACATCTTTTTCAGGATCGCCGGTTTTTTCATTGTCCTGGCAGCCGGTCAGGATAAAGACACTGATTAATAAACCCGTCAGGCAGGTAATAATTCCCTTGTGAAATTTACTTTTTCCCATAATAATAAGTTTATAAAAAATTAATATAAGTAGGTCTGTCATTTTTTATTGCACAATAAAGTTACACTGATATTCCAATATTTCACCCTCATTACTAATTCCACGCACTACAACCATATATGTTTCTGGATTATCGGATGTTGTGAAATTGATACTTACTTTATCCATTGTTTCCATCTTGATGTCAGGAACCCACAACAGGCAGTTCCGAAAGTCCGGTATCCTCTCGCTTTCGGGAGGTGTATCAGAATATGAATCTGCTGCCTCCTGTTGAGGCTCGAAAGTTTTAAAGTTACAGAAAACTGAGTTACCGGGAAGCCCTACCCCTGCCCTGTCACCTTCATATGAGATGATGCTTATTACACCCCCATATCGTATACTGCCTCTGACATAGATAGCATCGATTACATCAATTCTTTCAATTCTACCTGGCGAGATTTGCAGAATGGTTTTAACATCCATAACCGGAACCATATCGAGCAGTATAAGTGGTTTATAATAAGCTAAATCAGTATGATCCCCCATTATAATAAAATAGTTTTGATCCCTTCTCTTCCTATGAATAACTTCCGGTATTAACTCAAAAAAGAATTCTTCCAGCGTAGGTAGTTTAACGAAATCATCCGTCTTCAGTGACCTCCCCGAAGAACCATAGAACCAATCCTCAGCCGGGTCATTATTTTTCACCGGTATAATTGATACAGTATCCTTACTGAATATTTCTTCAACCTGCATGTTAATCATTACATTCCGGAAAATCTCCTTCTGCCTGGATGATAAAACAAAAGAAGTCTCGGGTAATGGAACGAAGTCATTTGAAAAGTCATTGTCAATGATGATCCGTGAAGTAATATCAGGGTCTGAATCAGCAGTTAGTACAGCTTCCTGAATGCCCACCCGATGAGGCAGTGCAATCCGGAACCTGCCTTCTGTATCGGTCTGAGAACTGTAAAAATCATAGTTATTTCCTGATAATGACATATGAACCGTGGTATAGGCCTGTGGTGTTTTGTTATTACCTGAAATAACCCTGCCGGACAAGGATATGCCCTTTGTTTCGGGAAAATAGATAATTGATCCGGGGTCCTCCCTCCCAGGAGGAATGCTCTTCCCGGGAATACTCATCCTGTGAATAGCCGTGGCAAGAGCTCCTTGTCTTACAACTGTCAGGCAGTACCCCTCAGGAGAGGGCATTTTGCCTTCAGGTAGTGATAAAACTATTGTTCCGGTCTCACGTTTATGATATTGTTTCTTATTGGTACTGAATTGGATTTCATTTAACGGAATTTCAAAATGGGCTTGCTGAGATCCAGTATCCGGAAGAGGCAGATCTCTGAAAGACCGCAGTTCATTATCATTGGGGTTGATAATTGCAATGGGATAATGGAAATAACCCTCTGGTGAAAAATTACGCATCCATTTGGTATATGCCCTGAGGTAATAATGACCGGTTGCTGTAGTTTCGGGTATTTTAATATAGCCGCTCGTACCACATTCATCTAATACGTATTTTGCCTGAGCAACCGGGGTATTTGTTTGGCTGATGATTTCCACATAAAGTATTTTGCTCCAGTCAGATTTTTTCAGTTCAGGATTGCTCACGTTAAAGGCCCTGAAAAAGATGCTCTCTGTGGCAGCATAAATATTCCGGTCACTAAACAATTGGAAATTTTCCCTGAAGACAGGGGACTTTAATAGATTGGAATCATTTATAGGGGACTGGGCATTAATCCTGAACTGCCCGGGAGAAAGCATTAGAACAGAAAGAAGATATAATATTGATTTATGCACGCTCTGTTTTTTGCTTATTTCCAAAATTCTGGTTTTTCAATCGTTCCGCCACCTTCCCTGCAATCGAAACATCTGATCGGCGCTATTCCATAGGGTGGACCTTCCTGATCATCCTCATCCAGGGATAGCAGATAAACCGGGTAATTTCTATAAATTGTCAGTTCAGAGGGAGAAATCGAGTCAAGATGACAACGAAACCAATAGAAAGGAAAGTCAAAATCTTCGGAGACAAAAACGCGTTTCTCTGCAACTGAGGATGCGTAAAAATTCCCAAGAACCAATTCTGAAGGATCATGAATGTTTGAGATATTTCCGCGAATATTTGCAGGTTGCATTTCATGAAGTCCACCGCTTTCCTGGCTTTGTATTTTAAGTTGATCCCAGTAATTATAGGCAGCATCGCTCAAAGAATGCTGTTTGATTAACAGGCTGTATTTTAATATCAGTCTGTTGGTCTCTGTGCTTACAAACTGCAAGGGGTAATTTGAGAATTTATTGCTGTTCAGATGCCTGGTGGTGAGTGTAAAGATCTTGTGAATGGGCTCGGTTTGCCAGCAACGTTTAAGTGAAAAAGGATACTCCATCTCCCTGACCGTCCCATCGTAATAATATTGAATATGATAGGGCACATGATACTCCCATGTCTCTTCAAGAACCCAATTGTAGCTCCTGGCATATTCATCGCTGGCTTCAAGATCAATATAAAACTGGATCCCATACAGGGGGTCTTCGGGGTCAGATGTTTCCACTATTTCAGGATGGTAATATACACTGTCGATGGGCGGGCAGGGTAACAAACTGTCAAACTCCGACTGGTATTCCTTCCCGTCTGAAGTTGTTACATGTAACCTGTATTGGGTACCGGTAGACAGAAAGTCCTGATTTAACCATTGCTCATACATTCCGGGCTCGCTTTCGTAAAACAGGAAACTATTCCCCTTGTCGTCAAGGACTTCCACCTGGCATCCCTCTTCAGGAGTGTCATGAGGATCATTTTGAGGTGAGGAACGTGAGATATTTATATAATGATAACCTTCCACATCGGTAATCTGTCCAACTATAACAAGAGATCGTTGATTACCATCAATAATTAAATTATAGGGTTCCACACATCCGGACATCAGGATGATTATAGAAATCAAGCTCAATATCGATCTATTCACTTGCATAGTTGCCAAGTTTAAAATTCCAGGAAAGAGTCACTATCGGAGTCCCGAATATTGACATCTTGTATGCGTTAATCCCTCCATCTTCCGATCGGAAGTATATCGAATAAGCATTTCTCCTTCCGGTCAGGTTATAGACGTTAAGCATCCAGTAACTATGAGCAAGTTTCTTTGACTTAAGGTTTCCTTCCCGGTTTATTGAAAAGTCAATTCTGAAATAGTCAGGCAGGCGATATTCATTTCTTAAAGAATAGTTCACGTATTCCTGTCCATTAATTTTATAAACCGACACTGGATATGTAACGGGTCTGCCGGTATTGTAAACCAGGTTGGAAGATAAGCTTATCCGGCGGCTGATCTTAAAATTTGCTACCAGGTTAAAAGCGTGGGGTTTATCATAGTTCGCGGGGTAACTGTTTCCATAATTGATCTTTTCCCATGGATGCAATCCATTGACAAGCACATCTGATTTTGAGTAACAATATGAAAGCCAGCCGTTAAGTTTACCTTTGTTTCGCTTAAGCATCAGTTCAACTCCGTATGAGTTCTGGTTCCCCTGTAAAACTACCTGCTCAATATTTGGACTCGAAATAAAGTTGGCTCCATCCTTGTATTCAACAATGTCGTGAGTTTTCTTGTAATAGGTTTCTATGGATGTAATAAGACCGGTCTGAGGAAAATCCTTATAAAAACCGGCCGACACCTGGTCGCAATAGGGAGGGCTGATATGGTAATCACATAATTTCCATTGATCCGTAGGTGCAGATGCAATTGTATTGCTAAGCATGAAAAGATATTGGTTAATGCGATTATAGGAGACTTTTATGGAACTGGTCATGCCGGTACTGAGATTCAAAGCCAACCTGAGTTCGGGATTGGAATACGATCTTACTGTTTCTCCAGGATTATATTCAATGGTATCCCTGATATTCAGACTGTTTTTGGGTCCATCCGGATAATACTGATAAACTTCTGTGGGACCCAGAAAACTGTAAAAACTGAATCGGATTCCTCCATACAAAGTAAGCCACCGGGTCAGTTCGATTTTATCTCCAAGATAAACCGCAGCTTCTATCCCATTTTCACCACCCAGTTGAACCGGCATCCTGTTTGATTCCGGACCGTGGGGAATTACATGTCCCCGGTTTAGATCATAGTATATTAAGCTCCCCCCAAAAGAGATCATATGATTTTGTCCCACGATCCAGTGCAGGTCCGATTTCAATTCGTAATGACCAATATCATATTCATGCTGGTATGCTGAACTTAAATATTCCTGATTGATATTTGTAAACCGGTACTGGCTAAAAACTGCAGAAAAATCAGATGAGATGGATGAATTAATGCGGTGCTTCCAGGTGAAAGAACCTCCTGAGTTGGAATAATCGTACGTATTGATATCGGACAGGGAAAAATGGTCAGAAGCAAAATATCCGAATATCTTGAACAGATTATTTTCATCAGGTTCGAAATTGATGCTTCCTGAGATATCATAAAAAGAAGCCTTGCTGTTTCTAAAATCGGGATCCTCAAGCCTCGACAACAACCAATCAGAATATGTGGATCTTACGCTTAATACATACGAACTTTTTTCTTTGATAATGGGACCCTCTATTGCCAGGCGGGCTGAAACCGGACTGATCCCTCCCCTGGCAGTAAAATTGTTATTGTTACCCTGCCTGGTGGAAATATCGAAAAATGATGCCAGTCTTCCACCGTAATTAACCGGTATATTGCTTTTGTACAGGCTGAAATCCTTAACAATATCAGGATTAAATGAGGAAAAGAAACCAAAAAGGTGAGCGGTATTATAAACCGGGACATTATTAATATAGAACATGTTTTGGTCGGTTGGACTTCCACGTACATTAAATCCGGATGAACCTTCTCCGACAGTTTGAATCCCGGGCAGCATTTGTGCCACCTTCAGGATATCTTTTTCTCCCATCACCATGGGTATTACTTTGATTGTCTTGGCATTTATATTTTCGAATCCCATCTGTATACCCCTCACATTATGATACCTGTCAGCTCTTACCACGACTTCATCAATTGGAAAGAGCTTTTTTTCCAGAGCTATCTTAAGCTGCCCGTCAGAATTCACCTCTAAAAAGTATGCGAGCTCTTCCATGCCCATGCAATTGAATATTACATTATAATTACGCGGAACCAGGACCAGGTTGAATCGGCCGTCAAGATCAGTTACAGTACCCGTTTTTAATTCTTCTATGTAAATCGTTGCACCAATTAATGGCTCCCCATTTTCCTTATTCAGGATCTTCCCGTTAATTATAACCTGTTTGCGGGATGCATTTCCCCCCTTGACACCAACAACAACAGTGTCGGCGATCCTGGTAGTATGGTTATTTAAATAGTTGTTACTTATATGGTTGGGGCTCTGAACAGAAGGTACATTATAATCATCATTCGGCTCATAACCGGGACTCTCTATCAGATCAGTAACTATCCCTGTCGGTGTTAAAATGATGTTTTTTTCACTGTCTATATAAAAGGACAACTCTGTTCCTGCAAGATTCTGATCCAGGACACCTGACAGCGATAAGTTTTCCCCCTTTGCTGTTACAGTAATTCCGGAAACCCATTCCTGACGGTAGAAGAAATTTGCAC
>DRHS01000176.1 GCA_011053095.1 Bacteroides sp.
ACGGTGCTGTAAACAACGATGTATTCGGATTGGCTGCTTCAGGTACCAATGGAGGACAAACAGGAGGCACACCCATTTCAATGGATGCAATCGAGCAATTCCAGGTTGTGCTGGCACCTTTTGATGTCCGCCAGAGTGGTTTTGTGGGAGGTGGTATCAATGCCATTACCAGACGTGGAACCAACCAGGTGAAAGGTTCCGCCTATTATTATTTCAGGAATGAATCCCTTGCGGGAAAAACACCTACGGATGATGAAAGTGCCACACGAGAAAAACTGGCTTCCTTCAGTGCACAGACCATGGGTCTGAGAGTAGGTGCCCCCATCATCAAGAATAAATTGTTCTTTTTTCTGAGCGGGGAAGTGCAAAGGGATGAAACCCCCCAGCCATTTACATTTAACCAGGCTACATACCGGGGAACCGCCACAGAAGCACAGATCAATGCAATCCAACCCTATATGATGAATACTTACGGTTATGATGCGGGTGGATATACAGCCAATACAAGGGAACTAAGATCCGACAAACTACTTCTGAGGGTTGACTGGAATATTTCTGACAAGCATAAATTAATGGCAAGACATTCCTACACAAAAAACGAAGCCCTCAAACCCTCCAGGTCAAACGATGGGTTTATTGCCTTTTACAACCAGGGTGAATACTTCCCTTCCGTAACGAATTCCTCATCAATAGAATTGAAATCAAACCTGGCAGGTTATTCCAACAGCCTGATGGTAACCTTTACCTCTGTACGGGATGACCGTGGACAGATGGGAGATAAATTTCCATCAATTAATATCGAGGATGGTTCTGTTGATATCTGGCTGGGTTCTGAGCAGTATTCAACCGGTAACCAGCTCGACCAGGACATTCTGACCATAACAGATAATTTCACCATTTATAAAGGAAAGCATGCGATCACCACCGGTATAAATTTTGAATACGGTAAAACCTACAATATGTTCATGAGAAGGGCATGGGGTGAGTACCGGTTCAGCAGTATCGATGATTTCCTGAATGACGAAATTTCAAACCGGTACCGGCTTGGATACTCACTGGTCGATGACATACCGGGTGATGGATCTGCTGCTGCGGCCGAGTTTTCTGTCATGCAACCCGGTATCTATGCCCAGGATGAGTTCCAGGTCAGTGACCAGTTCAAGCTTACCTTCGGTTTACGTATTGACATCCCGATCTTCCTTGATGATCCTATGGCCATTGACCAGTTTGACACAACCCTTGCCAAAATCGAAGCAGCAGGTAATGAAACCCATGGTGCACAATCCGGAAAGATGCCCAAACCACAGTTCATGGTTTCTCCAAGGATAGGTTTTAACTGGGATGTGACCGGTGACCAGACCAACCAGCTGCGTGGTGGTATTGGACTGTTCACAGGCCGCCTGCCTCTTGTATGGCCGGGTGGTGCTTATACCAACAATGGTTTGATGCAGGGATCCCTACAGGAAGACGATCTCTACAGATTGAGTGATTACCCCGAGTGGGACAACCAGCCCTTCCCCCCAAACAAACAGGGTGGAGGAGGGCAGGTAGACCTGTTCGCCGAAAACTTCAAGCTCCCCCAGGTGCTCAGGGCCAACCTGGCATTTGACCGCAAACTTCCCTGGGGAATGATCGGTACCGTTGAGGGTATCTATAGTAAGACCATAAACAACATGAACTATTTCAATATCAATCTCAGGCCTTCCTCGAAAAACCAGACTGGAAGCGGTAACGATGTAAGGCCTCTTTTTGACGGCTATGGGAGTAAAATAGAGAGTGATTATGATCACATCATGGTGGGTACCAACACCAGCGAAGGGTATACCTACAATGTAACCCTACAGGTTCAGAAGCCCTATTACAAGGGTTTCACTGGAAGTCTTGCATATACCTTCGGAAGGGCCATGTCGATAAACGATGCAACATCTTCCCAAAATAGCTCACAGTGGAGGTATATGGAGCATACCAGGGGCCGTAACGACCTTGACCTGGGATATTCAGATTTCGACCTTGGCTCGAGAATTGTCGGTTATGTTGCCTACTCGAAAGAATACCTGAACTTTGGAAGAACCACTGTCTCCGTCTATTATAACGGACAGTCCGGACAGCGTTTTTCATGGATCTATTCTGAAAACGTTGCAAGGGATGAGCAATGGGATGCGCTTGGTGACCTTGTCTACATTCCCGCTTATCAGAACGACGTAAACTTAGTTGATATGGGTGCTCCGGGAGATGCAGACTATGTCTCCGCAGCCCAGCAGTGGACAGACCTCGAAGAATACATAAACAGTCAGCCATACCTTAAAGAAAACAGGGGCAAATATTCTGAAAGGAATGGAGAACGCCTGGCATTTGAACATGGCTTTGATTTAAAACTCATTCAGGATTTCTACATAGAAGCAGGTGGCAGAAGGCATACGCTCCAGATCACATTTGATGTTATGAACTTCACTAACATGCTCAGTAACAAGTGGGGCAGGAAGTACTATTCTTCATTTAACCAATATGAACTGATTACGGATGTAGGCCGTGAAGCGGATGGAACTACAACCCAATTTACATTCGAAAAGCCTTCAGGTGATATATACTTTATTGATGACAGTGGACTTAACAGTTCACGGTGGCAGGGGCAACTTGGAATCCGGTATATCTTCTGATAAATTCAATTAAAAGACCATCACTGAACAATGTCCGGTGATGGTCTTTTTTCTAACCCTTTTGAAAAGTTTTTCCCCAGTTTATTCACCCTGGTTTCGGTCAAGAATTTACAAAAGATTCTTCCCGAAAAAAGTGATTCTTGCATTTTTTTGTTAACAAAATTCAGAGCTATTAACAATCTGCTATTAAAGCCCCGCCATGCCCTGTTTTAAAGTAAACTTGTTATTTAAGTACATTTAGATCTTATTTTATTCTATTTGATGATTATCTGTACCTGTCTGATTTTATGTGTTTTGTGGGGGCACGTTAATAACTATCCTTATTTGTTGAAAAATACAAACGGACTCAACTTGTTCAGTGAGCCATCTATATTTACCTTGCAATTTCAACTTTTTGGTTGTTGTCCTCGGCTAATATTTTAATTACTAATCGCTTAAAATCACAATACCTCTATGGAAGAGATGACCTCAGGTAAGAAGACAGATATTGCCGTCAAGAAAGAAGCAGACGTACAGGACAAGAATCAGGAAAAAGGACGTCAGACTTTTTCATTTGAGGAAGCCGTAGAAGCAACCAAAAATTATTTTAAAGGAGACGAGCTTGCAGCAACCGTCTGGGCAAATAAATACGCACTGAAAGATTCCCGTGGAGCGATCTATGAAAAAACTCCCGATGATATGCACCGGAGGATTGCCAAAGAAATTGCCAGAATTGAAAAAAGATATCCGAGTCCACTCTCAGAGAGTGAAGTATTTGAACTCATAAGAGACTTCCGCTATATTGTTCCCCAGGGTTCACCCATGACCGGGATAGGTAATAATTTCCAGATCGCCTCCCTGTCGAATTGTTTTGTTATTGGCCATGACGGGGATGCAGACTCCTACGGAGGCATAATGAAAATTGATCAGGAGCAGGTCCAGCTCATGAAGCGCAGAGGCGGTGTTGGCCATGACCTGAGCCATATACGGCCCCAGGGCAGTCCGGTTCTGAATTCTGCATTGACTTCCACCGGAATCGTACCATTCATGGAAAGGTATTCCAATTCCACAAGGGAAGTAGCCCAGGATGGCCGCAGGGGAGCCTTGATGCTGAGTATATCGATAAAGCATCCTGATGCAGAAGAGTTCATTGATGCTAAAATGTCTAAGGGTAAGGTCACAGGCGCAAATGTCTCGGTAAGGGTTACCGACGAGTTCATGGATGCAGTTGTTAATAACAAACCATTTGTACAGCAATACCCAATTGAATCCGACAACCCTGTGTATTCCAAGGAGATTGACGCCTCAGATCTCTGGAACAAGATAATCCATAATGCATGGAAATCAGCAGAACCCGGAATTTTATTCTGGGATACCGTAGCCAATGAATCGGTAGCTGATTGTTATTCTGATCTGGGATTTAAGACCGTTTCAACGAATCCCTGCGGGGAGATTCCTCTGTGTCCATATGACAGCTGCAGACTTCTTGCAATCAACCTGTACAGTTATGTGGAGGAACCGTTCACGGCCAATGCCAAATTCAATTTTGAAAAATTCAGGGAGCATGTGGGACTGGCGCAGAGGATGATGGACGACATTATTGATCTTGAATTGGAAAAGATCGAAGCAATTCTCGAAAAGATTAAGGCCGATCCGGAAGATCCGGAATTAAAATGGGTCGAAAAAAGATTGTGGGAAAAGATTAAGCAAAAGGCAGTTGAAGGACGTCGAACAGGAGTTGGTATAACAGGCGAAGGTGATATGCTTGCCTCACTGGGACTCCAGTATGGATCTGAAAATGCTACGGATTTCTCAGCTGAAGTACACAAGACAGTTGCACTCGAAGCATATCGCTCATCGGTGCTAATGGCCAAAGAAAGAGGGGCCTTCCCCATATACAGTTCTGACAGGGAAAAAGACAATCCATTTGTTAATCGTCTGAAGAATGAAGATCAGAGGCTCTACGATGATATGGCAAAGTACGGCCGAAGGAATATATCTCTTCTTACAATTGCTCCAACCGGTACTACAAGTCTGATGACCCAGACAACCTCTGGTATTGAGCCAGTATTCATGCCGGTTTATAAAAGACGCCGAAAAGTCAATCCCAATGATAAAGTAGCAAATGTCACTTTTGTAGATGAGATTGGCGATAGCTGGGAAGAATACAATGTTTTCCACCACAAATTTCAAACATGGCTGGAAGTTAACGGATATGATCTTGCAACGGTGAAGGATATGAATGAATCCGAACTTGATGAGGTAGTCCGGAAATCTCCCTACTTTGGAGCTACTTCAACGGATGTTGACTGGGTTAGCAAGGTAAAAATGCAGGGACAGATCCAGAAATGGGTCGACCATTCCATATCAGTTACTATAAACCTGCCGAAGGATGCAACCGAAGAGCTTGTAAGTGAACTGTACGTTACTGCCTGGAAAAATGGCTGCAAGGGATGTACAGTCTACCGTGACGGATCGCGCACCGGAGTCCTCCTTAAAGATGATAGCAAGGAGGAAGCACAAAAATACAAACGTCCAAAGGCTCTTGAAGCAGAGATCCTCCGTTTTAACAATAGTGATGAAAAGTGGGTTGCATTTGTAGGATTAAGAGACGGGGAGCCTTACGAGATCTTCACAGGTATAGAAGATGAGGAAATGTTTCCACTGCCCAAAAGCATTACCAAGGGTACCATTATCAAAAACAAAGATGATGAAGGTGTAAGCCGTTATGATTTTGAGTATATAGACAAATACGGGTATAAGAATACCCTGGGAGGCCTATCACATATCTTTGACCCGGAATTCTGGAACTATGCCAAGCTCATCTCAAGTGTCCTGAGGCATGGCATGGCTTTACCCGATGTGGTTAACCTTGTATCCTCACTTAGGCTTGACAGCGAATCAATCAATACCTGGAAAGCCGGTGTTGAACGTACCCTCAAGAAATATATTCCGGATGGCACCAAGGCAAAAAACAAACAAAAATGCCAGGAATGCGGCTCCTCAAGTCTCATTTACCAGGAAGGATGCCTGATCTGCACCAGCTGCGGATCTTCAAAATGTGGGTAGAATAGACAAATCAGTATACTTATTTTAAAACCCCCAGTTCTTTTCCTACTTTGACGAAGGCCGAGACGGCTTTGTCAAGATGATCGTCACTGTGGGCAGCGGATAGCTGAACACGAATACGGGCCTCACCTTTGGGAACAACCGGATAATAGAAACCAATCACGTAAATACCCTCATCCAGAAGCTTCGATGCAAAATCCTGTGAAAGTTTTGCATCGTACAGCATTATTGGTACAATGGCAGATTTGGTAGGTTTGAGATCAAAACCTGCAGCACTCATCTTCTCATAAAAGTACTCCGCATTATGATGGAGTTTGTCCTGAAGTTCGTTGGTCTGACCCATCATTCTGAACATTTCAATTCCGGCATTGACGATTGAGGGAGGAAGAGAATTGGAAAACAGATAGGGACGTGAACGCTGTCGAAGCATGTCAATAACCTCCGACCTGCCAGTTGTAAAGCCACCAATGGCCCCGCCAAAAGCTTTTCCCAGGGTTCCTGTAATGATATCAACCTTTCCCCGGATATCAAATAACTCGGTTACCCCCCTTCCGGTTTCCCCTACAACACCTGCCGAATGGCATTCATCCACCATTATCATAGCATCATACTTCTCAGCCATATCTACAATGCGGTCCATCGGGGCAACATTACCGTCCATCGAGAAGACACCATCCGTCACAATTATTCTGAACCTCTGAGCTTGTGCTTCACTGAGCTGTTTTTCAAGGTCTTCCATATCAGCATTCTTGTAACGGTATCGCTGGGCCTTGCAAAGCCTTACTCCGTCAATAATTGAGGCATGGTTCAAAGAATCTGAAATAATAGCATCTTCTGCTGTAAGTATAGGTTCAAAGACTCCCCCGTTTGCATCAAAACAAGCTGCATATAGAATCGTGTCCTCGGTTCCGAAATAATCAGCAATCTGTTGCTCAAGTTCCTTATGAAGATCCTGGGTTCCGCATATAAAACGAACTGAAGACATTCCGAATCCATGGCTGTCCATTGCATCCTTGGCCGCCTGTATCAAAGCAGGATGGTTTGAGAGTCCCAGGTAATTATTGGCACAGAAGTTCAATACTTTTTCGCCGGTTGACACAGTGATTTCAGCATCCTGTGCGGTTGTTATTATCCTTTCGTCTTTATAAAGTCCAGCTTCCTTGATAGACTCCAGTTCTTTTTGCAAATGATCTTTGATTTTCCCGTACATGCTATTTTGGTTTTGAACTTATCTTAATATTTCCAGGTTGAGTTTTTTTCTGATTTCTTCCAGCATTATCTCGGTCATACTTTCCAGGTTATATTGGTATGAGCACCCCCAGTCCCTCGCTGAAATACTATCATCAATACTCTGGGGCCAGGTGTCTGCGATTGATTGCCTGAAGTCCGGAGTATAGCTGATACTGAATTCCGGTATATGCTTTACTATCTCAGCATGGATCTCCGAAGGTTTAATGCTCAAGCCGCCAATGTTATAAGCGCTTCGTACCGAGAGACTTGAAGGCTCTGCCTCCATCAGGTCTACTGTGGCTTTTATGGCATCCGGCATGAACAATAGAGGAAGGGCGGTATCCTGGGTCAGAAAACAATCATAGGATCCGTTTTTTACAGCTGAATAGTAAATCTCTACGGCATAGTCGGTCGTCCCCCCTCCTGCCTCTGTCTTATAACTTATCAGTCCCGGGTACCGAATACTCCGTACATCGATATCATATTTGTTATAATAATATTCGCACCAGCGCTCCCCCGCCAGCTTGCTGATCCCGTAAACTGTAGTAGGTTCCATGACGGTCAGCTGCGGAGTGTTTATTCTTGGGGTCGTGGGACCGAAAACAGCAATTGAACTGGGCCAGAATATTTTTTTAACCTCATCAACCATTTTGGCCACTTCAAGAATATTCATCATGCTGTTCATATTAATATGCCAGGCCTGAATGGGCAGTTTCTCTGCATTACCTGAAAGCACCGCCGCCAGGTGGTAGATCTGTGTGATCTTATGCCGGATCACAAAGTGGATCAGGCGCTTGTCATCCATTACATCCAGCAACTCAAAGGGACCGCCAATCATGATATCCGGACTTGCTTCTTTGATATCAGTCGCAAAAACGTGATCGCTTCCATACCGCTTACGCAGCTCAATTGTCAGCTCCGAACCTATCTGTCCGGCTGCCCCGATAATGAGAATTCTTTCCATACAATTTCATTCAAATTTCTGTCCTCGAAATTAGAGTTTTCATGGCAGAGATAAAATGATTAATAACATAGATGATGGCTTTGTCCCCCAACTCAAACATACTACTCATTCTTCTTTATGAATCAAAAATCTTCAAATCCTGTCCCGGATTGGTTAAGGGATGTACAGAACAACAGCTATATGCCTGAACTGCTTATTTCCGGAGTAATACTACTTGTATTGTTTACCCTGGACAAACACATAATTAATTTTGGTTTTCAGTTCAGAGAGTCATTTTCTTTCGCCGGAATAAATCTGGCACTCAGAATGATATGGGTGGGACTGGCCGGGATCCCACAATGCAGGTTATCAGACTTGAAAGAGTCTGCAGCTTGGGTTACGGACTAAAATTGATCTTGAACATTTACCCCACGGTAAGCATGGGGTCCTTCTTGAAAAGTTGATCCACCATTCAGAAGACCTAAAATGGGATCCAAGAGATTATGTCCCGTTTGAAAAGATCCCTAATCTCTAGGACCTGCTCTGTACATGACCCCAAACCTTCATGCAATTTTTAGTGGCTTTTTCTGTTCATTATTAATGCATGCTTCGTAGGATCATCATAGCCATTTTACTGTTCCTGAACCTGGCCACCTCTGCCCAGGAACTATCTTCACGGCGGACAAAAACGGTGGGTGTAAGCTCCGATACGGTCTTGCTTGACACCCTTCCCATCATGCCCGGTTCAGTTTTTCTATTCGATCAGCAACAGGACTTAATCCCGGACAGCCTATACCAGATCCTTCCTGCTGAAGGATCACTGGTGGTGGACCCTGCATTGCTTAACAGCCAAATCACAATCAGGTACAGGGTCCTGGCACCCGAAATATTCATTCCCTATTACCATAAGAACCCCTCAAACCTTCAGGAAAAACATAGCGGACAGGCAAGCGATCCCTTCCGCATCAGCTCGGAGGATCTGCCCACAGGAGCCTACTATTCCTATTCAGATCTCAACAAAAGGGGAAGTCTCTCGCGCGGAATAACTTTCGGTAACAGCCAGGATGTTGTTGTTAATTCAAACCTCAACCTTCAGCTTACCGGGAAACTGAGTGACAATCTTAACATTGTTGCGGCATTGTCCGATAACAATATACCCATACAGCCGGAGGGCTATTCCCAGCAGATCTCAGAATTTGACAAGGTCTACATTGAAGTATTTAATGAACATCTTTCACTGACAGGAGGGGATTTTGAACTGCAGGGGTCCCCCGGGATCTTTACAGACTTCTATAAAAGGGCAAAGGGAGCACGTTTCAAGGGAGATTTCAAACTTGGCAATACGGACGATAACTTCAGTACAACAGTCAGCGGAGCTATCTCCAAAGGAAAATTCACACGTAATTCTTTACTTGGGATAGAGGGGAACCAGGGTCCCTATAAATTGCAGGGAGCAAATCATGAACAGTTTATAGTTGTCCTTGCGGGATCGGAAAGGGTTTACATCGACGGACGGCTTCTCAGCAGGGGAATAGACCGTGATTATACCATCGATTATAACAATGCAGAGGTAAGCTTTACTCCAAGGCAACCAATAACAAAGGACAAACGGATCATCGTTGAATTTGAATATTCGGAACAAAACTACGCAAGGTTCCTGGTTTATACCAGCAATGAATTCAAGACCGACAAAGGCTCCTTTTACCTGAATGTCTATTCGGAACAGGACGATAAAAACCAGACGCTTCAGCAAGATCTTTCTGACGACGAAAAGAAATATCTGTCCGGCATCGGAAATGATATCGAAAATGCAGTTGTCCCAAGTATTGACAGCGTGGGCTACAATTCCGAAGAAGTTTTGTACCGTAAAACAGACAGCCTTGTCGGAGCCATCACATATCCGGATGTTTATGTGCACTCCAACGACTCCTCAGCCGCTGTGTACCGGCTTTCATTCAGTTTTGTAGGTGAGGGCAGTGGTAGTTACGAGCCCATAAATTCAGCGGCAAACGGCAAGGTCTATCAATGGGTGGCATCGGTAAATAGCGAAAAACAGGGCAGTTATGAACCCATTATCCTGCTTGTTACACCCAAGAAAAAACAGGTGGTATCTTTTGGGGGCACCCAATCCATTACCTCCCTGACAAAGGCAAGCTTCGAACTTGCAATTAGTAATAATGACCTGAATACTTTCTCGGCACTGGATGAGGATGAAAATCTCGGATATGCCATGAACTTTGGTATTGTACAGGATATGCTAAGGGCTGATACAGCCAGGATCCGGCTAAGGGGTGTGGCAGGTTTTCGTCATGTAAGCAAGAATTTCAATCCAATTGAAAGATTCAGGAGTGTGGAGTTTTCGAGGGACTGGAATCTAATCAATGACAATACCCTGAAGCAGGAAAATATTGCCAGCTTTGGATTGCTTTTTTATGAACGGCAGGCTGGGTATATGAATTTCCAGTCTGAATTTCTGAACCAGGATAACCAGTTTGAAGGATTCCGGAACACCCTTGCTGGGAATCTCAAGCATGCCGGATTTGAACTGAATATAGATGGAAGCCTTATGAATTCAGACGATCCTGGTTCGAAAACACGTTTCCTCAGACACCGAATATCGCTCGCACGGCATTTCAAATTCCTGGTCCTGGGGATACGGGAAGAAGCAGAGAATAACCAATGGAAGGAGAAATCCACCGACAGCCTGATGCTGAACAGCTTTGCCTTTCAGGAATGGGAGGTTTTCCTTACCCAGCCGGATAGTATTTTGAACAGGGGATTTATTTCCTACCGCAACCGTAAGGATTATCTGCCTGCAAATAATTCGCTTGAGTATGCGAACAGGGGACAGGACCTTAGCATTGGTGCAGCCTTCCTGAAAAATCCCAATAACCGTCTGCAATCCACTCTTACCTACCGTGAACTGACAGTTCAGGATACAGCCCTTTCCCTCACTAAACCCGAACGCAACCTGACAGGGAGGATTGAGCACGGAATGCAGCTTGTAAAAGGGGCCATTACGACAACAACCTTCTATGAGATTGGCTCGGGACTCGAAACAAGCCGGGAGTATGTCTATCTGGAAGTCGCTCCCGGACAGGGAGTGTACAGGTGGATCGATTATAATCAGAATGGACTCAAGGAACTGGACGAGTTTGAAGTTGCCCAGTTTAAGGATGAGGCCAGGTACATCCGTATTTTCTTTCCTTCAAGTGATTTTATTGCAGTTTATTCCACACAGTTCAATCAGACGATCAACCTTAATCCTGCCCGGATCTGGAAGACAAGGGATGGTCTCTACAAAAGACTCGCACTGTTCTCAAACCAGTTTGCTTACCGGATCAACCGGAAGAACTCCTCCGGTGACATCCTTAAAAACCTTAATCCATTTTTAATTAACCTGAAAGATCCGGATCTGCTGAACCTGGCAACCTCTATCCGGAACAACCTCTCATTCAATAAGACCGGCAAGGTATTCGGGGCAGATTATATTTACCAGCGAAATATGAACCGCGGCCAGTTTTCAAACGGAGCAGACACACGTACCAATATCAGCCACGGGTTGCGTGGCAGACTGAGCCTGGCTGACAACATTTCTCTGATCAACCAGTTTGATTCCGGCGAAAAGACTTTCAGCTCGGAGTTTCTTTCCACAAAAGATTATGATATTGATTTTATATATAATAAGCTTAGTGCCCAGGTGCAGCTCAGCATGACCCTGAGGTTGGTGGCAGATTATGGATTCAGGTCACAGGTAAACAGATTGGATGTCCAGGAGTCGGATGAACATAATCTTGGAACCGAATTGCGATACAGCATTGTCAATAAAGGGATACTTACCGCACGGGTCAACTATGTGCACCTTGCCTATAACGATGATCCCAATTCCCCCGTTGGATATGAAATGCTTCAGGGACTGTTGCCCGGCCATAACGGTACATGGACTGTACTCTTCCAGAGAAGTATAACCGGGGGTATCGAATTGAACCTGGAATATTCAGGCAGGGTCTCTGAAAACCAGGATGTGATTCATACAGGTGGACTACAGGTCAGGGCGAATTTCTAATAGCACCCTCAATCAAAGTTCCGGCTGCCGTCAGGTTGATATTCGTACTGTATACTGATGATTGCAAAGTCTGAATGGCTGGCTGTTTGCCAGGTAATTTTTTTTATCCAAATCTTCGCAAAATGTTTTTTTCCGGTTTGCACAGTCCAAATCTCGTTTTCCTTAATATCCGTAGCAGAAAATATGAATTCCTGAGCGAGAACCTCTTTGTAATTCGTAAAAAACGTTTCTGCCTCGGCAGCGGTTGAAAATAATCCGTTTTTATGGAATGCCTCCATTTCATCGGAACCGTACAGATCAACTGAAAAGTTCTCACCAAAAATCAAATGGATCGCAGTCAAATCCGCCAATGCATCAGATAGTGTGTATAGAGATATTTTCCCGGTTTCAAATGAGAACCCGTAAAAATGTGGCTCATCCGATTGAAGAATCTCAGAACTGAGCTGAATCTCTCCACTGTACTGCGGAGCCTCCTCCTTCTTCTTGCAAGACGAACTGAGCAATACCAGTCCCACAAGAACTACACTAATCTTTCTCATTCTTTACTCCTTTAAAATGCGGTCAAAAACAGATCAATATCCTTTGAAGGAATATCGAAATGTTGGCCGATAAAATTATTTGTGAGTATTCCGTTGTATATATATACTCCGTTTCTGACCCCCATATCTTCCCTGAGAAATTGTTTTAGTCCCCCGGCCTCACCCATTTTCATTAAAAGAGGGGCAAATACATTACTGATTGCAATTGAGGCTGTGCGGGCAACCCTTGATGGCAGATTGGGAATACAATAGTGAATTACCCCATGCCTGGTATATAC